>JBAWZW010000033.1:0-23308 GCA_037142835.1 Verrucomicrobiota bacterium
GTATGTGGTGGCGGCGGGAGGGGATGGGACGGTCAATGAGGTGGTGAATGGGATTGCGGGGACGGGGGTGGCGCTGGGAATTTTGCCAGTGGGGACGATGAATGTGCTGGCGTCGGAGTTAGGAATTCCGAGTGATTTGGATGCGGCGTGGTCGGTGATTCGGGGTGGGTATACGAGGAAGATTGATTTAGCGCGGGCGAACGAACGATATTTTATTCAGTTGGCTGGGGTGGGGTTGGATGCGCAGGTGGTGGAGGAGACGAGTGCGGAGTTTAAGAGGAATTTTGGGCCGTTGAGTTATGTGATTTCGGCGGCGCAAATTGCTTTGCGGAAGCCACCTCGATTGGTGGTGGAAGTGGATGGGGAGCAGCAGGAGGGATCTTTTGTGTTGATTGGGAATGGGAGATATTATGGGGGACCCTTTGTGGTTTTTAAGGATGCGCGGATTGATGATGGGCTATTAGACGTATTGATTTTCAAGAACTTAGGTTACTTAGATATTGCGAAGTATTTAGGGACGCTTTTATTGGGGAAGCACACGGAGTTGGCGGATGTGAGTTATTTTCAGACGAGAAAGTTGAGGGTGACGAGTGATGAGAAAGTGCCTGTGGAGGTGGATGGAGAGGTGATTGGGCATTTGCCAGTGACCTTGGAGATTTCTTCGCGAAAGATGGAGGTATTGGTTCCGAATTTGGGGCCACCGAAGGAGTTATTGGAGTGGGCGAATGGGTAGACTTTGGAGGGGAGAGAATGGGAGAACCGCGGATTCATTGGTTTCAGGGCCAGCGATTTGTGGGGAGTGTTGGTGGCGAAGATGCCAAGCTGAGGTGCCAGAGGGCAAGGCAGGTGGGGTGAAGGGGTTTGGTTGGTTTTTGTCTAATTTGTGAGGGGGATGGTGGTTTTTCATTCGACGCGAGTGGGTTGCTGGGGCTTTTTGTCTTTTGCAGATGATCTGTCGTGCACCTTTCCTGATTAAAGTACTGATGAAATCGAATTCTTACCGTTCCGCTTTTACCTTGATTGAGTTATTGGTGGTGATTGCGGTAATCGCCATCTTGGTGGCGCTGGCGTTTCCGGTTTTTGGGGTGATGAAGCGTCGGGGAAACCAGACGGCGGGTTTGAGTAATATGAGGCAGGTGGGAATGGCGATGCTTAGTTATGCGTCGGAGCATGACTATGAGTTGCCTGGGCGGGAAAACGGCGAGATTGGGATCGACCGTTGGCCGAAGTTGATTGCGGGGTATCTTCAAGACACCAAGGTTTTTGCTGCGCCTGGAGATCCGGGGAATTTTTTGGTGCGGAAGGTTGATCCACTGAGTAACAAGTCGAACAACACGAGCTATATCATGAACGGGTACAATGATTTAGGAGCTTTCGGTCAATTGGGGATGGATATTCGGATTAACCGTTTAGATTCACCATCGAACACCTTGCTTTTAGGGACACCGAAAACGGGGAGCGGGCATTTCTTCATGGATTTCTTGGAACCGCCGCATGGGAACAACAAAGACATCCTCAATTTGAAGGCTTACGACGACGGATCAAACTATGTCTTTGCGGATGGTTCTGCTCGATTCATTCGGGAGACAGACTATCGGGATACGTTGTGGCTGGCGGACAAGACTTATCAGATACCGAACCTCTAGCGATGGGGAGGGAACGTTGGGTGGGGTGATTTTCGCCTTGGGGAGAACTCGTAAACTTACTGACGCCAGACGTAGGGATTATAGGTTTGGGGTCCGCGATAGCCTGAAAAGCCGACCCCATTGACTGCGGAGTCCGTGTATCGGTAGGGGTTGCCGGGTGTGACGACAACCTCATCGTAGGGGCTGACGTAATGGGGGCCAAATCCGGGGGCGAAGTTTCTGTTAAAGTGATCGGATTCAATGATCATCGTTTCGACGACTTTTGGGCTGACCCCTGATTTCAGCAAGCGGTCGGGTTCCCCTTTTTTGAGGGTATAATCGAGTCCCGTGCTATCGATTTGGCGGATGATGAGTTTTTCAGGAACGCCCGTGCGGGTGAGTTCGACGACATCGCTTGGGGTGAGGACTTTGGCTTGAGAGAATTTGAGTGCGAGGGTTGGGGAGATGGAGCTTTGGTGAAGTTGCGCGAGTTCTTTTTGGGTGAAAGTGGAGCAACCGGGGAGAAGGCAGAGTCCGATTGAGGCAAAAAGGAAGAGTCGTCGTCTGGACATATTCGAGGTGAAGGGTGAGTGGGGCGATTTAGTGAAGTTTTTGTGGTGGGAGGGAATGGGAATCAAGCCTCAATTTTTCGGGCTTGGGCTTGGGCTTGGAGGCAAAGTTCGGCGGCGAGGAATGTATGATCTTGAGTCATGGCAAACTCGGTACGGTTTAGGCAGTCGAGAATTAGGTCACCAAAGAAGGGGTACCCGACTTCGCCGTGGCAACGAATGTGGTGTTCGCCGTGGTGATCGACGAGAAAGAGTTGATCCCCTTCGGCATCGCGGGTGAGGTCGAGGTATTTGCGGAGTTCGATATATCCATCGGTGCCGAGGATGATGGTTCGGCCATCGCCCCAAGTGCGGAGGCCGTCGGGGGTTAGCCAATCGACTCGAACATAGTTGGTTGCGCCGTTATCTGCGAGGAGATTAGTCTCACCCCAGTCTTCAAATTCGGGACGATCTTTATGGCGATAGTTAGCGACTTGGGCATTGGTGACGGTGGCGCTTGTGGCGCCACTGTAGTGGAGAAACTGTTCAAACTGGTGTGAACCGATGTCGCAGAGGATGCCCCCGGTTTTTTCGCGGGACCAAAACCAATCGGGGCGAGAAGCTGGGGAGCTACGATGGGGGCCGATGCCGATGACTTGGACCACGCGCCCGATGGCGCCCTGTTCGATGAGTTGGCCTGCGCGGACGGCGCATTCTACGTGGAGGCGTTCGCTGAAATAGACGAGATATTTTTTTCCGGTAGCGAGGACTTTGGCGCGGGCGTCATGGAGTTGTTCGAGGGTGGTGAAGGGGGTTTTGTCGGTAAAATAATCTTTGCCAGCATCGAGGACGCGCAAGCCGAGTGGGCCACGGAGATTGGGAACAGCGGCGGCGGTAACGAGTTGAATGTGAGTATTTTCTAGGAGGGATTCGAGGTTGGGGAGAGGAACAACGCCGGGAAAGGCGGCGGAGAATTTTGCGACCTTTTGAGGATCAGGGTCATAGACATAGCGGAGTTCGCCACCGGCTTCGATCAGGCCTTTGCATTGGCCGTAAATGTGTCCGTGATCGAGACTGGTGGCGGCAAAGACGAATTCACCTAAGGCGACGACTGGTGCTGGTTTGCCTTCGGGGGCATAGTTCATTCCATCGGATTTTTGATACGGCATGCGGGAGGAAAGTAGCCAAGGGACAAAGGAAAGTAAACCAGCCAGTCGAGGGGTAAAATTGCGGAGAAGTGCTTTACTAAATTCTCTGGAGTCTGCTTTGTTGTTCTTCTGGCCGTGGGCGGAAGTGGCTCAAGTGCCAATCAACCTTCATCAAACAACTGATTATTTATGCCGAACATCTGGACTGGAAAAGGGAACCCTTATACGCGGACGGAAGTCCGTGCACGATTGCAGGCGACGCTTGATCGTGGGGAAGCGATTATTGCTGCGGGTGCTGGAACGGGGATTAGTGCGAAGTTTATTGAGAAGGGTGGGGCGGACTTGATCATTATTTACAACTCTGGTCGTTTTCGGATGGCTGGTCATGGATCAACTTGTGGTTTAATGGCTTATGACGATGCAAATCAGGTGGCAATGGACATTGGAGAATACGAAGTCTTGCCGATCGTCGAAGAAATTCCGGTGATTTGCGGGGTACACGCGACCGACCCGCGTCGTCGGATGTGGCATTGGTTGGGGCGGGTTAAGGAGATGGGGTTTAGTGGGGTGAACAATTTTCCGACGCACACGATTGTGGATGGTCATTTTCGTCGTGTTCTGGAGGAGACGGGGATGAGTGTAGAGAAAGAGTTTGAGATGGTTGGGTTAGCGCATCGGATGGATTTATTTACGATCGTCTATGTTGCTACGGCGGAGGAGGCTCGGAGAATGGCGGATGTGGGTGCGGATGCGATTATTGCGCATGTTGGAACGACGATTGGGGGGAGTATTGGGGTGACGGGAGCGGTTGTGCCGATGGAGGACGCTGTGCGGCGGACGCAGGAAATTATTGAAGGGGCGCGTTCGACGGGTCGAAAGGACATTTTCTTCCTTTCGCATGGAGGTCCGATTTGCACGCCGGAAGATGCGGCGCACGTGAATTTGCATACGGACTGTGTGGGTTTTGTGGGGGCGAGTTCGTTGGAGCGATTAGGGGTTGAGGGGCCATTGGTCGAGTTGACCAAGCGGTTTAAGCAAATCCCTGCGCCAGCGGCTCGGCGTTGAGCGGTTGAGTTGTTGGGGGGAAAGTCGAGAGTGACTTTATTGAATTTCCACAGTCATGCCTTTGGTGATGAGCTTGGAGAGGCGAACAACGTCCCAGTTTCCGACCCGCATGCAACCGTGGCTGGTGGCGCGTCCGATGGTCCAAGCGCTGGAAGTTCCGTGGATCCCGATCCCTGGTTTATTTAAGCCGATCCAGAGGACGCCGACGGGATTCCGGGGTCCTGGTGGGAGGAGGTAGGAAACATCCGAGCGTTTGCCGTATTCGAGGACGCCGTTATCCCAGCGGAAGGTGGGGCTGGTGGCGATTCCGAGGATTTTCCATTTGCCGGCGGGGGTTTCCTTGGCACCGCCCCCTTGGATTCCTGGGGTAATGGGAACAGACGCGAGGAGACTTTCGCCTTGGTAGAGTTCGAGGATTTTGTTGGTGCGATCGATTTTAATGAGCCGCGATTTGAACTCAGGAATTTCGGGCATATTACCTTCAGCGGGAAGGGATTCGATGACGAATGGATCGACATTTGGAACGCGGAGGACGGCACCGACTTCGAGAGTATCGAGGTTGATGTTGGGGTTGAGTTTGCCGAGGAAAGTGGGGGTGAGATGGTATCGTTCGGCGATAAACTCGACGATGTTGGGGTAGAGAAGTTTTTTGAGTTTGGCTTGGTCGATGGGTTTTTTCGGTGAGGGACCGACAAATTTAAAGTCCCCTTCTTTTAGGGTGTAAGAGGTGTAGATGGGGAAGACGGAATCGAGCGGGATATTTTCGTCGAGGATGCCGGTATCGGGGAGGTTGTGGGCGCGTTGGTAGCGTCGCAAGGCTTTGCCGACGAATTCGCCTGGGCGACCATCGATGAGGCCTGGGCTGAAAAGTTGTTGATCGAGAAAGATTTGAAGCTGTGTGGTGACATCGCGTGTTTCGACGGGCACCGCCTTACGAGCCGGAGGTTCGTCTTCGGAGTAGGTGAAGCAACTGGCGGAAAAGGTGAGGAGAATGGTGGCGATGAGGTGTTTCATTTGATGACTGGCGCTTGGCGAGAGAGATTGGATGTGGTTGGAGATACTCGGAGAAGGGTATTTCGGCAAGAATCCATCGCTTAAAAACCTGTAAGGATTCGAGTTAGTGGGGAATTTGGGTGGGTGGAAGTTCGTGACGAAAGGGACTTTGTGAAATTTTTCACAAATTCACTTGCCCTGTGGGGAGATCAATCGTCATCGTCTAGGTTGTCGTGCGTTGTATGATCGTTGGTTTCTTATCCTTTATTGTCCTTTGCGGCTTGAACGGCTGTGGTCCTCGAGTTTCTGATCGAAACATCGACGCTCTGAACGCCCAAATTGATGCTGGGCGGACGCTATCGGTTAAGGAGGTTGAGTCGATTCTTGGTCAACCTTCTCGGCAAGAGCTTCAACAAGTTGAGCGTCAGGTGACGCGGGAGGTGCCATTATTGCGTTATTTTTACACGGAAGGGGGGCAGACGGTGGAGTTACAATTCCTTGACAACAAACTCCAGAATCGGCCGGCGCATTTTACGGAAAAGTCATCTCTTGGTCGGTTACCGCGCGTAAACCAACCGCCAGTATCCACGGCACCAAATCTATGAATGTTTCGTCTGAACTTCTGATCAAAATTGAGCAAGCGATCAGCCACTATGCGGTTTCGAAGCGGAGCGCGTCTCTTCCGTTGTTACATCTTTGGCAGGAGCATTATGGGTGGATTAGTGATGAAGCGATGGCGTGGATTGCGGAGAAGTTAGAGATGTCGCCGATTCATGTTTTGGAGTTGGTGACATTTTATCCGATGTTTCGGCGAGTGCCTGCGGGTCAACGGCATATCCGAGTTTGCCGGACGCTATCTTGTGCGATGGCAGGGGCTTATGAGTTAAAGGAAGCTGTGGCAAAGGTGGCGGGAATTGATTTAAAAGAATGGGCGAGCCACCAGCACGGTGGTCACGGCAACCCGATTGCGGTTTCGGCTGATGGAAAATTCAGTGTGGAGTTTGTGGAGTGTTTGGCGAGTTGTGGGAGTGCACCTGTGGCGATGGTCGGCGAGAATCTTAAGGAGAACGTGGAGATCGCGGCGGTGGCAGACTTGCTTCAATTAAGCCGATCGGATGCGACACTGCCGAAGCTTCGTCCAGTCCATCCACGGGAGCGGCGGATCATTTTCAAGAATATCGATCGGGAAGGTTGGACGACGGATATTGAGTGTTATTTAAATGACGGGGGATACGCTGAGTTGGGGAAGGCGTTGAAGATGCCACGAGCGAGTATCGTTCAGGAGGTGAAGGCGAGCGGTTTGCGTGGTCGAGGCGGGGCGGGGTTTCCTTGTGGGGTGAAATGGGGATTTATTAAACAGGACGAAAAGAAGCCCGTTTATCTGATTTGCAATGCGGATGAGTCGGAGCCGGGAACATTTAAGGACCGCTATATTATTCATCAAGATCCTCATCAGATTCTTGAAGGGATGATTATTGCCTGTTTTGCGGTGGGGGCGAAGCAGGGATACATCTATGTTCGCGGGGAATTTTCTGAAGGGGCGGAGATTTTGGAGAAGGCGCTTGAGGAGGCTCGGGCGCGAAATTTTCTTGGGAAGAACATTCTTGGGAGTGGATTTGATTGTGAGATCTACGTGCATCGGGGCGCGGGAGCTTACATTTGTGGGGAGGAGACGGGGTTGATTGAGTCGCTTGAGGGGAAGCGGGCTTATCCGCGGATCAAGCCGCCGTATTTTCCGGCGGTCTTGGGGCTTTATCAGTGTCCGACGGTGGTGAACAATGTGGAGACGCTTTGTAATGTGAAGCACATTATCAAGATGGGTGGAGCGGAATACGCGAAAATTGGGCGCCCTAATAATACGGGGACGCGGATTCTTTGTGTGAGTGGAGATGTGGCGAAGCCTGGTTATTTTGAGGTGGAGGTGGGAAGTGTGACGATGGGGGAATTAATCAACGACCTTTGTGGGGGAATTAAAGATGGTGGCGCGCTGAAGGCGGTGATTCCTGGGGGATCGTCTGCTAAAGTTTTGCGGGCGGGTGAGCGATATGCGCTGAAGACGGGGGAGATTGGGCTGGAGGACATTCCGATGGATTTCGATACCTTGGCGGCCTGTGGCTCGATGGCGGGTTCTGGGGGAGTGATCGTGATGGATCAGACGCGGGACATGGTGGAGACATTAAACAATCTCAACACCTTTTATGCGCATGAATCGTGTGGTCAGTGCACGCCGTGTCGGGAGGGGGCACTTTGGATGAAGAAGATTACCGATCGGGTTTTGGCTGGAGGGGGTACGGAGACGGATCCGCAGACCTTGCGGACTGTGGCGGATGGGATTGCGGGAAAAACCATTTGTTCATTTGGGGAGGCCTGTTCTTGGCCGACGCAAAGCTTTGTGGATAAGTTTCGTGAGGAGTTTGCGAGTCGGTCGCGCAAGTTGGTTCCGCCCCCGATGCCGCCGGAGTATACCTCTGAGGAGTTGATTGAGCACGAGACAATTGAAACCATTGAGGACCGTCGCACCCACTCACCGCTGGCGCCAGCGGCAACGAAGTAAAATCTGATGAGCACTGAAATCGCCGCTCCTGTTGTTCCCTTGATCAATGTACAAATTGATGGGGTTTGGTTGCAGTTTCCTAAGGGCACGAGAGTGATTGAGGCTTGTAAGCAGGCGGAAAAATTTATTCCGCATTACTGCTATCATCCGAAACTTTCTACGCCCGGCAATTGTCGGATGTGCATGGTGGAGATGGGAATGCCAAAGATGACGCCTGATCGGCAACCGATTCTCGGTGCGGATGGGCGTCCAGAGATCGGTTGGATTCCTCGTCCACAAATCTCTTGTGCTCAAGACATTGCCGAGGGGATGGGTATTCGTACAGGGTCGGCGATCGTTGAGGAGGCGCGGAAGGGCGTCTTGGAATTTTTGCTGATTAACCATCCGCTTGATTGTCCGATTTGTGATCAAGCGGGGGAGTGTCATCTTCAAGAATACTCGGTGGAGTTTGGGCAGGGAGAGTCTCGTTTTCTGGAGGAGAAGGTCAAGAAGCCCAAGAGGATTGAGCTGGGACCGAGGGTTACTTTGGATGCGGAGCGTTGCATTCTTTGCACGCGGTGTATTCGTTTTATGAAAGAGGTAGCGGACGACGATGTTTTGGGAATCGTCTCGCGAGGGAGTTTCAACTCCATTGCTTGTCATGGCGACCGACCATTGGAGAGCAATTACTCATTGAATACGGTGGATCTCTGTCCAGTGGGGGCGCTGACTTCGACGGATTTTCGCTTTAAAATGCGCGTCTGGTTTTTGAAGGAAACGAAGACGATTGATGTGAATTGCGGGACGGGATCGAATATCATCATTAGTTCGCGTGAGAACACGATTTACCGCATTACGCCCCGGGAAAACAATGCCGTGAACGGCGACTGGATGCCTGATTCGCATCGATTGAACTTTAAATATGTCGCCGACGAACGGCGGCTGACTCATCCGATGGTCAAGGGCCAGGTGGTTGATTGGCGGATTGCGATTGCGATTGCGGCGGAAATTCTCAAATCGCCAGCGGCTGACAATCTTTGGGTGGTAGCGTCTGGTCGAATGACGAATGAGGAGCTCTTCTTGGCGAGCGAGTTGATTGGGGCGTTGAACATCGCGGGGCAGCATGACATTTTACCTCGCCTTGAGGAGTCTGACGGGCTGTTGATCGCCGCTGATCGCAACCCCAATACTACGGGGGCAAAACGAATCGGTCTTTGTACCAGTGAGCCTGGGGCGCGATTATCGCAGTTCATTGCGGGTGTTCGGAGTGGGGCGATTCGGACAGTGGTCACCCTTGGTGAAGATTTAACAAAGTGCGGTTTGGTCGCCTCAGAAATCAAGAAATTGGATGCGATTATCGCGATGGATATCTTGCCCAACCAAACGACACCCCATGCTACTGTGCTCTTTCCGGCGAGTGCTTGGGTGGAGAAGCGTGGATCGATGATTAATGCGAAGGGGCGAATCCAGCGATTGAATCGGGCGGTTCATCCGCCGGCGGACGCTCGGGATGACTGGGAGATCCTTCGGGATTTGTTGGTGGCGGTTTCTGGCAAGAATCAATGGGAGACAATTGAAGCGGTCTTTGGGGCGATGGCCTTGGCTCATCAAGATTTTGAGGGCCTGAGTTTGAGTAAAATTGGGGATCTGGGATTGAAGATTCTTTCAGAAAAGCCACTCGTCGGCGGGGGGCTTCTTAGTCAATAAATGTCACCAATGGAATTTCTCACCGATACCCATTTTTGGATGCTCAGCGCCATCTCGCTGGCGAAGACCATTTTTCTCATCTTCCTCGTCGTCCTGCCGATGGTCAGCTACACGGTATACGCGGAGCGCCGAGTGAGTGCATTGATTCAGGATCGGGTCGGGCCTAATCGGACGGGATTTCCGCTTTCGCTGATTCCTGGTTTGAGCAAAGATTTTTCTCCCGGTTTGGGTGGGCTTGGTCAACCTGTCGCTGATGCGGTGAAGTTTCTTCTCAAGGAAGACTTTGTGCCCGGCCATGTGAACAAGCTTTATTTCTGGTTAGCGCCCTGTTTGTCGATGATGCCAGCGATCGTGGCTCTGGCGGCGATTCCTTTTGGGAGCACGCTTTTTGGCCAACCGATGGTGGTCGCGGATATCAATGTGGGGTTGCTCTTCATGTTCGCGATCTCCAGCGTGAGCGTTTATGGAATTGTTTTGGCGGGGTGGTCGTCGAATTCGAAGTATCCGTTCCTCGGGGGAATTCGGAGTACATCGCAAATGATCAGCTATGAGCTTTGCATGGGGCTGAGTGCGGTGCCGGTGTTGTTGATCTGCGGATCTTCTGGGCTGACCTCGATCGTCAATTATCAAGTGCGAGAGGGATGGTTGCTCCTGCCATTTACGGATGGGCATTTGGGCTTGCGGGAATTGGCGTTGTTGATTCCGGTCACGATTGCTTTCATCACTTTCACGATTTCGATGTTTGCGGAGACCAACCGATTGCCTTTTGACATGCCGGAATCGGAATCGGAGTTGGTTTCTGGTTATCATACTGAATATTCGTCGATGAAGTTCGCGCTCTTTTTTCTTGGGGAATATACCGCGATGATTGCGGGGAGCGCCTTGATTACGGTGCTCTTCCTTGGGGGGTATCACATTCCTTTGATCCCGAATGGGGCGGGAGAGGGAGGATTGGAATTATTTCACTCTCTTCCTAGTTGGGTTTGGGGATTGGTCAACATTGTGACTTTCTTCGCTAAAGTCGCCGTGTTGCTTCTGGTTTTTATCTGGGTTCGTTGGACGCTTCCCCGTTTCCGCTATGACCAGTTAATGAAACTTGGTTGGCTCTATTTATTTGAAATCGCCCTTGTGAACATCTTTATCACCGCCGCGGTCCTCGCCTTCATTCGATAACGCTCTATGGCTTACATCGTCCCACGCCCTAATTTGAATTGGAAAGAGAAAGTCTATCTTCCTTCGATCGTCGCTGGAATGATGATCACGATTAAGCATCTTATTCGGATGCTCAAAGGTGAGACGAAGGTGGTGATGCAGTATCCCGAAGAAAAATGGGACACTCACTTACCTGACCATTATCGTGGCGCGCCCACGCTGGTCACGGATGATCACGGTCGGGAACGTTGTGTGGCTTGCCAGCTTTGCGAGTTTATTTGCCCGCCGCATGCGATCACGATCAAGCCAGAGGAAATTCCTGCGACGGATCGATTTGCGAAAGTAGAGAAGAGGCCGAAGCATTTTGAGATCGACATGATCCGTTGCATCTATTGCGGGCTTTGCGAGGAGGTTTGTCCAGAGCAGGCGATTTTTCTGCGGAAAGACTACGCCATTACTGGATTGAGTCGCGCTGAAATGGTGCATGATAAAACGAAGCTCTACGAACTCGGTGGAGTGTTTACGGGCTTGGTGCACAAGTGGAATCCGAAGAAGTAACCTGATGTCCCCGATTCTCTTTTATCTATTTTCCGCCCTCGTCTTGGTCTTCGCGGTCGCAGTGGTTGCCAATCGTAACCCCGTTGCCAGTGCCCTGAGCCTAGTTGTCTCGCTCCTTGGGTTGGCGGCCCTTTTTGTCGGACTGAACGCTTACTTCATCGCAGCCATCCAAGTCCTCGTCTATGCTGGAGCGGTGATGGTCCTCTTCCTTTTCATCATCATGCTCTTGAATATTCAGAGTGAGGCCCGTCGGAAAATGAACCCGCTGGCCTACATTGCTGGGGGTGGGGTTACGGCGCTTTTCGTGGTCCAACTCAGCAATGTTTTGAGTCATTTTGCGTTAGGAAAGACGGAGTTTCCGCCGATTGCGTCGGGAACGATCGACGACGTCCACCATCTCGGGAGCACGCTTTTTTCTACGCATAACCTTCCTTTTCAGGTGATTGGTGTGCTCATTCTGGTCTCGACGATCGGCGTGGTGGTTCTTTCAAAGCGTGAACTCAAATGAGGGCGAAACTGCATCATACTCCCGGAGCGCCTCCAGATCTCTTCTCGAATTTTGTCTCTCTGATCCTTGGATAACCCATGCAACTGACTCTCAATCATTATCTTTTTGTCGGTGGTCTGATCTTTGCCATCGGCTTTGCTGGGGTGATGCTCCGGAGGAATATTCTCATCATCTTTATGTGTCTTGAGTTGATGCTCAATGCCGCCAATCTCACCCTCGTGGCATTTTCTCGATTTAACCTAACTGCCGACGGATTACCGAATTACAACGCCCAAGTGCTCGTGTTCTTCATTATTACGGTCGCGGCCGCTGAGGTGGCGGTCGGGCTGGCGATCATTGTGGCTCTTTTCCGAGTGCGCCAGACGACCCATGTCGATGACATCTCTTCGCTAAAGTTCTAGCCCTACGCCTGACGCATGGACATCTACACTACACTGCCTTGGCTCATCCTGATTGTTCCGCTGATCAGTGCCATCTTGATTCAGCTTTTCCTCCGAAAATTTCGCCAACTCAGTTTGAGCATTTCGGTGGGCGCGGTGGCCTTTGCTTTTCTGGCGAGTTTGGTGGTTTTCTTTGGCCCCGATTCCACTTCGCCGAGCGAGTTCTCATGGATTGACCTGCCCGGTCTGCGGATTCCCATCGGGTTAACCATCGATTACCTGAGTAAGGCGATGCTTTTGATTGTGACTGGGGTGGGTACGCTGGTGCATATTTATTCGCTCGTCTACATGAAGGACGACGACGGATCCCCGCGATTTTTTGGGAACCTCAGCTTTTTCATTTTTTCGATGCTGGGGATCGTGCTCGCCAACAATTTCGCGATGATGTTCATCTTTTGGGAACTCGTCGGGGTAAGTTCATACTTACTCGTCGGCCATTGGCACACCCGTGATACCGCTTCCGCGGCCGCCAACAAAGCGTTTCTGACCAATCGGATTGGTGACTTTGGGTTTATGTTGGGAATTTTAATGGTTTGGAGCGTGGTGGGTTCGGTGGTCTTTGCAGATATACAAGGGAAGATTTCCCTGCTGACCGTTCATCCTTTGTTTCTTACCACCGCGGTGCTCCTGATCTTTTGCGGTGCGGTGGGCAAGTCTGCGCAAATGCCTCTTCATGTCTGGCTTCCTGATGCCATGGAGGGTCCGACGCCTGTTTCTGCATTGATTCACGCGGCAACCATGGTGGCGGCTGGAGTCTACATGCTGGCTCGGGTGAGTTTTCTGATTGAGCCATCCCTGACCGCCCAAGCGGTGATCGCCACCATCGGCGCGGTGACTTGTTTGTTCGCCGCTTTGATGGCTACGCAGCAGGATGACATTAAGCGGATTCTCGCTTACTCCACCCTTTCGCAGTTGGGATATATGATCCTCGCCGTGGGCGTGGCGGCGCCTGGAGCGGCGATGTTTCATCTGTTCACTCACGCTTGTTTTAAGGCGCTCCTCTTTCTCGGTGCAGGGGCGATCATTCATCAGCTTCATCACGAGCAAGGGATCTGGAAAATGGGTGGGTTGCGGCATCGGATGCGTTGGACCTTTTGGGCATTTACAGCGGGCTACCTTGCGCTCACTGGATGCCCCGGCTTCAGCGGATCTTTTTCAAAGGACGAAATCCTTTATGCCGCTTATGATCGGAGCCTGTGGTTTTTTCTTCCAGGGGTGTTCACCGTCTTCCTGACCGCTTTCTATATGACCAGACTTTACGTCGTGGTCTTCTTTGGAAAAGAGCGTTCTGACGCGGCGAAACATGGTCACGATGGACCCCCAGCCATGACCGCTCCGCTTTTGATTCTGGCGTTCTTTGCGGTGTTTGCTGGGTATGGCACGGCTCATTATTTTCTCGGCGACCACGAGCCGAAGCACCACCTAATTGTGGAAATTCTCGCGATCGGCTTCTTCCTATGCGGAACCGGATTCGCTTGGTTCCTTTATCGCGGTCGTGAAAAGGAATTTATTTCTATCCCATTGTTTAAAAACAAATTTTACATTGATGAAATTTACGCCGCTTTGATCGCGGGCACCCAAGACCTTTTGGCGGTGACCTCAGCTTGGTTCGACAAGTGGATTCTTGATGGGTTGATCGTTCGTGGGTTAAGTAGTGCGACTTGGGGCGCTGGTTTTGTTCTGCGATTCCTTCAAGTCGGCAATCTTCAGGCCTACGCCTTACTCTTCGGTCTCGGCGTCATTGGGCTGATCTATCTGGTCGTTTTTACTAAATGAGTGCTCCTGTTCGCCTTTATCTTTATCGGTCTCCGCTCTTCTTCACCGCTGGGGCAATCCGGTAATCCGCTTCCAAGAATCAAACGACTCCGATGCTGACGCTTCTCATTTTCATTCCTCTTCTTGCCGCCATCGGCATTCTTCTCGGTTCACCTGCCCGACTGACCGCGCGGGTGGCGGCCTTTGGGGAGCTCCTTATCTCCTGCCGGCTCTTTTTTGCCTACGATCGATCATTGGGCGGATTCCAATTTGAAAACTCCTTCTCGATCGCCCCAGAATGGAAGCTGGGCTATGCCGTCGGGGTCGATGGGCTGAGCCTACTGATGCTCCTCCTCACGGGGATTGTTACCTTTGCGGCGATTTGGCTGACCCCAAAAATTGAAAAACGCGAGCCCCTCTTTTACGCCTGTCTCCTCCTGATTAGTGCGGGTGCTGCGGGGGCATTTGCTTCGGTGGATCTCTTCTTCCTCTATGCATTTCATGAGCTTGCGCTTATCCCGACCTTCCTTCTGATCGGTCTTTGGGGAAGTGGAGAACGCCAGACGGCCGCTTGGAAAATTACCATTTATCTCGGTCTGGGGAGCTTTATCCTTCTGATCGGTCTGCTCGATCTCTACTTCGCCTTTCCCGAAGCCGTTCGTACTTTTAATCTGATCGAACTCCAAAAGCTGGCCTCGAGTGGAGTCATTCCTGGCGCCGCCCAATGCCGTCCCTATCTGCTCCTCCTCGTCGGTTTCGGCATCCTCGTCTCTCTTTTCCCCTTTCATTCATGGGCACCCGCCGCCTACGCTTCTGCTCCTACCCCAGCCGCCATGCTTCACGCGGGGGTCTTGAAAAAGTTTGGACTCTACGGGATGATGCGGATCGCCATTCCGATGCTTCCTGAGGGCGCAAAATACTGGGCAAATCTGCTCCTCATCCTGCTTGTTGGAAATATTATTTATGTGGGGTTGGTGACCATCGCCCAAAAGAAACTCGATTTTCTCCTCGGCAATTCCAGTGTCATGCACATGGGCTACATCTTCCTTGGGGTGGCCGCGATGAATGTCATTGGATTGAGTGGAGCCGCCCTTTTGATGTTCGCTCATGGTCTTTCAATCGCCGCCCTCTTTGCGATGGCGGGAATGCTTCGCACCCAGCGATCAGGGCTGGCCATCGATTCTTTTGGGGGGCTTGCCAAGCCCATGCCCGCCCTTGCCTTTGCCTTTGGCTTGGCAGCTTTTGCATCGATTGGTCTCCCCGGTTTTGCGAACTTCGCCAGTGAAATGACGGTCTTCTTCGGTGCTTATCAACCCGCCGCGGGTCTTGATTCTGGTCATTTTCATCTCGCGGTGATCTTTGGCCTCTGGGGAGTGGTCATTTCTGCCGTTTATATGCTCCGGGCTTACCGAGCCATCTTTATGGGTACTCCAAGTAAAGAGGTCGCCACTTGGCCCGATCCGTTTCCTGCCCTTCGCTGGCCCGTTGTTATCCTCCTGAGCGTCTTAATGGTCGTGGGTTTCTTTCCCGGTAAATTTCTCGACCTTCTCAAACCCACCTTCGAATCTGTCCTTCTGAAATAGAGCATGATCCCTTCGCTTTCCCTCGAAATTACCGTTCTGCTCGTTGGGTTGATCATGCTCCTCGTGGAGTCTTTCAGCTCTAGCCAAGACAAACGCGGTCTCGCCACTGGTGCCATCGGGGTGCTCTGCGCTTTGATTGGGTTTTCCTTCTTTGTCGATCCTCAAAGCGGGAACGCTTTTTATATTGTCGACTCCACCGCCCACTTCTTCAAAGTCCTCGCCCTTCTGACCACGGTGATCGTCTTGATCATCTCCCTTGAATTTAGTCCGGTCTTAGCGAAATTTATCCCCAGCGCTACCCCGGGCGCTGGCCTTGGCGAATTTTACAGCATTCCCGTTTTCATCTGTGCGGGTCTGATGTTCATGGCGAGCGCCGTTGATTTCCTGCTCATCTTCGTCTCTCTCGAGCTCGTGACGATTAGTTTTTATATCCTGGTCGCATTTATGCGGCGTCATCCTGCCTCGCTGGAGGCTGGGGTGAAGTATCTGATCCTTGGGGCCTTGAGCACGGGCTTTTTTGTTTATGGGATCACTTGGATTTTTGGTCTCACGGGGCAAACCAACCTTGCCCTGATCAAGCTCGCCGTCGAAACCAAGCCGATCGATGCGATCCCCCTGCTTTTTGGGATCCTCCTCCTCCTTGTCGGCCTAGGATTTAAAGTCGCGGCGGTCCCTTTCCAACTCTGGGCTCCTGATGTTTACCAAGGTGCGCCGACCCCGATCACGGCTTTTTTGAGCGTGGGATCGAAGGCGGCGGGATTTGTGGTGCTTCTGCGGGTCATCCAATGCTTCATTCATGTTCCTTCCGTCGGAGAAAAAGTCTCGGCGATCCTCGTGATCATCGCGGCGCTGACGATGGTCTACGGAAATCTCGCCGCGCTTCCTCAGGATAATTTCAAGCGGCTCCTCGCTTATTCGAGCATCGGTCACGCGGGTTATCTCCTCGTGGCAGTCGCGAGTCTGAGCCCCAAAAACGATCAACTTGGATCGATCGGGATCGGCTCTCCAGGGGCGGCCGTCCAGTTCTACCTTGCGGGATACCTCGTGATGACGCTCCTCAGTTTCCTCGTCCTCACCGTGCTCGCCAAGCACAGTCGTGGCGACGATATCTCCCATTTCAACGGTCTCTCCAAGCGTTCCCCTTTTCTGGCTTTTAGCATGTTGGCGGCGTTGCTTTCTTTGGCGGGGATTCCTTTCACCGTCGGCTTTATCGGGAAATTTCTCGTCTTTGCCTCGGCGGTTCAAGCTGGGCATTTCACCCTCGTCGTCATCGGCGTGATTACGGTCGCGGCTGGATTCTACTACTACCTCCGCGTCGTGGCCGCGATGTATTGGAATGAGCCCGGCGACACCACCCCAATCCAGATTGCCCCCCTGACGCGACTGGCGATCTCCGCATTGACCCTGGCGGTCTTTTTCTTTGGGATTTTTCCGCGCCCGATCCTCCGCCTCTTAGAAACCTCCACCCCTCCGGTGGTTTCGTCCGCGCAACCCAGCGGCCACTAATCTCGGCGTTGGCGCGCGAGGGTTGCGAAGGTCAGCACTTTTGTCGGCCATTCACGCGCCTTTGTTTTCAGAATGAGCCTCCACCTCCGATGACGCAAGGGAGGTTAGCGCCAGTCTTCGAGGGCGAGACCGTCGATGCGGCGGAAGTCTTTGGTGTTGTTGGTGACGACGGTCCACTGATGGCGCAGCCCGGTGGCGGCGATGAAGACATCGGTGATGCTGACGGGTGTTCCTTGGTTGAGCAGTCCGGCGTTGATGCTGGCGGCGATCCGGGCGCACTCGGAATCGAAAGGGAGGATTTGTAAGGAGGTGACGAAGCGCGCGACTTTGGCTCGTTCATCGTCGCGATGTTCCAGCGGTGCCCGATCCGCACCTTGGAAGAGTTCGAACTCGGTGACGACGGAAATGAAACAGTCTTTGGGGCGGCATGCGGCGAGGCGATCGACGACTTTTTTGCGGCCACGGAGGACGTCGATGCAGACGTTGGTGTCGAGGATCCGCTTCACAAGGATTTCTCCACGTAGGCGGGTTTTTCGCGACCGAAGTCTTTACGAGAGATGCGTACACTTTCAAAAAATCCCTCAGGCCAGCCGATTTCGGTCACTTCTTCGATGATGATTTTGCGGCCTTCACGATGGATGGAAACGGTGCCGCATGGCAGTTCCAGTGCCTTTGGCAACCTGATGGCGAGCGAATTGCCGCTTTTGAAGATCTTTGTTTTCATGGGTAAATGTATATACAACAAGTCATATACTGTCAAGTGGGGAGCAGGTTTGGTTCTTCATCGAAGACAACCAAAAAGGGGGCAGAAAAAGGGGGCAGTTCTTGATATTGATGACTGAAGTGGCCAAAGCCACACTCCCAGGATGGCCCGCAAGTTGAGAGTCGAGTATCCCGGCGCGATTTATTACGTCATGAATCGCGGTGATCGGCGCGAACTGATCTTTATGGATGATGGCGAATCGTCAGAGGTTCGTCGAGACTCTCGGCGAGGGTTACGCCAAGGCGGGCTGGCAGGTTCGCGCCTATGTTCTGATGAGGAATCATTTTCGTTGGCTGGTCGAGACGCCGCAGCCCAATCTGGTCGCTGGGATGAAATGGTTTCTGGGTACTTAGACGGGTCGCTTCAGCCGGCAACACAAGCTCTTCGGCCACTTGTTCTCCGAGCGCCCAGACGCTGAGGATGAGGTCGCGCCAGAGCGGACGCATGGCGCGTGCGGTGACTTTGGGTGCTGGCGGGATGATCGGAGGCTTGGGTGTGCCGGTCTTTTCGACGTCGGTTTTCTCCGGTGGCGGGCGGCGCGGCATCCCGCAGCTTTTGTTTGGGCGAATGCTTTAATGACCTGTCCCTTTGCCTTAACTCTATTGCCGGAGGAAGCTGAGCGGGGAGTAGCCAATATCAAGAATTGACCCCTGTGCCCACAGCGTTCCTTTGCACATATGCACGGACCGACCCTTTTCCTTGCCTGCGACTACTTAGAGGTGTGATCGCGGAACTCGATTTTGGCGACATGGCCGTCGAAGAAGAGCGCGTTCTGATACTCCCCATGCACGCGCTTCTCGGCCAACTGATCATACCAGCTCGGATGCATTGGACAGTAATCGCCTTTACAGGCGTAATCCTCTTGGTCGATATCACGCATCATCATGGTCTGCGAAAGACTAAACATTTGTCCGTTGTCGTCTTCGGCGGTGGTCAGGAGCGCACGCTTTATTGGCTCGTAGCGCGGCGATAAGGGAGAACCGAACGGACGCATCTGGCGATCACCGTAGATCGCGCCGAGTTTCTGGCTATTGGGCAGTGGTTGCACGCCATATACGAGCGTGGCGTTGGGCTTAACAGTTCGCTCGCGCGCCGGGCAGAGAAACACGTTGTCGCGCTGCCCGGCGTGCTCATGGTCCTTCTGGGTGAGGTAGTCATTGAGCAAAGCGGGCATTGATCCGTCTCTGGAAGCCGTGGAATAAGTCGCCGTTTGAGCCTCGGACACTGGGCCCGGCAGGGTGTCCTCGTGGTCGGCGGAATAGCTGCTGATGGCCACGCCGATTTGGCGGAGGTTTGAGGCGCAGGCGGTGGCGTCGGCGGTGGCGCGGGCTTTGCCGAAGGCCGGAAACACCAGTCCCGCCAGCACCGCAATGATGGCAACGACGACGAGCAATTCGATGAGCGTGAAAGCGCGGCGCGCACGGTCACAAGGGAGTGAATCCATAGTGGTTTCGTAACCCATTTTTGCAGTGGTGAGGACAATCATTTTACGAGCGACCATACTTCATTTAGGTGCGACGCCTGCGACGGAGCAGACCGAGCGCGCACACGATCAGCAAACTGACGGAGCCGGGTTCAGGCACGATCACGGCTGGGGCAAACAGTGGAGCGTACCCGCTACCAGAGACTGCAGGCCCACTGGCTGTCTCGCCCGTGAAAACAACGGTCGCCCCGGCACCGATATTAAGGGAACCGAGGGTCTGGCTCACCGTGCCAAAGCGCAACGTGGTCCGCTCGCCGCCGCCGGTATCGGTCACCGTCACGATCGTATTGCCGGTGCTGAGTGCGCCATTCACATTGGCCGTACCGTCGCTGACGGCGAGAGTGCGATAGGTCTGCGTCCCATTGAGGGTCAAAGCACCAACGCCGACCTTGCTCACAGAACCGGAGACACCGGAGATAGCGCCGGTGTAAGGTGCGGGACTGGTGTTATCCCCGCCGATCGTCAGGGTGTTCGCGCCAAGGGTAACACTGCCCCCGACTACGCCACCACCCGTCAGGGAGCCGATCTGGACATTAAACCCGTTCAGGTCCAATCCGGTGTTAGCCGTGTTGGCCAAGTTCACTGCGGAGTTCGATCCCAAGGCTCCGCTAATCCCGGCGACCGAAGCCACACCCACTTTCACCGTGCCTTGGTTGATCGTGGTGGCGCCGGAGTAGGTGTTATTGCCGTCGAGCACCAAAGTACCGCTGCCCGACTTCGTGACTTTGATGGTGCCTGCCCCGTTGTTGGTTACGGTGGAATGCACGGTCAACAGGCCAGTCGCGAAATTACCCAGCACCAATTCACCACCCATGTTGTCGGCATTGCCTCCGGCCGTCAGAACGCCCGCATTCGCGGCCGTGCCAATGGTCAGGGATGCGCCAAGTGGAGTCATCAGGATGCCGCCAGACGTTCCCAACCGGAGTTTGCCTAGTGAGGTATCTATGATGGAAGCGGTCCCGAGGTTCTGCAAAAGAGTATTTATATTTGTCACGGCTGCACCGATTGGCACAGCCCCGGATACCCCGGCGGCGTCGATGCGCAGATTGGCCGTCGGTTGATCGAGAATGGTTCCATTCGACCCGCCAGTCTGTGAGGCGAGACTGCCATAGCCCGTGTAAGCTTGCACCACATTCGAAGTGTCTCTAGTCGCCAGCCCCGCTCCGCCGCCCACCGTGGCCCAAGCTCCGAGGATGCCATTGGAAATGGACTCGGTCGTCTTGATCAATGCGGTCGTCCCCAAAGTTCCGCTCGAAGCCTTGAAATCCACCGTGCCCGCAACCGTGCGCGTAATGCCCAGTGTGCCCGCCACGCCTCTCAAGTCGAGGGTGGTGGTAGTGCCATTGTTGTTGTTGACATCCACCACATTCGCTCCTGGTTGAAGCGTTAGGCCGGCGAGAATCTGACTCTGAGAAGTAGTCGCCTTACCCTTGAATTGAAAGGTGCCGCCACCCAGTTCCAAGCGCGACGCTGCGTTTAGAATGGTGGCGAGCGTCGAGGTATCGACCGACAGCGTGCCGCCTCTGGAAACCGTGTTGCCGGTGTAATTGCTAACCACGTTGAGCGTGAGCGTGCCGACACCCTCTTTCACCAAACTCCCACTGCCGCCCATCGCCACGCCGATGGTGCTGTTTTTTCCCGCCGTGTCGAAGTAGCCCGGCCCATTGAGGGAAATTTGTCCAGCGCCAGAAACCAGCGGGCCAAAAAACCCCGGGATCAGCCGCCCGCTGTTAAAATTCAATCGGGTTCCGGCACCGAGCAGCTTGACGCCGGGTCCATAAATGATGTTGCCGGTCGAATAACTGACGGTGGCTGTGCTGATCCCGATGCCGTCGCCTAGATTGAACGCCGAATCCGCCCCCATCATGTACACCGTATTCTGCAGAGTGCTCGCGCCGCTGAATACGTCGAAATGGTTTCCTGTGGCCGTACTGTCACTGATGAAATGGTTGTCATTGTCTGCTCCGGCAATGCCGCCAAACGACAGTGGCATGCCTTGCTGCACCGCAAAGGTCGATCCGCGACCCGTAACCGAGATGTAGTTGTTGTTGGCACCAGCGGTCGCGCCGACGGCATATCCTCGGTTGTAGTTTCCTGTGGCCGTGAAAGCGGCGCCATTTTCCACCCGGATGGAGTTGCCCGTTGAGCCATTCACCAAGCCTACTTGGATGATGGGTTCTCCAGCGACATCGACGACTATTTGCGATCCCTGCCCGGTGATTTGCACGAAATTATTGCGGCCACCCGAGGTCCCCACTCCGATCTTTCCGACCTTGAGGAATCCTCCGCCGCTGACCGCGACGCTGTTGCCGCTCCCAGCCACACCGACATTGAGAAACGCGCTCGATCCCATGACTACCTGGGTGCTCGCCGCCGCTCCAGTGCCGATGACAGCCAGCGAGTTCCCGTTCGCGTTGGCGCTTGTGCCGATTTCCCACGAGTTGATGCCAGACGTGACGTCGGTGTTGGCCACATAAGCCCTATTGTTGACGGTGACCACGTTGCCCGAAGAGGCGAAGCCAATGGTAAGCCGTGAATTGCTGCCGCTCAGATTGAGCGTTGGAGAAGCCTCAGTTCCAGGGGTCGAAACAAACACGCGGTTGTTGCCGGTTGTCGCCAACCCATTTTTGAAGTCCGACGATCCCACAAAAAGGCTGCGGCGTGAGGTTCCGGCTGCAATCCGCCCGCCACCCGAAAGGTTGAGGGTATTGCCCGACGTGGTGGCACCGACTTTGAGGTCCATATCGCCACTAATCGTGGCAACTCCTTTGACCGTGAGGGTGCCTCCGCTGCCAGCCGCGCCGTTGACGCTGTTGCCTTCCAAAACGATGGGTTTGTCGCCGGCGAGCGGGGCGCTGATCGTTGCGGACAAGCGGTCGTTGACCGTAATTGCGCCAGAAGTCAGGCTGAGGCTATTGTTGCCGCTGCGGGCGACGGTTAGGTTGTTGGCCGTGAATTTCAAGCCATGCGACGTAATTGAGCCGTTGTCGATCGTGATGGTTTGTCCGGAGGCACCGCCCAATACGGCGGTGCAGTTGTTACTGGGCCAGAGCCCGCCGCTGAAATTGGCTTGAGTTGTGTTCCACTTACCGGTGCCGGTGCCGTTGGTCCATGTGCGGGTGGTCACGGGAATGACCGCTTCGGCGGCGGCATGCATCCCTGCGGAATCATAGCCTGAGTTGCTAAAAAGGACCTCCCATTGGTTGAAATTGGCATTCGCCGCGCCATTGAGGACGGCGAAATACGGAAGATAGCCGTCCCCATACCAGTTATAGGCGTTCCCCGTGTCTCTGGCGACTATCCCCGATCCGATTCCCGTGGCGTTGATGAACCCGTTCACCAAACTCATATTGCCATTGTCCGTGCTGATGCTGAGGATGGTCACCGGAAGTCCGTGGGTATTCCCCCCAATGTTGAGGTAATACTCGCGGAAATCCCGCTCCAAGGCAGGTGAGGAATTGCGGCAGGGGCCGCACCAGTATGCCCAAAAATCCAGCACGACGATACTACCCTGGTAGTCGTAGAGATTTAAGGGTTGGCCGGTACTATGGTTCGTGATGGTGAAGTTCGGCGCAACGTCGCCGACGAACAAGGCGGCCTGCGTCTGGAAAGTGAGGCTGATGGCACCCGTGAAGACGGTGCCAGCGAGGAGAGAAACGCTGAAATTTTGCATCATGGGAGGTGAGTTAAGTCCTATTTTTCGGGGAAAAGAAGGTACAAACGAGTGAGGACCATGGGGCTCCATCTGCACAGAAATTGCTTTCGCGCCCTGCGCCCCGGGGACGATGAGAACGGGGAGCGGCGTCGGGGAGAGAGGCGGTCTGGGGGGAGAGAGGGGCGGAGGAAGGATGAAATACGAATGAAGAAGGATGAATGGGGAGTTTCACGCGCGTCTGGGAAGGAAATTTCCGGCTGATCTGCGGTCGCAATGAAATGGATGC
>JBAWZW010000034.1:0-22046 GCA_037142835.1 Verrucomicrobiota bacterium
GGGCTGGGTTTTGGAGCTTTGGGAACGGTGGGCTTTCCTGCCTATTACACCACGAGCGCCTCGGTTTCCCTGGCCAGCGCACCTGCGACAGCCAATGTAAAGCTGGCGTTGAACGGCACCGTCGCCAGCGGTGGCCAAACGGTCAACGCCATGAACGCCGCGACCTACGACATTGCCTTTGCTGGGGCGAATGACCTGCTGACCTTGACCACCGGCATGTATACGAACATGCAATCGCACAGCATCGGAACCACCGCGGTGCGCGGAGTGTTGACCAGCGGATCCGCGGAATTGTTCCTCAACGCTTGGCACAACAGCGGGAGCGGGATCACGGTCCACTCGAAGATCACCGGAAGCAACATGCTCGTCCTGAGTAGCGACGGCAACGGGGGCAATCCAGCGATCCGTTTGACTAGCCCGTCCAACGACTACACGGGAGGCACGGTGGTCAACAGCGGGCCGGGAATTATCACCATTCTGACCCTCGATAATGCGGGTTCCCCGGTTGCGGTTCCCAATGCAACCGATCCCGCCAAAGGCCTGGTTCTGAACAACTCGCAAGCCATTATGAGCGTCAGCCAAGGCCAGATCGGCTCCGGCAACATCGCGACCCTCAACGGCGGCTCGACGCTGACCTTGTTCGGCAACAACTCCCTGTCCGGGCTCGTCTTCAATAGCAATGGTGGCACGGCTGTGCCGACGGTCAACCTCGGCAGCACCTTGACGCTCACGGGCAACATCACCTCCACCCCATCGAACGTGGCGGTGGTGCCGGTGCTCGGTGTGGCGGCTAACGGAGGCATTCTGAGCTTCGGTGGTGCGACCCGCACAGTCACCGTCAACGCCTACACCGAAGGTACTTACACGAATGGCGGGGCTCTCGTCGGATTGAATATCGTGGCTCCGATCCAGAACGGTGGACTCACCAAGAACGGCGCGGGTCTGCTTCAGCTGACGGGCGTCCAAGTTTACACGGGCGCGACCACGATCAATGCTGGCGCCATCCAAGCAGGCGCGGCCAACGCCTTTAGCCCATTTTCGCCCGTCTCGCTCGCGAATACCGCGGGGGCGTTCCTCGACCTGAATAACCAGAGCAACATCATCGGTTCCTTGAGCGGTGGCGGAACCACGGGCGGCCATGTGGGCATCGTCGGTGCCACAACCCTGACCCTCGGGGCGGACAACACCAGTCCGAGCGCCTTTAAGGGAAACATCCTCGGCACCACCGGCATCCTGACGAAGATCGGGAGTGGCACGCAGGCCTTATCTGGGACGAACACCATCACCGGTGGAGTCAACTTGATCAACGGCACGCTCGCCTTGGATTTCAGTCAGGCGGGAGCCCCAGTCTCGAACATCTTGCCCAGTGCCAATACGTTGGGCTTGAGGGGTGGCACCTTGCTGATCAAAGGCAACACCTCGGGCACCTCCGACCAGACCTTCACGCCTAGCCCCACCTTCCTAACCGGGGCGAGTAAGATCCTCGTCGATCCGAATGGCGGAACCAGCACCACCGTCAACCTCGTCGGCACCCTTGGGCCTAGCTCCTATAATAGCGGCGTCAGCCTGTTGCTCGGAACGTCCGCTGGTGCGGGGAGTGGCAGCGCCATTCTCACTTCCGCGGCCGCAGGAACGGGTTCTTTACCGGGCCGGACCGTCTTCACTTCGGACGGCGGGACGACGGTGGATTTCACTAACGCCACTGCGGGCGTGTTGAGTGCATTCACCGCCTATTCCACCCTGCCCGTTTCTGGCGCGAATTCGGGCAACCTCTATAAACTCACGGCCAGCACGACGCTCACCGCCTCGCAAACTGTGCGCGTGTTGAAGATTGAAAATCCTGCCGCTGGCCAGACGCTCGACCTCGGCAACTATGCCCTGACCTTAAACTCCAACGGCTTGCTGGTCACTGGGACGGAGGCCTTCACCCTGACAGGCACGGGTAACTTTGGTCTGACCTCGGGCAACGCCAGCACCAACGGATACGATGTGATTCTTCACCAGTATAATTCGGGTGGATTGACGGTCTCCGCGGTGGTCAGCGATTTCAACTCTGGCGCGACCTCCACGGGGCTGACCAAGTCTGGCCCAGGAAGCGCCACACTCACGAAGATCAATAGTTACACGGGCTCCACCTTTGTGACTCAGGGGACGCTCAACCTTACCGGTGGCAACAATTCCATCGTGGTCAACAAGCCAATGGTCATCAATGCCGGGGCCACGATCAACTTCGGGAGCGGCAACCAATACGTCGGCGCGCTCTCCAGCACGGGCACCTTTGAAGGCAACGGCGGCACGCTCACGGGGAGCGGATTGTTCACCACCAATGCGTCTTCGACCACCTTCGGCGGGAACTTCACTGGATCGATCAGCCTGACCAAGGCGGGTAGTAACACGATGACTTTGAGCTCCTTGAGCGATACCACGGGCACGATCAATGTGATCGGCACTGGCCTGACCCTGCTCGACGGCGGCGCCTTCTCGAACGTCAGCGCCATCAATGTGAGAGGTGCCACTTTCACGATCAACAATACCGGCACCAAGGACATGACGGATCGGGTTAATGCCGCCCCCATCACCCTCGATGGTGCGGTGCTGACGTTGAACGGGCGTGCGGCGTTCAATTCGACGGAGACCCTCGGGGCGGTGGCCGCTAGTTCGGGGGCTTCGATCATCTCTGCGGCAGTCGGCACTATGGGAAGTGCTCAGTTGACCCTCTCCAGCCTGGCGCGCAACCCTGGCGCCAGTCTGCTGATCAACCCCGGTGCATCGACGAGCTTAGGAATGGTGGGCAATAGCCCGCGGATCCTTGTTAACTCGGCACTGACAGGCAACCTGGCGGCGATCAACGGAGTGATTCCTGGGGTATTCACCTCCGCGAACACCGATAACTATCACATGGTCGGCTACGTGGCGGGCTTGGGTTTTGGGGCCTTAGGAACGGTGGGCTTTCCCACCACGACCGCAAACTTCGCGACCGCTGGAGCCACCGACAATGTCTACGATGCATCTAGTGCGGTGGTGAGCACGAACATGACGATCAATTCCATCAGGCAGGCCACGATCTCCTTTGCTAACGGCACGACCACCGGTGGAACGGACATTCTGACTATTGGCAGCGGCATGATGATTACGGGGAGTGGCGGTGGCATCTGGGGCACGGCGACTCAGCGCGGCAGGCTGACTTCTGGCACTCAGGAGCTCTTCGTCCTCCATCGGGATGCCAATGCTACGCCAGATCCGATTATCAATACGGTCATCGTCGACAAGAATGGCAGCAAGGCCATTAACCCCACCGACAAAGTGAGCTTGATCGTTCATTCGCCCCATCAGGATCGTGGTCCATACGTGTGGCTGACGGCCGCCAATCTTTACAGTGGGGGAACCTTTGTCAGTGGCGGAAGTGGGACCACCACTGGTGGCATCCTGCTCAATGCAACCACGGATGGCGCGGTGGTCATTCCTGCTGGGGGCCTGACGATTAACAACAACGGCCTCGTAGATATGTTGGGATATCAGGGGCAGATCGAGTCGACGAACGACGTGACGATCAACGGCGGAGGCGCCTTGAACCTCAGTGGCAACAACACTTTAGCCAGCCTGACTTTCAACAGTAATGGTGGCACCGTCGTGCCCACTGTGGGGATTTACAACTCGCAAACGGCCGTCAACAATGCCGCCACGACGAAAGGCGCGAAGACAGGGATCTTGACGATCACGGGGAACATTACCTCCAATCCGACCAATGTGGCGGTCACTCCTCTGATCGATGGGGGCACGCTTGACCTCAGTGGGGTGCAACGCACGATCACGGTGAACGCGGCCACGGAGTTCTCTGGAACCAACGGCACGAACCTCAATCAGGTGGCGGCTGGCTTGAATATTACCTCGTTGCTCAGCAATGGGGGAATTGAGAAAGCGGGCCTCGGGGTGCTCCAGCTCAGCGGGGCGAGTTCCACTTATACGGGCGCGACCAATGTGAATAACGGCGTGCTCCTCGCGGGGGCGACCAACGCTTTCGGGAGCGGGGCTTCGCCATTGACCATCGCTAATCTTTCCACGGCTTGGGTGAATCTTCAGGCGAATAATGTCGCCATCGGCTCGCTCACTGGCGGTGGGGCGCTCGGCGGAAATCTCCTCGCCACGGGAGGAACTCTGACCACCGGTGGCGACAATACCTCGACGAGTTTTGCGGGCCGAATCATCTCCACGGGAGCTTTGACGAAGGCTGGCACGGGCATGCAAACCTTGACGGGCAACAACTCGGTGAGCGGCAACACGTTCATCAACGGGGGCGGTGGCCTAACGGTGAACGGAGCGGGCTCGGCTTTGGTAATCGGTGGCCAGTTCACTCTCGGAAGCACCGCGGCCGCTGGAAACAGCATGGTCATCAGCGGTGGAGCCACGATGAGCGTCGGGGGAAGTTTTTGGACGGGTGGCGGTGCAGGCAACCCGAATGTTGGCCAGACGGGCAATACCCTAACCGTCACTGGCGTCGGTTCCACGCTGACTCTGGCCGCGACCTATGACATCGCCGATCGGGGCACGAACAACTTCAACATTCTCAGCGGTGGAGTGGTGAACTCGCCGTTCGCCTATTACTCCTACTTCGCTGAGGCGGATAACAACTCCATCCTCGTCGATGGCGCGGGCTCGGTTTACAACTTCGCAGGGATGGACATGGCGAACATTAGCGGTGCTACTGGGAACGCCGTCACCGTGAGCAACGCAGGCGTGGTGAACACAACCGGGAGCGTAGCGATTGCGGGAAACAGCGGGAGCAATAACAATTCTGTCACGGTCACCGGCGCATCCGCAGCGTGGAACTTTACCAGCGCGACTGCGGGTAGCCGAAACCTCACCATCAGCAACAACGCTGGCGCCACGGGGAACAGCTTCAGCGTGAACAACGGCGGGGCTTTGACCAATGCCAACACCCTGACGGTCGGCGGGACCAGTTCGGCGCTGAACATCGGCAACGGCACGAGCACGAGCACGGTCTCGGCGGCGACCGTCACCCTGAGCACGGCGTCGGCTCGACTGAACGTAAACAGCGGTCGACTCACCGCCCTGGCTGCGGGGGCGATGGTGTCGGGGAGTGGAGAAATCGTCCTCAACGGGGCGGGATTCTTCTCCACCGCCTTTGCCTCCACGATCACCAGTGGCAAGATTAGTGGGGTGGGTAGTCTGACTAAGGAAGGTGCAGGAAAGCTCACCCTAACCAACACGGCGAGCAATACTTACGCTGGCGACACTATCATCACCAATGGAACGCTCCAAGTGGGAACGGGAGCGGTGACCGTCATTCCTAACGGGGTGGGTGTTGGCAATGTGGTCATGAATGGTGGGGCGACGGTAGCGGGAGTTTTGGATATCAATGACTTCAATATCGCGATCAACGGTTTGAGTGGAACGGCAGGCGCGGTCCTCGGTCAGGTGGTCAATAATGGAAGCGCAGCGCTCCGGACTTTGACGGTCGGCAACAACGATGCCACGGCGGCTTTCGCTGGCCTGATCAAGAACAACACCACTGGCACAGGCACGGTGGCTTTGACAAAGGTCGGCACAGGCGTCCAGACGCTCAGCGGGGCGAATACTTACACCGGCTTGACCACGGTGAATGCGGGCACGGTGCAATTCGGGGTGGATCAAGCGATCGCCGTGGGCAACGCGGTGACGATTAGTGCCGTCGCTGGGCTGACCGCGACGATTGATCTCCATGGGTTTGCGGCAACCATTGGGGGCGCTGGATTGACCCTTGGTGGTGCCGATTCCGCGAGCGTCGCCCAAGTGATTGGGACGGGGCTTGGAAGCACGCTCACCCTGAGCGGTGGAGCGACGGCCCTCGCCTATCTGGCGACCAATGATCCGATGGGAAGCACGATTTCCACCACCAACCTGCTCCTTGGGGACGCGGTTCAAACCTTCACGGTTGGTAACAGCGCCACGGTGATCGATGACCTGACAATCTCTTCCGCGCTGGCATCCGTCGGAGCGAGTAGCGCCTTGGTGAAAGCGGGTGCGGGGGTTCTGACGCTGAGTGGCGTGCAGTCTTACGACAGCCTCACGGCCACCGCTGGGACGACCAATGTGAATGGGGTACTGGGGACCGCTTCGGGGACGGCTTCGGTGGTGGTGAGCGGGGCGGCGACGACGCTCAAGTTTGGGAGCGTCAGCCAGACGCTGAGTTCGCTGACTATTGGGGCGGGGTCGTTTGTTACCTTTAGCGGTGGAGTGGCTTCGGGTTCGCTGACTTCTGGTGGGGAGGCGAAGGCGCCGAGCTTCAGTGGCGGCGGATCGGTGGTGCCTGAGCCGGGGACGATCGGACTCCTCCTTGTCGGCGCGATCGGCGTGCTTAATCGTCGGCGCCGAACGGGAGCCGGGGAGATCTAATTCTCTGAGGTTCCGCTGGTTGCCGCCAAAGGGTGGGAGGAGAGTTTTCGAGTCGGGGTGGTCTGCGAGAGTGCGACCACCCCGTTCTCGTGTCCACCCCAGAGGCGGTCATGTTGCCAGACGCAGCGATCCCAGCGTGAGGGTCAATGGGGAGTTTTTTTCTCATTGAGGAGGGCGGAAAACCTTGAGAATTCCCCCAAATTTAAAGTGCCTTTTTGCCTGATCTCCTGCACTCTGCGCGGATGAAATTACCCGCGCCGTTTCTTCGCATTGTTGCCCTCTCGATCCTCACCGCTTTCACCCCGCTTTTTGCGGCGGAAGACTTTCTTCATTTCCCTGCGAAAGAAGGTCCTGGGAAAGGAAAGAAAGTGGTGCTGATTGCTGGCGACGACGAGTATCGGAGCGAAGAGAGTTTGCCGATGCTCGGGAAGATTCTCAGTCAGCGCCAAGGGTTCGATTGTACGGTGCTCTTTCCCGCTGGGCCAGATGGGGTGATCAAGCCGACCAACCACGATTTTCTCTCCAATCCCGATGCTCTGGATCAAGCGGATGTGATTATCATGCTTCTCCGCTTTCGCGGGTGGAGCCCAGAGATCATGGCGAAGTTTGAGGCCGCTTATCTGCGAGGCGTGCCGATCATTGGTTTGCGGACTTCCACCCACGCCTTCGACATCTCCAAAGCCGATAACCCTTACAAAAAGTGGAACTGGAACAGCAAGGATCCGCTCTGGCTGAGTGGCTTTGGCAAACAGGTTCTCGGAGAGACTTGGGTGAATCATCATGGTGCTCACAAAAAAGAGGGGTGCCGCGGGGTGATCGAGGCGGCGAATAAGGACAACGAAATCCTTCGTGGGGTGGTCGATGTGTTTGCAGATAGCGATGTCTACACTGCGACCGCACCTGCGGATGCGACGATTTTGCTTCGTGGTCAGGTGACGGCCACGCTGAAGCCCGACAGTGAGCCAGTAGCGGGAAAAAAGAATGATCCCATGCAGCCGGTCGCCTGGACTCGGGAAAGGAAGAACGAAAAGGACACGGTTAATCGGATCCTCACCACCACCATGGGAGCGGCCACGGATTTTCAAAGTGAGGATCTCCGCCGCCTGATTGTGAACGGAGTTTTTTGGGGATTGAAAATGCCCGTGCCCGCTAAGGCTGACGTTAGTTATGTGGATCCTTATGCGCCGAGCATGTATGGCTTTGGGAGCGAGCGGAAAAATTTTAAGGTTACGGAACTCGAACTGGGCAAAGCACTTCCACCGCCGAACAAGTAGTTGAGCGGCGAGGGCGGGTGCCTCAGTAAAGTGCGCGCACCGGAGTTTTGAGTAGTGAGGAGGCCTCGGAGATTCCCTTTAAGGGGAAAATGAAACCCGTTCATTGGGTGGCGTTGTTCACCCTTTCTCGGGGGGACTTCCGCGCTCCCAGGAGTGAATCATCCGCTGCTCCGTCTTCTCTATCGATGGGATGCAGAGTCGCTGGTGACGCTTTGGTGCTTTGACGATCGGGCCTATCTATTCAAGAGCCGGCGTTGCTGTTGCTCGAGTTGAAACTGGCGTTGCTGTTGGTCCCGCTGGTTTTGTTCCATCTGGGAACGCTGTCGGTTGAGTTGGTTTTGCATATCTTGCAAGTTCCTCTCGATGTCAGCGGCTCTGATAGCGGCAAGGCGCTCGCGGAAATCGCTCTCGGTTTGCTGGTAGCGCGCTTCTGCTTTGCCTCGGGCATCGGCCCGAATGGGGACGGCTTCGGAACTGCCTTTGAGCGTGGGTTCGTCCATCGAACGGGAACCCAGAGGCAGGAAGATCAGCCCATTACCGAGCAGGAGCACGGCGGTATCGTGGACCGTTTTATTGGAGACATATTGGGACCGGTTGACCGTCTGGACAGTGATCAGGGGGAGGCAATCGCCGCGCTGGAGGAGGTGACTGATGGTTCTCCCGGTATCCGTCAGGACCAGTACGCTGGTTTCCTGAGTAAAGAGCAAGTAGCCGTTGGCTCGTCTGCCGGCGGCGTCCATTTCTTGGGGAGTTGGCGCGAGGCGCTCCCTTTCTAACTGGCGCTGATTCGGTTCGGGGCGCGAATCCAACGCGGTCTCGGCGAGGCTTTGAGCGATGAGGATGAGGTAACTACAGGCGAATAGGGGGAGAAGAGATTTCATCGATCAGCGGTAGCATGGAGTCGGTGAATATCCCAGTTGATTTGACAATGCGGGGGGCGCGGGGTTTTGCAGAGCGGACGGAGAGGAAGGGAGAGAATGCGGAGGAGGTCGCAGAATGCTCCGCCCCTCAAGCAAAGATTCTCCACTTCGCAATCATGGGGGGAAATCTTTGATCCACGGCACTGGCTAAGATACGATCAGGGAGGCTTCTAAGTGATTTGCTGGGTCGAGTTGCTCTCTGAAGTAAATGATTATCAACTGGTTAAAGACTTCTTTATGCTAAATTCACCATTCACTTTTCAAAGGATTTTTCCAGTCGTGCGATCGCGAATTCTGAGGGGAAGCGGGGTGGCGTTGGTTTTTGTGCTCGGTGGTTTCTCGAGTGCCGAGGCCGCCGATGGGGTCTCGAGCACCGCCCCGCGAACGCCTGAAGAGGAGTTGAAAACCATCCAGCTTCCGCGAGGCTATCATTTGGAATTGGTGGCAAGCGAGCCGATGATTGTGGAGCCGGTGACCTTGGCTTGGGATGGCAATGGGCGGATGTATGTGGCGCAGATGCGGACGTATATGCAGGATCTTGAGGGGAGTAAGGAGCTCGAGCCGACGAGTTGCGTGAGTTTACTGAAGGATCGGAACGGTGATGGGAAAATGGATGAGGCGACGATTTTTGCGGACAAATTGGTTTTGCCACGTTTGCTCCTGCCGCTGGATGATCGGATCCTCATTGCGGAAACTTCTAAGGATCAATTGGTTAGTTATCGTGACACCAATGGGGACGGGGTGGCAGATGAAAAAAAGCTCGTTTATAGCGGTGGGGCGATCAAGGCGAAGGGGAACCTAGAGCACCAAGATAGCGGGTTAATTTGGAATCTGGACAACTGGATTTACACGAGCATGAGTTGGCAACGGTTGCGGATGACGCGGGGGATGATGGAGACGGGACCGAGTCAAAAAGATTTTGCGCAGTGGGGGCTGACGCAGGACGATGGAGGGCGGATGTATTATTCTTCGGCGGGAATGGAGCAGCCGGCGTTTGGGTTTCAGATCCACCGGGCTTACGGAAAGCTCAATCTTTCTGGAGAACTGGCGGGGGCGTTTATGGAGCCGTGGCCGGTGATGGCTACGCCAGATGTTCAGGGCGGACCGGGAAGACTGCGGCCCGATAAGACGCTCAATCATTTTACGGCATCTTGCGGGCAATCGATTTTTCGGGGGGATAACCTCTCAAAAGATTTGGTGGGCGACCTCTTTATTTGCGAGCCTGTTGGTCGGTTGATTCGTCGAGCGAAGGTCACGAATACCGAAGGCAAGCTGGGGTTGAGCAACCCTTATGAGGCCGAGAAAAAAGAGTTTATCGCTTCTAGTGATGCGAATTTTCGACCGATCTACACGGCGACGGGGCCGGATGGATGCCTGTATATTGTGGATATGTATCGAGGGATCATTCAAGAGGGTGCTTGGGTGGGGAAGGACACCTTTCTTCGCGATCGAGTGGTGGAGGCTGGGCTAGAAAAAAACATTGGGCGGGGGCGGATCTGGCGGGTGGTCAGCGATGAGACGAAGAAAGTGGCGGCTCCGCGGATGCTTGAAGAAACTCCCGCGGAGCTGGTTGGACATCTTTCGCATCCCAATGGATGGTGGCGTGATACTGCTCAAAAGTTGCTCGTATTGAAGCGGGATGTCTCGGTGGTGCCGGCGCTGAAGGAGTTGGCGCGGACGGGAAAAGAGGCGCTCGGGCGGATGCATGCGCTTTGGACGCTAGAGGGTTTGGACGTGATTGATCGGGGACTGCTCATTGAGAAATTTGCGGATGGCGATCCTCGGGTGCGGATAGCGGCGATTCGGATTAGTGAACGACTTCTGCGGGAGGGAGATGCGGATATTTTGGTGAACCTCAAAGCCTTGGCAAGTGATCCCGATTCCAATGTGGTTGCGCAGGTGGTGTTGAGTGCGGGATTCAGTCCAGTCCGGGTTGCGGCGATGGAATTGATGGAGAAGGCGAAGGGGGGGAAAGTGGCGCCCGACTTGTTGGCGGCTTACATTAAGAACAGCACGGGGCGTTTGAACGGAATCAAAGAGGTGGCATTAAGTAAGGGGGCGACGATTTATCAATCGCTGTGCTTTAGTTGTCACGGGTTGGATGGGCAAGGGGTGACGGCTGGGGAGGGCAAGCTGGCCCCGGCTTTGGCGGGGGCAGGGTTGGTGAACGGGGATAAAGGGAGATTGATCAAAGTTTTGCTCCATGGTTTGACTGGGCCGATCGAGGGGAAGACGTATCTTGGGCAGGTGATGGTGCCGATGGCGCAGGAGTCGGACGATTGGATTGCCGAGGTTTTGACGGAGATTCGGCGTTCTTGGGGGAATAGTGCGGAGGCGGTTACGGCGTTGGAGGTGGCAAAGGTGCGGGGATCCACCCGAGATTTTCAGGGACCATACACAATGGATAAACTCCTCGGTGAGTAGGAATTAGAACTGGAGGTGGTGATTTTGGGGAACGGGGGACGGTTCTTTGGGGGAACTGGTAAAAAAGAGACCAAGTCTGCCGAAGAGCAGCCTTGGTCTAGGGGAACATCAGTCTAAAGAATCGATTGCCCAAAAGGGATGCGAACGACTGATCTGAGGGTGAGAATGAAGAGGATGACGAGTTGAGGGGGAGCGAGAATTGGTAGCCTTGTGAGGAAAGAATCAAGGCTTTGAAATGGTTGAGATTTCATTTCTGGGAACTATTTATCAAATGATCAATTAGTCAATCATTAATGATGATAATTTGGGGAGATTCTGGGGAGAAGTTGGTCATGAATGGAAAAATGGCTTGTCGAAGACGACATTCGGAGTCGTTTCCGTGGGGAATTGGTGGTAGTAATCACGGATATGCCCGCCTTTGACTTTGTCCCGCACCGCTTTTCGATTCGCCGGAAGGTCGTCCTGAGTTTTACTTTGGTGCTGGGGATGCTTGGGGTGATCTCGTTTATTAGTGAAAGGAGCACGCGGGCATTTATTGAGAACGCCGAAGGACTGACTTACACGAGGGAAGTGATGGAGATTGTCGAGCGGACGCGGCGGCATCTGATGGAAATGGAAGCGGATCGGCGGGGGTATTTGATTACTGGGGATGAGGAGATGCTTAGCGGTTATGCGCGGTCGCAGGAGAAGATTATTGAGAACTACAACCTCCTCCTGGCGAGTGTGGGAGAGATTTCAAAAAATCCTGAACAGGTGCGGAGAATGGAGCAACTTTTGAGGAATATTTTCGCGCAAATCCAGCAAAGCTTTGACTTGCAGCGGGTGGAGATCGAGACGCGACGGGTTGAAGATTATCAGGAGGCGGCGGTGCTTTTTGCGAAGGGAGCGTCTGAGGAAAACAACCGGGAGGTGCAAGTTTTGCTGACGAAATTTTATGTGGAGCAACAATCGATTCTCGGAGATTTGGCGGATGAGACGGCGTTTGTGGGTGGACGGACGAAGTTGACGATTCTTTTTGGGAGTGTTTTTACCTTTGGGGCGTTGGTTTGGGCGTGCACCTTAATTTTGCGAGATATTGCGGCGCGTCGGAGGGCGGAGGCGGCCTTAGCGGCGGAGCATAACTTGTTGAGGAGTATCATCGACACCATTCCTGATCACGTTTTTGTGAAGGATGAGCGTGGGAGGTATATTCTTGATAATGAGGCACATCGAGCGATGACGACGGGGCTAGATATGGTGGGAACAGTGGGGAGGACAGTCTTTGACTATTTTCCGCCGGAGGATGCGACGCGCTACCACGACGATGACCGATTTGTGATGGAAACTGGGGAGCGGATTATCAACCGGGAGGATATGGTTACGGGACCGGATGGGAAAGAGGTCTGGTTGCAGACGACGAAGGTTCCGCTTCGGGACGTGCGTGGGCGGATTATTGGGTTGGTGGGAATCGCGGCGAATATTAGCGATCGAAAAATTGCCGAGGAGCGGATGCGACGATTTGCCTCGCAGCTTGAACAGAGCAACACGGAGTTAAAAAACTTTGCCTCGGTGGCGTCGCATGATTTGCAAGAACCGTTGCGAAAGATTCAAGCGTTTGGGGGGCGACTGCGGGCGAAATATGGAGGGGTATTGGGGGATGGCGGCTTAGATTATCTAGAGAGAATGGAGGGGGCGGCGAAGCGGATGGCGACCTTGATTCAGGATTTGTTGAAACTTTCGCGAGTGACCAGTCGGGCGTTGCCTTTTGAGCAATGTGATTTGCGCGCGATTGCCTTGGAGGTTGCGCATGATTTGGAGTTAGTGATTGAGCAGAAGGGAGCGGTGGTGGAGATCGGCAATTTGCCAGAGATTGTGGGCGACCGAGTGCAGATGCAGCAGCTTTTCCTGAACCTAATTAACAATGCATTAAAGTTTACTAAAGCGGGTGTAAGTCCTGTTGTGGAAGTGGTTTCGAGGATTTATCTTCCCGCAGATCCGGTGATTCCTGGGGCAGGCTTGGGGGAGGAGGTTTGCGAGATTCGGGTCTGCGATAATGGGATTGGATTTGAGGCCTGTTTTGCCGAGCAAATTTTTGTGGTCTTTCAAAGGCTCCACACTCGGGACAACTACGAGGGAACGGGAATTGGGTTAGCGGTGTGTCGTAAAATTACTGATAGGCACGGAGGCACTATTGTGGCAAAAAGTAGTCCTGCGGGTGGAGCAACTTTTATTGTTACCCTTCCGCTCAAACAACCCACTGAAGAATCTTATGAATAGAGACTCAAAACCAATCACGATTTTGATGGCGGACGATGATGAAGATGATCGCCGTCTCACGCAGGAAGCCTTTGAGGAAGGGCGTCTGATTAACGATGTCCGGTATGTTGAACACGGTGAGGAACTCATGGATTACCTTCGCAAGGAGGGCAAGTATGCGGCGCCTGCGGATGCTCAGCGGCCGGGGTTGATTTTGTTGGATTTGAATATGCCGAGAAAAGATGGGCGGACGGTTTTGAAAGAAATCAAGAGCGACCCTGATCTGCGGCAGATTCCCGTGGTGGTCTTGACGACATCGAAGGCCGATGAAGACGTTTACAAGAGCTACGATCTTGGGGTGAACAGCTATATCGTTAAGCCGGTGACCTTTGAGGCCTTGGTGGATATTCTGCAAACTTTGGAGAAGTATTGGTTTGAGATTGTGGAACTTCCACCGCCCCGAGACGAAGTCAGAGACTAACGGAATTGGGAATTCATTCGTGGAGTGGGAGCAAAATTCCAGTCTGCCTGACCTTATCTGCTTGGCCTCAGTGAATGAGGGTGAAGGGAAAAGCAACTGATGCTTTCTAAGGAACAGTTAAACGCTTTGCGCGAGGATTACTCGCAACGGGGGTTGCGTCGTGCGGAGTTGGACGCGGATCCCTTGAGGCAATTCAACCTCTGGTTGGCGGAGGCTAAGGAACGAGGCATTCTGGAGCCGAACGCCATGACTTTAGCGACGGTGGATGGTAGTGGTCGTCCATGGACGCGCACCGTGTTGTTAAAGATGTGCGATGAGCGAGGTTTGGTTTTTTTCACGAATTACGATGGAGCAAAGGCGGGGCATTTGGCGGTGCGTAATGTGGTGGCCCTGACTTTTTGGTGGGGCGGGCTGGAGCGGCAGGTGAACATTACGGGAAGAGTGGAGAAGACGTCCGCGGAAGAGAGTGCGGAATATTTTCATTCGCGGCCGGTGAGTAGCCAACTGGGGGCGTGGGCTTCAGCGCAGTCTACGGTGGTGGCGGATCGGGCGGAATTGGAGGCAAAGTATGCGGAAGTGGAGGCGCAGTATGGACAGACGGAGGTTCCCTGTCCGCCGCATTGGGGGGGCTTTCGGGTTTTTCCGGAGACACTGGAATTTTGGCAGGGGCGTCGGAGTCGGTTGCACGACCGGTTTCGTTATTCTCGAGAATCGGGTGGAGGATGGAAAGTTGAGCGGTTGGCGCCCTAATTCGGGCGGCTAGGACCGTAGTGGGTGGGGGCGAGGTTTGGCTTAGGGCTCGTTGATTTTGGCGGGGTCTGGTGGGGGTGATGATTGATCGGCTTCGCCTTGATCGATGGCGGCCTTGGCGATCTTTGATACGGTGCGAATCGCCAGAGCGAGGGCGACGATGCCGACGACAAGGAAAGCTTTTTCGCCGGAGGTTTGAGCGTTGGAAGTGCCTGCCGTGGATAGGGTTTTGGATACGCCTGATCCGATCCAGACGAAGAAAACATTGGCGGGAATGATGGCGGCGAAGGTGGCGAGGAGGTAGTGGGAGAGGCGGACAGAGGTGAGACCGTAGGCATAGTTGGCGAGGCCAAAGGGGATGGGACAGAGGCGGAGGAGGGCGACAATTTTTCCGCCTTCGCGGGCGATGGCACGATCGATGAGGCGAAACTTTTCGTGATGACCGAGCCAGCGGGTGACCATGGTGCGGGCGAAGTAGCGAGCGATGAGGAAGTTGAGGGCGGCACCGACATTGGTGCCGAGGGTGATGGCGAGGAGGCCATTTCGGAAGCCGAAGAGGCCACCGGCGGCGATGCCGAAGGGAGAGAGTGGGACGCCGATGAGTTGGAGGATGACGATCGCGGCGGCGTAAGCGAGGATACCGATCCATCCGAGATCTTTGAGTTGATCGAGGTAGGGCTGAATCTGTTGGGTAAAAGCTTGCATAGATAATGGGTGATGATTTTTGGAAAGGGAGATGGAAGTGGATGGGGAGGGTGATTAACTCAGGGCGACGAGGAAGATACCGGTGCTGATGAGGAGGACACCGAGCCAGAGTTTGGCGGTGATTTTTTCGCGAAAGAAGAATCCTGAGGCGAGAAGGATGAGGGCCCGGGTGAGGGCTTCGAAAGGGAAGAGTTGGCTGAGTTGGCTGGAGGGGAGGAGACCGAGCCAGAGAAAGAAACTGGCGGCCATGATGGCGATGCCCCCGGTGAGGACGAGGATGGCGCGGGATCGGGAGCGGAGCCAGAGGTCGCCCATGGATTGTTTAAAGCAGAGTTGGCCAGCGACATTACAGAGTTCGCAGGTGGCGAGAATGGCGAGGACTGGGCCAGTCATTGGGTGTTTTCGGTATCAGCGGCAGAGGAAGCGCTGAGGATCACGCCAGCGAGGACGAGGGCGATCCCGGACCACCGGAGTGGCGAGATATTTTCGCCGAGCCAAGTCCAGCAACCGAGGGGGATGATGACATGGGTGAGGCCGCTGAGATTGTAGGCGACGCTGAGCGGGATGGCGCGGAGGGCGCCGAGCCAGGCGATGAGGCTAATGATTTCGGCGGCGATTCCCAGCCAGACCCATGGGGAGTGGAGAGCATTAAAATTGAGAAGACCACTGGAGGGTGCGGTGGCACCTAGTTTGAGGAGGAGTTGGGAAGCGGCGAAGAAGATCACGCTGGTGGCCAGTTGGAGGTAAGCTGGGGAAGGTGAGCGCGGAGGCATTTGGTGGTGGGAGAATCTTAAATGGAGGAGAAAAAGGAGGTGAGGCCCCGAACGACTTCCGATTGCTCGTCTTCGGTGAGTTCGGGAAAAATCGGGAGGGCGAGGGATTCGCGGGAGGCGCGTTCGGCTTCGGGAAAGTCGCCCGATTGATAGCCGAGCGAAGCGAAGCATACTTGTTCGTGGAGTGGTCGTGGGTAGTAAATTTCCGTGCCGATTTCGAGTTTGGTGAGGTGGGCGCGGAGGGCGTCGCGATGGGGCGTCCGGATGATGAACTGGTTGTAGATGTGATGGTTAGGGGTTTGGGTATGAGCAAATTGTTCGAAGGGGAGGGTGAGGAATGGGGAGAGGCCAGCATTGTCGATGGCCCGACGATAGAAAGCGGCCCGTTGGCGACGCCCCTCGCTCCAGCGATCGAGGTGGGGGAGTTTGATTTGGAGAATGGCGGATTGGATGGCGTCGATGCGAAAATTGCCACCGATCAGGGAGTGGAAGTAGCGTGGTTCCATGCCGTGATTCCGCAGTGCCCGCATTTTGGACGCGAGGGAGTCGCTGTGGCAGACGACCATTCCTGCATCGCCGAAGGCTCCGAGGTTTTTGGTGGGGTAGAAGGAGAACCAGCCAGCCTCGCCGATGGAGCCGGCGGCCCCGAGGGGGTGGCGGGCGCCGAGGGCTTGAGCGGCGTCTTCGAGGACGGGGATACCGAGTGGGCGAGCGAGATGGAGGATGGCGTCCATATCGGCGCATTGGCCGAAGAGGTGGACGGGAATAATGGCTTTGGTTTGGGGATATTGGGTGAGAGCTTCGGTGAGGGCGGGGATGGAAAGGTTAAAGGTGGAGGGATCGATATCGACGAAGACGGGTCGGGCGCCGAGGCGGGCGACGCAACCGGCGGTGGCGAAGAAAGTGTATGGGGAAGTGATGACGATATCACCGGCGGTGATATCGAGGGCCATGAGGAGGAGGAGTTGGGCATCTGTGCCACTGGAGCAAGCGATGGCGTGGGGGACGCCGACATAATCGGCGACGGCTTTTTCAAAGGATTCAGTATGGGGGCCGAGGATGAGGAATTGGGAATCGGTGACCGCCTCGATGGCGGCGAGAAACTGAGTTTTGAGTGGAGCGTATTGGCGGCGGAGATCGAGTAGCGGAACGGACATTGTTGAAAATTGCGCGGAAGAAAGGGGTGGTGTCCAGCGCGCAAGTGAGGAGGAGATGGAGATTGATTTGGAGATGGGAAAATGGAGGATGAGAGGGGATGAAGCCTTTGTTAATTTTGTTGTTGAGTTCGGCGTTTGTTTTGGCGGCGGACAAGGAGGATTTCATTCCGCGAGTTTTGAGGATTGACCCTGGGTTGGATGCGATTTTGCCACCAGACGCAGTGGTGGAGAAGTTGGTTGAGGGATTTCGTTGGTCTGAGGGGCCCGTTTGGAAAGACGATGGGTTGCTCTTTTCGGATGTGCCCGAAAACATTATTTACCGGTGGAGTCCTGGAGCGACGGTGGCGAAAGTTTTTCTGCAGCCGAGTGGGGGGATGGGCTCGACGCCGGCGTTTCGGGAACCGGGATCGAACGGGCTAGCGTTGGATGCGGAGGGGCGGCTTATTTTGTGTCAGCATTCGATGCGCAGGATTGCGCGTTTGGAAAAGGATGGGGTGCAAACGTCTTTGGCGGAACGATATGACGGGAAGCGGTTTAACAGTCCGAATGATTTGACGATTGCGAAGAACGGGGACATCTACTTTACGGATCCGCCCTATGGATTAGCGAATGGAGAGAAGTCGGTGATTAAAGAGCTGACTTTTAGCGGGGTGTTTCGGCTTTCTGGGGGGAAGGTGACGCTTTTGACGGAAGAGTTGCGTTATCCAAATGGGATCGCACTTTCGCCTGATCAAAAGACGCTTTATGTGAATACCAGCGATGCGCATTTGCCGGAGGTGCATGCCTATGATTTGCAGGCGGATGGGAGTGTAGCAAACCACCGAGTTTTCTTTGATATGGCGCCGCTGATGCAAACGGGGCCTGGTTTGCCTGATGGATTGAAGGTGGATCGATTGGGGAACGTGTGGACGAGCGGTCCTAATGGGATTTTGGTTATTTCGCCTGCGGGCAAGCACTTGGGAACCATTCAGTTGGGGCGGCCGACGAGCAATTGTGGGTGGGGGGAGGACGGGGGAATGCTTTATATTACCGGGGGTAAAACGATTTATCGGATTAAGACGGCGACGAAGGGGTTGGGTTGGTGAGCTGGGGAGGTTGATCGCGGATTTTTCCGGCTACCAGTGGGGTGGACGCTGATCGGCGGGCGGGCCGGGGTCGGAGTGGTCGGTGGCCTTGCCTTCGAGGCGGGCGAGTTTTTCAGTGCATTTGTGGAGGGCGCGGGAAAGTTCCATCATCTCTCGATCTTGCTCTTCCACATGGCGGAGGAGAAAGGTGAGGCGTTCTTCGAGGATTTGGATTCGGTCATCCATGGGGAAGACGCGGCGGAGGCGCTGTGGGCCAGCGACTTAGGCATTCATCGCATGGGCGATGGCATGATACCAAGTCTGGTGGAGTTCGGCGATTGGCCAGTGGATTGACTGGTCATTGAGGGTGATTTGCAGGGAGGTGCCGCCGACGGTTCCGAGTCGCTGAGCGGGAACCCCGCGCATTTCGAGGAGGAGGAGAACGGCGCTGAGATTGGTCGCGGCGACGGAAAGAACGATCCGGGATTGGGTTTCGTTGAAGAGAATTTGATCGAGGCGGAGAGGGGTGGAGCCGAGGTGGATGTCTGCGCCGATTTTGTCTTCACCGGAGATGCAGGATTCGGCGAGAGCCACGGCGATTCCGCCTTCGCTGCAATCGTGGGCGCTCTTGACGAGTCGGGATTTGATGAGGGCGCGGACGGCATCTTGGACGGCTAATTCGTGGGGGTAATTCATTTTGGGGACGGGACCGACTTTCAATCCGTGAAGGGCGAGGAGAAAGTGGGAGGCGCCGAGTTCGTCGCCGAGATGGCCGACGAGGAGAATGGCATCCCCAGCGGATTTAAAGTGGGAGGTGGTGACGTGCTGTTGATCTTCGATGAGACCGACCATTCCGACAGTGGGGGTGGGGTCGATGGAGCCCGCGGGGCTTTCATTGTACAGGCTGACATTTCCGCCGGTGACGGGGGCTTGGAAGGCGACGCAACCTTCTGCCAATCCTTCGACGCATTCGCGGAGTTGCCAGAAATTTTCGGGTTTGTGCGGGTTGCCGAAGTTGAGGTTATCGGTGGTGGCGAGCGGTGTAGCGCCTGTGCAGGCGAGGTTTCGAGCGGCTTCTGCCACGGCGATGCGTGCGCCTTCTCGTGGATTGAGCGCGCAATAGATGGCATTGCAGTCGCTGGTCGCGGCGAGAATTTTGTTGGCTTCGCGGACGAGAAAAACGGCGGCATCGGAGCCTGGAAGAACCATGGTGCCCGCGCGGACCATGTGGTCGTATTGGCGGTAGACCCAGTTTTTGGAGGCGATGCTGGGGTGAGCGAGAAGGGTGAGGAGAGCGGCGCGCGGATCCGTCTCGGGGAGGGTGGCGAGATCGAGGGGGGGGGGAGCGAGGCGTGGGGAGGCGTCGCGGGAATAGAGCGGGGCTTCGTCGGCGAGTTGGCGGGCGGGAATTTCGGCGACGACCACGCCGTGATTGAGGACGCGCATCATGCCATCGTCTTTGACCACACCGACTTCGGCGTAGGGGAGGTCCCATTTTTCGAAGATATCGACCACGGTTTGTTCCTGGCCTTTTTTGACAATGATGAGCATGCGCTCCTGAGATTCACTGAGCATGATTTCGTAGGGAGTCATGCCGACTTCCCGTTTTGGCACTTTGGCGAGGTCGATTTCCACCCCTGTGCCCCCGCGGCTGGCGGTTTCACAGGTTGAGCAAGTCAGGCCAGCGGCGCCCATGTCTTGGATGCCGGCGACGGCATCGGTGGCGAGGAGTTCGAGGCAGGCTTCGAGGAGGAGTTTTTCTTTGAAGGGATCGCCGACTTGGACAGCGGGGCGATCTTCTTTGCTTTCTTCGGTGAGTTCTCTGGAGGCAAAGGCGGCACCTGCGAGGCCGTCGCGGCCTGTTTCTGCGCCGACATAAAACACTGGGTTGCCGACTCCTTTGGCGGCACCGCGGGCGATTTGTTCGTGGCGGAGGATGCCGAGATTGAAGACATTGACGAGGGGATTTCCGTCGTAGCTTTGGTCGAAGTAGACTTCGCCGCCGATGGTGGGGATGCCGATACAATTTCCGTAGTGAGCGATTCCTGCGACGACACCTGCGAAGAGGCGGCGATTGGTTTTGACGTTTTCGCCTTCGCCGGTGATGGGGCCAAAGCGCAAGGAGTTGAGGGAGAAAACGGGGCGTGCGCCCATGGTAAAGATATCGCGAATGATGCCACCGACGCCTGTGGCGGCCCCTTGGAAGGGTTCGATGGCGCTGGGGTGATTGTGGCTTTCCATTTTGAAAGCGATCGCCCAGCCGTCACCGATATCGATGACCCCGGCGTTTTCCTCGCCCGCTTTGACGAGGACGGTGGGGCCGGTGGTGGGGAATTTTTTCAGCTCCCGCTTGGAGTTTTTATAGGAGCAATGCTCGCTCCACATCACGGAGAAAATGCCTAGTTCGGTGAAGTTGGGATCGCGACCGAGGATGGTTTGGATGCGGGAAAATTCCTCGGGTGTGAGGCCATGTTTGGCAATCAGTTCGGGTGTAAGAGCGGGCTCGGTCATAAAACGGAAGGTGCAGGCTGGGCAGCGGTGGCGGTGGGATCCAAGCTGGGATCGGTGGAGGTTTGGGGAAACGGGACCAGCCTATGGTGGGATGCGGAGCGAGGCGGGATCAAAGTATCGCCCCTGTTTATGCTACTTGGCAGGCGCCGAGGGTGGAGAGGATCGAGTGAAAGATCACTCGGCCGTCGGTGGTTCCGAGTCGGGGATCGCAGGCTCGTTCGGGGTGGGGCATGAGGCCGAAGACATTGCGACCGGGGTTGCAGATGCCTGCGATATTTTCTGCGGAGCCGTTGGGGTTGGCGGAGTCGATGGCGGCTCCACGGGAGTTGGCGTAGCGGAGGAGGACGCGACCTGATCGATTGAGTTCGGCGAGCGTGGAGGGATCGGCGGTGTAACAGCCTTCGCCGTGGGCGATGGGGATGCGGAGGAGTTCCCCTGTTTTGGCTTCGTGAAGGAAGGGGTTGGCGACGTCTTCTACGCGGACTTGGAGGTGTTCGCAGCGAAAGTGGAGTTCGCGGTTACGAATGAGGGCACCTGGGAGGAGGCCTGATTCGCAGAGAATCTGGAAGCCGTTGCAGATTCCGAGGATGAGGCGTCCTTCGGCGGCGGCGGCGACTACGGACTGCATAATCGGGGAAAAGCGGGCGATGGCCCCGCAGCGGAGGTAATCGCCGTAGGAGAATCCACCGGGGAGGACGATGAGATCGTAGCCTGCGACGGAGGAGGATTTGTGCCAGAGGAAGTCGGTTTCGACGCCGAAATCGCGGAGGGCGAGGACGCAATCTTGATCACAGTTTGAACCAGGGAAACGAAGGACGGCGGCTTTCATTTTAAACTCGAGGGTTGCGGGTGATTTCCCGGATGCGTTGCGCTGACCACGAAAAAAGCGTGGATGATTCTTGGAAACCAGCCAAGGAGGGTGAGGATGAGACTGAGGAAAAAGCTCCCATTCGGCCGTTCAAAGAGACCGCGAGGGGGGGAAGGACGATGCAGAAGAAAAAGAGCACGCCAGCGACTTAGGGTTGGATTTCCACCCGATAATCTTCGATCACGGGATTACTCAAGAGATCGCGACAAACGGCATGGATTTCCGCTTCGGTCGGGTTGCCGGAGAGTTCGAGTTCGATGACTTTTCCTACGCGAGCCGAGGTCACTGCGCTGAGTCCGTGATGATGAATGGCGGCCCGAACGGCCACGCCTTGGGGATCGAGCACAGTCTGCTTTGGCATAACGATGACTTGGACTTTCATAGGGGGGAGAACCTAGGGAGTGGAAGAAAAAGGGAAAGTGTAAAAGAGTGGAAGGGGAGATTTTTCCCGATTTCTGGGGGGCTTTTACGCGAAGGGTGGGGGGTTATGG
>JBAWZW010000035.1:0-21961 GCA_037142835.1 Verrucomicrobiota bacterium
GAACGGGTGATTTCTTCACCTCAAAATGTTCGAATTCAGGTCGCCGATGGGCGAGAAGTACTCAATCTCTGCGCCAATAATTACCTCGGCCTTGCCGACCACCCAGAGGTAATCGCCGCCGCTCATGCCGCCCTCGATCGCAGGGGCTACGGACTGGCCAGCGTCCGCTTTATTTGCGGAACCCAGGACGACCACAAGGAACTGGAACAGGCGATTTCCCAATTTCTAGGAACCGAAGACACGATCCTCTACTCGTCGTGCTTCGACGCCAACGGCGGACTATTTGAAACCCTCCTCGGTCCCGAAGATGCCGTGATTTCTGATGCGCTCAACCACGCTTCGATCATCGACGGAATTCGCCTCTGCAAAGCGACCCGCTATCGCTATCGAAACAATGACATGGCCGATCTCGCCGAGCAAATTCGGGCCGCGACCCAAAAGGGAAGTCGCTTTAAATTGATCGCCACCGACGGGGTCTTTTCGATGGATGGATCGGTCGCCCATCTTCGGGAGATTTGTGATCTCGCCGAAGCCAACGGGGCGTTAGTCATGGTCGACGATTCCCACGCCGTGGGTTTTATTGGGAAAACTGGACGCGGGACTGCCGAGCAATCTGGCGTGCTCGGTCGGGTGGACATCATCACCGGAACCTTGGGGAAGGCTCTCGGTGGAGCCAGTGGTGGCTACACCAGCGGACGAAAAGAAATCATCGAGCTCCTCCGCCAGCGTTCTCGGCCCTATCTTTTTTCCAATACCTTGGCGCCTTCCATTGTTGGGGCATCACTCAAGGTGCTCGAAATCCTCAGCAAATCCACGACTCTCCGCGATCGCTTAGAGGAAAATACCCATTACTTTCGCCACGAAATGAACCTCCGAGGCTTCTCCATTCTTCCCGGAAATCATCCCATCGTTCCAGTGATGCTCGGTGACGCTCAACTCGCTCAGCACTTCGCCGAAGCCATGCTCGCGCGGGGCGTCTATGTGGTGGGCTTCTTTTATCCTGTGGTCCCAGCGGGTCAGGCCCGAATCCGCATGCAGATTAGTGCCGCCCACAGCCGTGACGACCTCCTCTTCGCCGCGGAAGCCTGCAGTGCAGTCAAACTGGAGCTGGGCATTTGACCAGAACATCCATCCACCACCGCGTCTCTCCCATGCTTCATCTTCCTCAACGCGATGCCCCACCCCATGGCGCCCACATCTCTCCCATCTCTCATCCATTGTGACGTTTAAAACCACCTTAGCGGTCATGGCGGGAGGCGCGGTGGGCACGGGACTGCGACTCGCCCTCAGCACTTGGTTCGACACTCGCTTCGGGGTGAGTTTTCCCGTCGGCACCCTTTTTGTGAATGTCACGGGCTGCTTCATCATCGGACTCTTTGCTGGCCTCACCGCGCCTTCAGGGTTCCTCCAAATCTCGCCGATAACCTCCCAAACCATCATCATCGGCGTCCTCGGTGGATACACCACCTTCTCCTCTTTTGGACTTCAGACCCATCGCCTTTTGCTCGATGGGCGGTCGCTCCACGCGATGCTGAACATTCTTTCCTCCATCGCTCTTTGCCTGCTGGCCGTCTGGCTTGGTCAACTTCTCGCCAGTTTATTTCCAACCCGCTGAGCCACTCCCCTTCAGCCACTCCGCTTGATCTTCGAGAGAATTTTCGTAGCGTGACTTTCTCTAAGAGCCAGACGAATGTCTGGTTACCTTTTTCGCGCCATCCACCAACTATGAAATACCTTTCACTCGCCGTTGCCCTGCTTCTCCACTCCTTCGCTCAGGCTGAACCGCTTCCGCCCGTAGGAAAAACTACCCCGCTTTTCGACGGCACCACTTTAACTGGTTGGGAGGGTGACCCCAAACTCTGGCGGGTGGAGAACGGAAGCCTGACCGGCGGATCTCTGACCGAGCAAGTCCGTCAAAATGTCTTCCTCGCCACCGTCAAAGAGTATGGGGATTTCATCGTCCGCATGAAGATCAAGTTGAGCGGAACCGGATTCGTGAACTCAGGCTTTCAAATTCGCAGTCAACGGGTGCCAAACAATACCGAAATGGCGGGATATCAGTGCGACTACGGTGAACCCACTTGGTATGGAGCCATTTATGATGAGTCGCGCAGAAACAAACTCATGGCGGCATCGGATATGGTCGCCTTGCGACCAGTGATCAAAAAAGACGACTGGAACGAGTATGTCATTCACGCCCAAGGCCGAAGGATTAGGACCTGGATCAACGGGGTTCAAGGCGTAGACTACACCGAAGCGGATCCGAAAATTATCCAGACAGGAAAACTCGGCATCCAAGTCCACGGAGGCGGCAAAGCCTTGGTTGAAGTCAAAGATCTGACCATCGAAGAGCTCGCGCCAGCAAAGGCTCCCGACACGTTTACCCCCGCACCTCCTCCCGAAAAGGCCGCAAAAGCATCGCCACTCACCGGAGACGAAGAACGCGCCACTTTCACTGTCCCTCCAGGCTTTGAGGTCGAGCTGGTCGCCCAAGAATCTGAGGGCTTCGGGAAATTCATCGCCATCGACTGGGATCAACAAGGGCGGATGTGGTCCATGACCGCCTTCGACTACCCTGTAGATGGCAACGAAAGCGCCGCTCAAGCCAAAGCCCTCTACGCCAGTCCCGGAAAAGATCGCGTCATCGTCTTCGATACCCCCTTTGCCGCAGGCGTCCAAAAGCCTCGGATCTTTGTGGACGGCTTGGCAATCCCTCTAGGAATTCTTCCCTATAAAAATGGAGTTTATGTCCAGCACGGCAACGACTTAAAATTCTACAAAGATACCGATGGCGACGGCAAATCCGATACCCACGATGTCGTGGTCACAGGATTCGGCGTCCAAGATTCTCACCTTTTCCCCCATCAATTTACCCGAGCACCCGGTGGCTGGATCTGGATGGCTCAAGGATTGTTTAACAGTAGCAAAGTCCAGAAACCAGGAAGCGATCGGGTGGTGGACTGGCCAAAATGCTCAATGGCTAAAATGCGCCCCGATGGCAGTGACTTTGAGGTCACCAGCGTCGGCCCCAATAATATCTGGGGATTGGTTCTAGACGGCGAGGGCCAGACTTGGATTCAAGAAGCCAACGATTACGGCTACCCAGTCATGCCATTCCACGAATACGCTTACTATCCCGGCGGGATGGAAAGCTTCCGCAAAAGCTATCAACCAGACTTCCCATCGACCGCCGAGTTTCGGATGGGCGGCACAGGTCTCAGTGGCTTAGCACTTTCCGACAAAAAAGGCGCCTGGCCCTCCGCCTATGCCGACGTCATGTATGTCGCCAACCCGATCACTCGGAAAATTCAGGCCATCAAAATCACCAACGAAGGTTCGCGACATCAATACGCCCTGCTTGGGGACTTCATTCAGTCCAGCGATCCGTGGTTTCGCCCCATCGCCACCCAGTTCGGTCCCGATGGCTGCCTCTACATTGTCGACTGGTATAACAAAGTCATCTCCCACAATGAGGTGGCACGCAATCATCCTGACCGAGATAAGACCCGCGGGAGAATTTGGCGGGTCAAGGCGACAACCCAAACGCCGTTTGCTGTGCCAAATTTCACCAAGTTAACTGGCGACGAACTGCTCGCAAAACTGGGAGGAGATTCCCGGACCCAAAGTCACTTGGCTTGGCAGACATTGATCGACCGCAACGACGCCAGTGTCCTCCCGAAACTCCGAGAAATCATCCTCAATCCAACGAACTCCGCCAGTCGGCGAATCGCCGCTCTCTGGGCAACCGAAGGACTGGGACCCATCGATAGCCCGCTCTTAAAGCCGCTCCTCGCCGATGCAAATCGGAATCTCCGACGGGAAGCCGTTCGGGCATCAGGGCAAGCACAAGTCCCCGATTTGGTCGCGCTTCTCAGCCCGCTGGCGGAAGATCCCGATTCCGAAGTCCGCTCAGAAATCATCCGGGTGGCTGGACGAATGGCCGCGAAAGATCCCCTTGCTGTCGCCCTCTGCGTGACCATGGGTCGCGACTCTCTTTCAGCACCCATGGGCAAAGCGTCCAACGGCAACAAACAGATCAAAGTCGGTGATGCTTATGACCGCGAATTTGAGCGTTATCTGGTTCGTTTCTTTCTCGAAAAACAGCCCGTCGCCGTGGCTGCTTGGCTGGATTCACCAGCCGCCGAAAAAGTCCCCGTCGAAAAACGCCTCCTCGCTTCCTTCGCTTTAGAACCCAAAATGAGTGCCGCCCGAGTCGCTCAACTTTTGCCCAAACTCACCCGCCCACCCGGTCAAGAGGAGGTCATGCGCCTCGTCCAATTTGCCACCGAACCCGGCGTTGGCGAGGCGCTCACCGGTGCTTTGAGTAATCCAACCACCCGACCCGCGGTTCTCGCCGCGCTTCTCGCCGCTCGAACCCGCCTCGACACCGCGAAACTCCATCCGATTCTCGCCGAGACCGCCAAGAAACTCATCGCGAGCGACGATCAATCCTCCCGCGAACTCGCCCTCCGATTGGCCACAGAGTTTCGCTTAACCGCCTTGGAGCCTGACCTGACAAACTTACTCACCACCGACGCTCCCGCAGAACGCCAACTGGTGGCGCTTCGAGCACTCCGCGAAATGGGGAGCACACAAGCGGAACTTTTCGCCCGATTAACCAAAGAAGCAAAAGATCCATTGATCCGCGAAGAGGCCTTGAACGCACTCTCTAACTCAAAAAACGATCAAGCGGGAAAACTTCTCATCGGAATGTGGAGCGGCCTAACCCCCGTGCAACGCCGCAACGCTCTCGATCGACTGACCACCCAAAAGTCTGGGGCTCAGGCGATTGTCGCCGCGGTCCGAGCAGGAACTATCGCCAAGAGTGAACTCAATGGACCGCTTTTAGATAAGCTCCAGACAATCCTCGGCTCCGACGCTGATCTTCTCGCCTTGACTAACGAACTGACCGCACTTTTTCGCCCAGTGCTCGCCTTGGACGGAAGCGATAACGCCTGGAGCGAAACCGGCATCACTCTGGACGGACCGTTTACGGTGGAGACTTGGGTTCTTCTCAATCCGAAAGGACGAGAGATTGGAGCCAGCGATGGCATCCTCGGAATCCCCGGACAACTCGATATGAACTTCTTCGGATCGAACTTTCGCGTCTGGACGGCGACTGGGGATAGTATCGCCGCCAAGAAGCCCGTCGTTCCTGGGGTCTGGATTCACCTCGCAGTCACCCGCGACGCCACCGGTTCTCTGAAAATTTACCAAGACGGTTCGCTCGACCAAGAGCAGAGCAAGCCCACACCCCAAAAGTTCGAAAATGTTCGCATAGGATATACGACCCAAAAGAACGGGTTGAGCGGGGCGTTGAGCGAGTTCCGCATCTGGAATCGGGCGCGGACCGCCGAGGAAATTCGTCACGACTTCGATCGCAGTTACGAAGGGGTGAAGCAACCAACCGATTTGATCTTCTACGCCTCTGGTTCTGAAGGATGGGGCAAGCTCCAAAGTGGAGCTAAAACGATCAAGACAAGCGACTTTCCTCCGATTCTAACTGCCACCGAATCAACTGAACTCGATGCAAAATTTGCCAAGTATCGGGCGCTCGCCGAGCAACCAGGCGACGTCGCAAAAGGCAAACTGGTCACGATGACCTGCCAAGCGTGCCATCTGATTGGAAATCAAGGTGGCAACCTTGCCCCCAATCTTTCTGGCGCCGGTGCTATGGGAGTAGAAGCCTTATTGCGGAATATCATCACCCCAAATGCCGCCATGGAAAATGGGTATCGACTCTTTCGCGTCGAGATGAACACCGGCGACCTCCTCGAAGGGTTTCTCGCTGGCGAAGAAAAAGACGCCATCCTCCTCCGCTCACCCGGTGCTCAAGATCGGCGAATCGCCCGAAGCGAGATCCGCAGTTCCCAGTTTCTCCGTCGCTCGATTATGCCAGAAGGGTTACTGGAGACCATGACCCCCGCACAAGTGAGCGACATGTTTGCCTACTTGAAAACCCTCAAGTAAAAAGTCTCGGTCGTTGATCTTTTGGCGAAGCAACTCCGCCCAGTTCATTGGCGGATGATTGGACTATTATTGATCTAAATCGTCGCCAATTGAAGCGGATGATTGAAATTTTTCCATGATCTATGGCATGATTTTCCACACTCCTCCATGTCAACTCGCTCTGGAATTTTCATCGCCTATTGCCTCGCCGAAAAGAAGTGGCTTGATCGAGTTCAACTCCGACTCAAACAACTAATCAGCGGAGAAACTTCCTCCATTTGGGATGAGCGTAGGATCAAAACCAGCGCCAACCCCGTGGTGGAATTGGAAGAAATTCTTGGGCAACGACAGTTGGCCATCGTGATCGTTAGCGAACTCTTTCTGCAGTCCGACTTTGTGCTCCGCACGAAACTTCCGCGTTTGCTCGCCCGACAGCGAGAAGAGGGACTCAAAGTGTCTTGGGTCCTCGCTGGACATTGCTTCTATGACCTCGCTGGATTCGATCCAGCAGAAGTCGGACACGATATCACCGCGGCCCTCGACGGACTGGGATTGGAAAAGCGCGAGATCGAACTAGACGCGGTGGCATTCAGCGTTGCCAAGCACTTGGGTGTTGCACTTCCCGCCCTGCCAGCCGGAGCGCTGGAAGAATCGCCGAAGCCCGACTTTACTTCACTAGACGAAGCGATGGCCACCCGCGTTGAAACCCTCCGACAACTCCGACGACTTGGCCGCGGATTATCATTAGGCGCCTGCGGATGCGCCATTCTTGCCCTACTGGCGATCCTCTTGGGGTGGATTCACTTTTTCCTTCTCGCCGGCTTTGGAGGTTTTCTCGCCAGCCAGGCTTTTTTGGTCAATGCCCGGGGCGATTTTCTTGGCCAAGGTCTGCTGGGATTGCGCTACGCCAGAAGCGGGCTTGCCGATGCCACCCTCCCAACCCGCCAACGCCAACCATTGCTCCAGCGAGCGAACGAAGTGGTCGGTTAAGTTTCCCCAATTATTTATGTCCGTAATCAATAGTCCAAACGCTGATCTCGAGCAGTCGATCTTCAAAGCGAACCTCAAGGAAATGAAACTCCGCCAGAGGGTGGTTCTCGTGGCACTTCTCCCCATCGCGATCGGCTTGCTTTGGCTGCTCTTTTCCCTCTATGAGGTAACGACTTGGCAGGCTCAGGCGGATACTTTGAAACAGCGAGAGGTGACCATGCAGGAAAAAGAACGGAGTGCCCAAAAACGGATTGACGAAGCTCTTGCAAAAATGACCGCCGCCGAGGCTCGGTCGGTCACGGCGTTAGCCGAGGAGAAAGACGCCAAGACAAAGGCAAGCGACGCCCAACAAAGGCTGGTCAAGGCTCGGGCGGAGATTGGAACACTCGTCCCCCTATTGACCGACCTCAGCTCGGTTCGGACGAAAGCCACCAAGCTCAAGTCAAGCGAAGCGGTGGAGACTGAGTTGAGCGAGATCCGCTCGAACCTCGGCCGAACGCTCGGACGGATTGAACAGGAAATCGACAAATCTCTCCCCACCAGCGAGCAACGACCGCGCGTCTTTTTGTTTGTGGTGGACGATCTCCAAAGAGAAACCGCCAAGGGCTTGGTCGCCGCACTGGAGGCGGGAGGATTTGAAGCGATCATCGCCAAGAATCCCGGAAGACGATCTGACGCTCATGAAATCCGCTACTTCAATGAAGCCAGAGACAAGGCCGAAGCAACCCGTTTACAAGGAATTCTCAGTGATCAACCGGCGGCAATGGAATGCCGACTCAGCGTAATCACCGATCCCGATCAAGCGAACGGCAGCCGCAAGTTTCAGGTCTGGTTTGGTAAATCTTCCCCCGCTCCCCGCTAAAATACCCAGGCACTTTCGCGAGGGACTCACGCCAATTCTTCCGCAGGGTAGGTCCAGATTTCACTGAGCGTTGGATGGTAGTGAGGAATCCGCGAAAGCTCTCCAGCAGTCGATTTGAAGTGCATTGCCACCACCACTTCATGAATCAATTCTGATGCCTCTGGTCCAATGCAGGAGGCGCCGATAATCCGCCGCGACGCACTGTCAACGATCAGTTTAACGAACCCCTCGACCTCGCCACGGACGAGCGTTTTCCCATGATCAGCAAAAAGATACTTCGCCGAAAGAAAGGCAATCTTTTGCTCACGACACTCGCACTCACTCAGCCCAACGGTAGCAAGTTGCGGATGAGTAAAAATGGCGAGAAGCTTCAATCGATAGTCGGTCTCTTCCAACTCTCCATGCAACTTGCCAAGAACGCGGGCGGCATTCCGGGCGGCAATTTCTCCCTGCTGAATGGCGATGTGCACGACCTCGTGCGGTCCACAAACATCCCCAGCCGCAAAAAGGTGCGCAGGCCCACACTGCTGCGTCGCCTGGGGACAAAGGCGACCGCGGGAGACGATCATCCCCGCTTTTTCCGCTCCAAGTCCATCGAGATTCGGTCGCCGACCAAGCGCGGAGATGACCTGATCCGCCACCACTTCAATCTCACCATCGCCTTGCTGAAAAACGATCCGCGCACCAGCAGGCAAGCGCTCCGCGCGGAGGAGCGTCGTGCCAGAATAAATATCAATCCCGCGCCGCTCCAGAGAAGCCGCCAACTCGGTGGCAAGGTCAGGATCACTTCCCGTGAGGATTTGCGGACCACGCTGAATCACCGTAACCGCACTCCCCACCCCGCAATAATAACTGGCCAACTCCAAGGCAATCGCCCCACCACCAAGAATGATCACCGAAGCGGGGATCGACGGGGCGTCGAGGACATCGTCGCTCGACCAAACCCCGATTTCGCTGAGACCGGGAAAGTCGATCCATTGCACAGAAGAGCCGGTAGCGACGAGCATGGATCGGGCAGTCAGTTGCGTGGTCTCGCCAGAGCGGAGTTGAACGTCGATCGTCTGGGAATCGATAAAGGACGCGCGACCACGAATAAAAGTGAATCGACCGCTCTCCAATTGACCACGACGATAATCGGCAAACTCCTTGATCAATCGTCGCTTGCGAGCGTGGATGGCGAGGGAATTCACGCTCAGCAACTCCGCATCAAGCCCAAATTCACCCGCATTCCGGATGGCCTCGGCTCGGTGAGCGCTTTCGAGGAGCGTCTTGCTCGGCATACATCCACGAAGAATGCAGAGGCCCCCGAGCTCCTCTCCCCCCTCCACTAAGGCGACCCTCATCCCGAGTTGACTGGCAAGAGAAGCCGCTGCATATCCCGCACTTCCGCCACCGATTACCAAAAAATCAAAAGTCGTATTCATTAGTTGGGAAGCAGATCGGAGACGGGCTGAACAATCCAGATTTGGTAAAAAATTTCACCTTGATGGAGAGGAATCGACGGATCGGGAATGATCGCAGAATCTCTCGGCTCGTCGCGAATCGGGCGAGCCCACTGCTCGGCCATCGACTGACTCGGCCGATCGACTCCCAAAAGCGTGGCCGAGGTGGAGATGACTCGCTCAGGCACATCGGCAAGAATCCACGCAATCCGATGCGATCGCAAAATCGGGAGGGCGGTGGCGGCGTCAGGAGCGAGATAGATTTTTGCGCCGTCGACAATGCCCGGTAGACTTTCGTGAGAACTTCCCCCGAGGCCAGGTTGACCAGTCCAGTAGGCGATGGCAGGAGAAAGCCACCAAGGCGCCAGAAAAGGTCCGCCATTCGTGCCGACCTTGGTCGCCACGATCTCCCTTAACGCCACCGACTCAGCGCGCTTCATTTCGAGACGACGAGTAGCCGCCGAGTCGGGAAACAACCGGGCCTCCCAGTCCGCAGCCAGGGGCCAGAGCCCGCAGAAAAATGCCGTCCGAATAATCCAAGGCTTGACAAGCACAGGCAGAAAGATCGGCAGAGCAAGCACCACCCCAACGACAAGAAAGTAGCCCCAGCGAATCTGCCAAACCGTCAACGAAAGCAAGACGAGAAGCAGCAAGAGCAGAGGAAGAGATCGCCGATCGGTTTTTCTAGAGAAAAAGAGGCCAAGTGGCGTGAGCAAAGCGAGCCAACCTAACCAACTGGAAAGCTGGGGAGAGAGAAGATTCAGGTGAGCGAGCTCACCGATCGTGGCCTGCCATCGAATAAAGTTCGCCCGCAAAGCGGCATCAGGGGCATCAATATGCCAACCTTCAACCATCATGATCAGCGTGAGACTGATCAGAAAAACCACCCAGCCTCGTCGACGCTCTTGAGAAAACATCGATCGCCGATCCAAAGCGAGGCCGATGACCACCACGGTGGCAAGCAAAACCAGCGGTTCATACAGCGATACCCAGAGACTCAGCGCCCAAAATAAACCACTGACCACACTCCAAAACCGTTGGTGAGTCGCTGAGTTCACTTTGAGATCAAGGGTGGGGCGAACAAGGGCGATCTCCGCCCCGAGGGCCACGGTGAGCAGAAGAATCAGCAAGGCTTGGTGATCTGGTCGACCAAGAACCGTTCCATGAACAAGCATCGGGCTGGTCGCATAAAGAAGCAACGGGATCCCCCAAAAACGGAAACGCAGACTCCAAGCCCAGAAAGCGAGAAATACTGTGCCCAGAGTCCCGAGGAGCGGACCAATCAACGCCCCCGCAATGTCGAGCGCTTGCGCGTGCAGAGAAGTGGTTTTTTGCGGATCGAAGACGTGTAAAGTAATCGCGACCCCTGATTTCAGCAGGACGATCAGGTAGTCGAGAGGCGCCGTGGTGTGCGTCTTTACTCCTTGGGGAAAGTTTTCAAAATCGTGGTGGCGAATAATCATTCCAGGATGCTCAGCAACCATCTGCGCACGAGTCATCCGTGAGTAACAATCAGCGTCCAGAAAGTACAATCGGCCCTCGATAAAGACGTCTCGAAGATTGTGGCTACGAGCGACAAAAGTGAGGACGCAAAAAAAGGCGAGAGCGGCGAGTCGGAGTGCGGATTTCAATCAGGGGAATTGATCGTGAAGATCTTCTTCGTGTCCATCAATATCTTGTGGTTGACGACTGAACACGCCCCAAGGGATTGGATAAACGAGGAAAAATAAGGGGAGAAAATTCTTGTCGTTTTCTTGATGCTTTTCTAGGTTCAAAGACCGACTTTTTCTTCCTTAAAATATGTCTAATCCCGACGCTCCAAAATCCGAAACCGCTTCCAAAAAAAGCACCTATGATGCTGACGATTTAAGCTCACTCAAGGGACTCGAAGCGGTTCGAAAAAAGCCCGGCATGTATATCGGCGGGACCGACGAGCGCGCACTCCACCATTGCGTGTCGGAAGTTTTAGATAACTCGGTTGACGAGTTTCTGGCAGGCTATTGCACCCATATTGATGTGACCGTTCACAGCGACGGATCGATTTCCATCCGCGATAACGGCCGAGGGATTCCCGTGGATATCAACAAAGAAGAGGGCATCCCAGGCGTAGAGCTCGTCTTGACTCGGCTTCACTCTGGCGGGAAGTATGGCCAAGGAAACTATGAGTATTCGGGAGGAACCCATGGAGTGGGCGCAAAGTGCGTCAACGCGGTTTCAGAGTGGTTCAAAGTCGAGGTAACCCGGGATGGAAAAATTCACGCCATGTCTTTTGAGCGGGGAGCGACCAAACAAAGTCTCCACGTGATCGCTGAGGTTCAATCGAAGAAGCAAACGGGAACCCTCATCACCTTCATGCCCGACACGGAGATCTTTTTGGAGACGATCGAGTTTAAATCGGAGCGCATCATTACTCGGCTTAATGATCTCGCCTATATCAATGCGCCTCTAAGTTTTACCTTTATCGACGAGCGTCAAGACGGGACGCTTCCAGTGCAAATCCAGCATCCGCGCGGGGTGGAGGAATATGTGGGACGACTCTCGGAGAATAAGGCACTCGTGCATCCAAAGCCGATCATGATCAAGGGCTCTCGAGATAAGGTGATCGTGGAGATCGGGCTCCACTATAATGACAGCTATAACGAGCAACTCCTTTGCTACACCAACGCCGTCCCCAATCCCGATGGCGGGACGCATAGCAGTGGCTTTCGCGGGTCGCTCACGCGGGCGATTAATCAATATGCCAAGAATAATTCTTTGCTCAAAGAGAAGGACGCCGCGATTACAGGTAACGATGTGCTTGAGGGGTTAGCAGCAGTCGTGAGCGTTAAACATCCTGACCCGCGCTTTGAATCCCAGACCAAGGTCAAGTTGATCTCCCCAGAGGTCGACGGAATTGTCGGCTCGATTAGTTACGAGGGGCTGATGCTGCACTTCGATGAGAACCCTGGAGTGGGAAAAAAGATCATTGATAAGTGCTTGATGGCGGCGCGGGCGCGGGAAGCCGCGAGAAAGGCCCGAGAGACCGTCCGAAAAGGAGCACTCAGCGGTGGTGGACTGCCCGGAAAACTGGCGGACTGCTCAGAGCGAGACCCCGCACTGACCGAGCTTTATGTGGTCGAAGGTGATTCCGCCGGCGGGTCGGCGAAACAGGGTCGAGACCGACGCTTTCAAGCGATCCTCCCCATTAAAGGAAAAATCATCAATGTCGAGAAAGCCCGTTTGGATAAAGTGCTCCAAAACACTGAGGTTCAAACATTAATCACCGCGATCGGAACAGGAATTGGCGCGCCGAGTGGCGACAATGCCAAAGAAAATGAAGGGGCGTTTGATTTGAAACGGCTTCGTTATGGTCGGATCATTATTATGACCGACGCCGACGTCGATGGGTCCCACATTCGTACCCTGCTCCTGACCTTTTTCTACCGGCAAATGCCCGATCTCATTCGCAAGGGACATGTCTATATTGCCTGTCCTCCGCTCTATTTGATCAAGCGAAAGAAGCGGGAGGAATACGTCGATGACGACGCCGCACTCAACCGGATTTTGATCACCCTCGGGTCGGAGGAAGTGAAATTAAAAAACCTCGCCGACGGCAAAGTGATCACGGCATCGCAGCTCAAGGACATTCTCGAATTGCTCGAACGCTTGGCCAAATTTAGCGATGCCATTCGGCGCCATGGCGGAGAGTTTGAAGCCTACTTAACCCAACGCGATCCGCAAACTGGAGCTCTCCCGAGCTACATGGTCAAAGTCCGCGAAGGCAATACCGAGCGGGTGACCTACTTTTCTGGGGAAGCGGAAGTCCGGACCTTCCATGAAGAAAACCGTGACCTCGCCCTTTTTGATGACCCCGTGGCGGAGGTGGTCAGTGCGGACCTAGTGTTGGAGGGTGATGTGGCACCAGTCGCAGAAAAGGTAGCCTCCAAGAAAAAAGATGATCAGGCTCGTCGACGAGCTCGCTTGGTGGAATTGCATGAGTCGAATTCCGTGCAAAAAATCATTCTCGAGTTAAACCGCAAGGGACTCAGGGTTGAACACTTCTCTGACAACGACAACCCGATCTTTGAATTAATTGAAGGTGAAGGAGATAAGGCGACGACCCACGCTTTATTTTCCGTCCCAGAGATCCTTGGAAAAGTCATTGAAATCGGCAAGAAAGGCTTAAGTATTCAGCGATTTAAGGGACTGGGAGAAATGAACCCGAAACAACTCTTCGAGACGACGATGGATCCGAACAAGCGGAAGATGTGGCGGGTGGTTTTGAACGAAGACAACGCGGTGGAAGCCGATCGAATGTTCACCATTCTGATGGGCGATGTCGTCGAACCTCGCCGGCAGTTTATCGAAGATAATGCCTTGAATGCTCGCTTGGATGTGTAGGCGAGTTTCCTTCGAAAAAACGATCATTTTCAAAAAAATCAGGCACCCATTTTTCCATGTCCAACCTTAATCCCAACGAAAAAGTTCAGCCCGTCAATGTCGCCGAAGAGATGTCGAAATCTTTTCTCGATTACTCGATGTCGGTGATTATCAGCCGCGCGCTCCCCGATGCACGGGATGGACTCAAACCATCCCAACGCCGCATCTTATTCGCAATGAGCGAATTAGGAGTGCAACCAACTCGCAAGCATTTGAAATGCGCGAAGATCGTCGGCGAAACCATGGGCAACTATCACCCGCACGGAGATCAAGCGATTTATCCGACGCTCGTGCATATGGCTCAGCCTTGGGCGATGCGAGATATGCTCATCGATGGCCAAGGAAACTTCGGATCGGTGGAAGGCGATCCTCCAGCCTCCATGCGGTATACGGAGGCCCGGTTGCGCCACTTGGGAGCGGCTTTGATGGACGACATGGACAAAGCGACCGTCGACTTTGTGCCGAACTACGATGAGACAAGAGAGGAACCGACGGTATTTCCCGCGGCCTTTCCAAACCTTCTCGTCAATGGAGGCACGGGTATCGCCGTGGGAATGGCCACGAATATTCCTCCACACAATCTCAGCGAGTGCATCGACGGAATTTGCGCCCAGATTATCGATCCGGACATCACCCTTGCTGGGTTGATGCAGTTTGTGAAAGGACCAGACTTTCCGACGGGCTGTATTTTGCAAGGGAGAGACGGAATTCTCTCCTACTTTGCCACAGGAAAAGGAGCTGTCCGGGTACGCGGTCGAGCGGGGATTGAGGAGATGAAGGGTGGGAAAGAGCAGATTATCATCACGGAGATTCCCTACAATGTGAACCGCGCGGAGTTGGTCAAAAGGATCGCCGCTTTGGTCAACGAGAAGGTCATTGAAGGAATTAGCGATGTCCGTGACGAGTCCGACGAAAACACCCGGGTGGTCGTGGAACTGAAGAAAACCGCCAATCCCAAGGTGATTCTCAATAACCTATTTAAGCACACCGCCCTTGAGTCATCGTTCAGTGCCAATATGTTGGCGATCGATCACGGCAAGCCACGCTTGCTCGGTCTGAAAGACGCCTTTACCTGCTTCATTGAGCATCGGCGCGAGGTGATTTTGCGGCGGACCCGCTACCTACTCCGGCAGGCGGAAATTGAGGCGGAGAAACTCGAGGGCTACCTGATCGCCCTCGCCAATCTCGACGACTTTATCAAGATCATCCGCGATTCCGACGACCGCGACGACGCCAAAGGCAAGTTGATGGCGCTCTCTTGGACGCGACCCTTTGTCGAGCAACTGGGAATTTTGATTCGTGATGAAGCCCGGTTGATCAACGGGAACTATAAATTCAGCGAAAAACAGGTCGGGCATATCCTTGATCTCCGCCTCTACCAATTGACTGGCCTGGAGCGCGATAGCATCAAGAGCGAATACGACGCGCTAGTCTCGACGATTAAAGACCTTCTCGACATCCTCGCCAAAGAGCAGCGCGTGTTGACCATCATTACCGAGGAGTTAAGGGAAATTCAAAAAAAACACGGCACCCCTCGTCGAACCCAAATTGTGGCGGCAGAAGGAGAAATCAGCATTGAAGACTTAATTGCCAACGAAGGAGTGATCGTTACTTTGACCCATAAAGGCGCGATCAAACGAACGGCGGCTTCTGCCTATGTCACCCAGCGCCGGGCGGGAAAAGGGGTGATTGGAGCGGGAACGAGACAGAGCCAAAACAGCGAAGATCCCGAAGACTTTGTGGAGCACATGTTTACGGCGACAGCCCACGATTACCTGATGTTTTTCACCACGGATGGGCGTTGCTATGTGGAACGCGTTTACGAGATTCCCGAGGGAAGTCGGACATCGAAAGGACGCAGTATTATCAACCTGCTCGACTTGCGACCTGAGGAGAAAATCGCCGCCACCATTCGCATTCAGGGCCAGAAAAAAGACGAGGACACCTGGAGCGACCAGTTGCACGTCATCTTCACGACGAAGAGCGGGATCGTCAAAAAATCCAACCTCAGCGACTTCAAAAACATCCGCAAGTCGGGAATTATCGCCATCAAGATTGAAGAGGGCGACCGCTTGATTGATTGCAAGCTAACCACTGGACTGGATGAGATTGTGCTCATCACCCATCAGGGAATGAGCATTCGATTTAGCGAAGAAGAGCTTCGCGATCAAGGGCGTGGAACGATCGGCGTCTATGGAATCAAGCCACGAAAGGGCGACTACGTGGTTGGGGCATCGCTGGTGGATAAAGACGCCATGTTGCTGGTGGCAGGCGAGAATGGCTTGGGTAAGCGGACGAAATTTGAAGAATACCGGCTCCAAAGTCGCGGAGGGATCGGGGTGATCACGATGAAAACCAACGACAAGACCGGCGGAGTGGTTGCCGCATTGACGGTGCGTGATGCGGACGAACTGATGATGATCACCAACCAAGGAAAGATGGTCCGGATTAAAGTCTCGGGCATTCGCGAAACGGGAAGAGTCGCCCAAGGGGTGATCCTCGTGAACATGAATGAAGGAGTGATGCTTTCGAGCATTGCGCCAGTGATTCCTGACGAAGAAGACGAATCATCCGCCAACGCGAATCCAGAAACGGAAGAGACAAACGACGGCGCCGAATAAGGCGGAGACAGTAGACAGGCACTTCGTTTTCAAAAACGCCACTTCCTTACGGAACAACAGCCGATCGCTCACGCCGAAAAGTGAATAGGCCGAAATAAAATCAGGGGCTCCTCGCCTAAGCGAGGAGCCCCCTTTTTTACTTTAATCGGACGTTGAAGCCGCTATTTAAGCTCGGCGACGGCGCAGGCCGAGGAGCATGGAGGCGCCACCGATCAAGCTGAGTGCAGCGCTTGGTTCAGGGACGATGTGAATAGCGATGAGCTGTCCGCCTTCCACCTGCGCAGTGGTGATGCCACTGGTGTAGTGGGCTTGGTCGGAAGAGAGCAACCAGCGCTCGCCAGCGTTGCCAGTATTCAGCGGACTGCCAGCCATGAGATAAGTGATGTCAATGATCCCCGACCCTTCCTCGTCGTTATTGTAGGGCGCGGTCGCGCTGATCCCAACATTACCGAAGCGCGCCTCATCATGCATGGCGATGGAGGTCACCGTATCCGTACCAGGATTATACATGAAGATTTTTCCATTGTGAGCCGCCCCGCCAACATCCTCCTGAAGGAAGACCATGCCGTCTGGGCCGACGGTGAGGTTGTCGAACATGTTCACCTTCTTCCCGTCCACGACGCGGCCATCGATGAGCAAATCGATCGTGCCGCCAGTCTCGGGGTTCGTGATGTCGGAGAAGTTCAAACGCCACAGTCGGGTCGAACCAATCTGCGTGCCAACGCCATCGCTGACCTGATCAAGGCGGTCGGTGGTGACGAAGTAGGCTTGGCTAGGGTTCGCGGGATTCCAGGCGACATCCTCGGGGCGCGAGAAGGTCGTCGAAGCCGTGCCACTGAGGGTGAAGCTGGTACCGCTGGTGATCCCCGTGGTCCGGCTGGTGGTATTGGTGATCTCAGCAACGTTGCCAGCCACATTGACGAATTTGATCGTGCCATTCGTGAGTCCTGCTTTGTCGACTTCCGTGCCAGAGTTTGTCTTCGTGCCGACATAGAGGGAGACAGAATTATTCATAATCCCAGAGCCGCCGTCGTTGTTCGCGATGACCACCGTCTTGTCTTGAGCAAAAGGGTTCGCAACCACATTTTCCCAACCACCCACGCCCGTGAGTCCCGAACCGTTGGTCGTGAGGTTAAACTTTCCGAGGACATAGCCGCTCCCCTTATTCGCGCCAGTCGCCACAACCCCCATCGCCCAGCCATTGGAACCACTTTCTTCACCAGTCATAAAAATGCGCTCGGTGGTCCCGAGACCAGTGCTCGCATTAAAATAAGCTGAGGGAACAGGAAGATCCGCCGAGCAGAAGCGGTTAAAGGCGAGTCCGCCCAAGACTGGCGCAGTGCCGACCGCTTGGGTGCCGTTATTCCATTGATAGATATTGGTCATGAGATCAGCGCCTGAGCTCACCGCAAAGGTGTTCTTGTTGATCACCCATTCAGAGATAAAAGCCCCCTTTGCACCATGGGCGCGTACCGCTCCGAGCGTGGAACCGATTTCGTGGTTCATCAGCACGGTGAAAGTGCCATTTCCATTATCGTAAGCTCCTAGGCCGTCGGGGATTCCAGACATGCCGTAACCGCCGATTGAGTCATCAGCGTTAAGACCGGTGTTGTCCACCGTGAAGATGGAATGGGTGACGACATCCCCGCGGGTCGGAGTGAAATAAGGAGTGGAGCCAGTGCTCGGGCCTTGGATCTGAGCATTAGCGGCTTGCGCGAGGACGAGCCCGACGGCGAGCGTCAATGCGGATGGGATATAATTTTTCATGGGACGATGGATACTTATTGGTTTGGTTGTTTGGTTTTAACTGAAAGGAAATTCAGCTCTGGCAACCTTTCCCATGTTTGAGGGATTCACAATGAGGCTTCGGTGATCTTTGGGTGGCAAATTAGGCGTTTTGAAGAAGCTCGCTTCAAGGGAGTGACGAAAGTAAAATTCCCGCGAATTGCACGACGAAAACGCCGCTATTTCGGCGAGACGCAGGAGTGGTTGTATGGCGAAAAAGCGGAACGCTTGGGCGACTCGTTTGCGATCCAAGAGCAAAAAAGCCCAGAGGTCTTTGTGAGAGCCTTGGTTGGAGAACAGCCAATCCTCCGATCCTTGCCGAGCAACCTCACGCCCCGAATCTCCTCTGCCGCAATCCAATGAAAAGCCCGCACCGTAGCCTTTCAGCTCCTTGGCTTAGCCGTCGACGCCTTCCGCCGCTCGCCTGACCTTCCCTAACGCAGGCGGTCGCGCCCTGCGGCGATCACGGTTGCGCGGTCTTCGCAGCTGGCAAATTTTCGGACTGAAGCGGCACGTTGCAGAAGGTCAGCGCGGCGAGGCCGTTGACCCCGTTGAGCAGGTTATCCTGATTCCAAGCCACTTCCTTGAGATAGGTGATCTTCGTCGCCGTGGAGGGCTCCTTGAGTTTCAGAGTGAGCACATTACCCGCGACAGCACCAGAAGCGACCTGGTCCTTTTTCCCGTCAAGGTAGAACTGGCTCACCAAGCCATCCGCCCAGAGCACTGGTTGGTCAAACTCCAGGGCGAGCGTGTCTTTCGACGTCCAACGGGCTTTGCGTAAATTAGGCGAGGTGATCGAGGCGGTGGGCACTTTGCCGTAATGATCCCGTTCGATAAGAGGCTGAACGAGCCGCGCAAATTCCCCCCAACCGACGAGCGGAAAATGACAGCCTCCAGGCGGGCGCACGCCGAGGGTCGAGACGATCCCCATCTGCGAGTAAAGGTCGGGCAGACTGCGTTGCTTCTCCCGGAGCATATCGCCCGAACCCTCGCGTCCACCCATGCTACAGGAGTTCGGCCAAATTTGGAAAACGTAGTAGTTCCGCACATTCGGGAAATCCTCTTTCCAGCCAGCGGACATTTCCACGAAAAGTTGCTGATAACTCTCCCACCCATAACCGCCAGTCGGCCCGTCCGAGCCTTGGTCGTTCTCGCCCTGATGCCAAAGGATGCCCCGAATGCCATGGGTCAACTTAGCCTGCCGCACGCGCCAGAGCATCCGTCCGTAAATCGTCGTGAGATCGGTCGGATCGGTGGTATTGCGCTGGTGCTGATCGATCCGCGTCCCGCCGACCGCCGCGTTGATCATAAAGATCGGCATCTTCTGGCTTTCCACCAAACGCTTCGCCAGCTCCATACCCCACCAACCCAACTCCGCCTTCTCGCCCTTCGCCGCTTTCCAAACGGGGAGGCACCAGAGATTGCCTTGGTTGTCTTTCGGATTCTGCGAAGGACGACCGTAACTCCGAATCCATTCACTGGTCTCCGGTGGCGACTTCTCGCCAGTATCGGTGGCCAATGCGTTCGACTGGCCGTCGATAATATAGGCATCGCCACAGACGAGATTGCCGACAGTCTCCAAGACCGTCTCCTTGCCACCCACCGTGGTGCCAAACTCCACTTTGTATTTGATCAGCCCCGGCTTCAGCTTGGTAGATAATCCGTAAGACTTGTCCCCTGCAGGTTTGGCGGTCTCCGTCTTGATCAGTTTATCGTCGGCGTAAATCTTCAGAAAGACCGCGTCGGCAGCCTCAGAGAGCGTCCCGTTGTAATGAAGAATCCCTTCATTCTTATCGTCACGAGCGTAAAATTGGCCTTCCTCAGGCTTCTCCCCTTTTGCAGAAATCCGTTGCGCCCATGGATCACTCTTCGGCTCGGTCACAACGATGCTCACACTCCGGGTCACGGGTTTGCCTCCGTTGCGGATCGTTGCTGTCACCGTCAGTTTTCCGCTATTCTGTGCTCGCTTGAGAATCAGTTTCCCCGGTGCGACTTCCTTGATCACCGCAAACGGCCCCGCACTCCACTCCGTCTTCAGTTCTCCCATTCCCTTTGCCTCCATAGCACGAAGATTCGTCACCTCCGCCACCGCATTGATCGTCGCCCGCCCATCCCAGGTCTCAGGAGCCGTAAGGGTGAAAACCGGGTCAGGGATATCCTCCGTGATCGTCACGGGCACATCCACCACTCTAACTCCCTCCGCATAAATCGCTTTCAACCGAAGGGTGAGCGACTGATCTCCCGTCACCCGTCCCGCATCGATGGTGCATTGATAACGATCCACCGCCACGATGGTCTCCTCCTCACCACGCTTCAGAATCCAATAAATTTTCTCTGCCCCGCCTGCCTTAGCCGTGACCGTGGCGCTCTTGCCCTCAGCAAGGGTCAGCGTCTTCACCGATACGGACAACTCCGAACCCGCCTGCACCAGCGGACCCACCAAAGTCTGGAACGGCTTCTGATTCTCATACTCCAGCTTCACCCAATCCGCCGAGCGGGTGACCTTGGAAATACGCACCTCATCCATCTCACCCACAAAGCGATAGTTGTCGTACCAGCCCCCCAAATAGAGGCGCGCAGGACTTTTAATCGCCAGCGGAGCATTGGGGTTCGCCGAGACCCCATCAAGCACCCCGTTCACATAAACACGGGAATCACCCATCGCCCAAGTATGGACCAGATGAATCCATTGCGAGGTCCCCAAGCGACTGCCACCAGCAACATCCGCCCCAGAAAAATAACATTCGATCTTCACATGCGGCGGACTGAAAAACTGCAACATCACCTTCCCCTGCCCCGCCTCGTTCCCCCAAGCCAGAACCGTGGCGTTCGATTGGTCAGCCCGAAACCATGCTTCCGTGGTGTGCGGACTGGAACCAGTAGGCAGAGTGGCAATCTTGTCGCCGAAAGAGACGCCTTTTCCTCCGGGAAAATGCCGGCTCTGACCGATCATCCCAGGCGCTGACGTCGTCCCAGTATCCTTGGCTTCCAACTGACCCGCAGAATCCTTCACCGGCTCGTCCATGTGCAAAACACTCAGATAGCCATTCGACTCGTTAAACACGGCCTGCCCATTCGACGCACTCGCCGCATCCCCTTTGCCCCAATGCATGCGAATTTCCTGACGGGCGTTCCCCTTGATCGTCGGGATCCGCACCCAGATAGCCGCCACCCCCTTCACCGCATCCCACTCCTCGATCTGGTAGGCCAGCGCCTTGCCTTCGGCGGAAAAGCGCACGTCCTCACCCTTGGCTTGGGCCTGGCTGAAATCGAACCAATTCTTATCCAACCGCACCAGCAGCGGAAACCCCTCCTCCACCGCTGACCCCGCAAGGCCCACCCCATCCCGCGTGGTCAGGATGTTCATCACCCCCGAGTGTTTCCACGCCGGAAAAGGCGCCTCCGCCGCCGCCAACTCATCCACCCAGACACTGGAAAAGACGGCAAAAACGATCAAAACAGTCCGTACCAACCCGATGCCGAATATCCGCGAGAGAAAGGTTTTCATGAGATTAGATAGAATCAGGAACGTCTACAGTGTTGGGAAACGGATCACTAAATCACCCCTTACCGCAGAAATGGCGAGGCCAAAATAAGGCTGAATTTGATAAAATACAGGATGAAACCTCCTCACCACCTCTCCCCTCGCCAACCTCCTCCTTCGATGTTCGATCGCCCAAACCACCATCAACCCGCTACGCCCCACCGAATGATTGAAATGGGAGCCAGTGATGGGATTCGAACCCATGACCTGCTGTTTACGAAACAGCTGCTCTACCCCTGAGCTACACTGGCTTTGATCAATCAAAGTGAGCTAGTTTCAGTCCACTTCGCCATCTACTTAATCTCCCGAAACCATCTTGGTCAAGCCGCTTCCCGTCGAAAAATTCCCC
>JBAWZW010000036.1:0-21089 GCA_037142835.1 Verrucomicrobiota bacterium
CCCGTATGCATCGCCCCCGAACCACCCCCATCCTTGCTCAACGAAAATTCTCGCCAATCCCCCCGCATCACCACCGAAGCACCCGCCGGCTCACATTGCTTCGCCATTGTTCGCTTCTTGTTCGGCTTCGGATTAACCAAAGGAATCACCTGATCCGCAACCGCTTGCGCCGCATCCAAATACCGCTCCATCAACAAAGGTGATAACGAAAGCACTTCCCCAATATTATCAAATCCATAACCCACCCCATCACTCGGAAAATCATTCGCTGGCTGAATATCCACCCCCAATAAGTCGCGAAGGGTATTGTTATACTCACTTCGGTTCAATCGACGCACCGTCACCCGCCCAGGATCCGGACGGGCCTTCAAATCATTATCCCTAAAAACCCCACGCACCGTGCGCAAAAATTCCTCACGCTCCTCCTTAGTCGGTTGCAACTTCTCCTCCGGCGGCATCTCCCCCTGCTCGACCATCGCCAAAATCCGCTTCCACGCCTTCCTCTGCCTCAATACCCCAATTTCATCGCGAAATCCATCCAAGACCACTTCCCCTTTCTGCTTCTTCTGCCCATGACACTCCGTGCAGTGCTTCTCCAAAAACTCCACCCCCGACTTGGCAAATGATTCACCCGCTTCCACTAACCCTCCCAAAAGATTCCCCAAAAATAAACTCCACCCCAACCAAAACATCCGACTCCTCCTCTTCAAAAACTTTCCCCTCTTCCCCCCAAACGCCCATCCCCATTCCCCAAACCTAACCACGCCAACTCAAATCTACCCATCCTCCACGCTCGCCCCTCTCCCACTCTCATCCACAGCGCCTTCACAATTCCTCTAGTATGTCAACCCTTCTCTCACCGCCAACCACTCCCACCATCCACATCCCCATGCCCCATCAATAAAAATATCAATCATCCCCCTTGACAACCCCATCACCCTCCTCAACAGAACTTTCCCCATTCTCCTCATTGGGACTCTCGTTCACCTGAAGTTTGCGAAGCTTCTTCTCCTCCTTCTTCGCTTTCTTATCCATATCCCGCTTGCGCTTTTCAAATTGATAGTTCGGTTTAGGCAATGTGCGTTCAGTTAAAGGTTGGTTTTACTTTCTCGTCGAAATTAACCCGTCTACCATCTCTTAAAGAATCCCTGCGGTCGACGATTTTTTCTTTTCCTTTCTCCCATCCCTCCCTCAAGCTTTCAACGTTGGGATCACTGCACCCCCAGCACGACCCGCCGCCAACTTCACCTTCAACTCCTCCGCCGCCTCAAAAAATTTCACAATCGCCGCACTCACCCCACGATACTTCTTCCCCGTCTTCTTCACCACCCCCGCCCCCACCAAATTCTGTAATTTCTCATACGCCCGCAATCGCAACATCTCTTCCCCTCCACTCGCCGCATTCCTCGCCCGCAAATTGGCGTGAACCAACAAAAATAAGGACTTAAACTCAAACGATGTTTTCGCTGAAAGAACCGTCGCCAGTTCCTCCGCGACGATGTCTGGACCACGCCGAGAGAACCCGTAATTTGTTTTCATAGTCTACTATCGCAGACTCCCACCGAAAGTCGAGCGCTCATCTTCCTCCCAATTCCCATCCTCACTCCCCCGAAGATTTCCCTTGGAAAAAATACCTTTTAAAATCCCCTCCTCCCTTTAGTTTCCGAGTTTACCTGTTTTTTCTTTGCTAATTCACCCACGTTCGTCCAAGAAAAATTCTCCACCACTCTCCCCCGATCATTCAAATCTTCCACTTCACTTTTTAGAAAGTTTCCCGACTTGCCCTCATCACGGTCAATTCCACCATCCACTCCACTCCACCCACCCCACTCTCCAGTTTGACCAGCTCCAACGCCATTCAGTCCAATCATCAGTCGATCATCGACTCGATTCTCGACTATGCCATCATCTCTCTCAACCTAGATGGCATCATTACCGAATGGAGCACTGGTGCCACCCAAATCAAAGGCTACTCCCGCGAGGAAATCATCGGCCAACACTTTTCCCGCTTCTATACCCAAGCAGATCTCGATGCCGACAAGCCCGCCATGGAATTGCTTCGCGCCAAAACTGAAGGGCGCTACGAAGAAGAAGGGGTTCGCCTCAAAAAAGATGGCACTCCTTTTTTTGCCAATGTCATCATTTCCCCCCTCTTCGATTCCCAGAACCATTTGCTCGGCTATGCCAAAATTACCCGAGATATTTCCGTTCGAAAAGCCGAGGCTGATCGCTTAATAAAACTCAACGAGGACCTCGCTCGCCTCGTCGTCGAACGAGAGACCGCCAACCGCGAACTCGAATCCTTCTCCTACTCGATCTCTCACGATCTCCGCGCTCCCCTCCGCCATATCCACGGCTATATCGATATGCTCACCGCCGCCACCACCGGTCAGCTCTCCGAAAAAGCCGACCGCTATCTAAAAATTATTAGTAGCGCCAGTGTCGAAATGGGCCAACTCATCGACGATCTCCTCGCTTTTTCCCGAATGGCAAAAGCCGAATTACGCGCGTCCTCCACCTCCCTCGATCAACTCGTCTCCACCGCCATTCGCAATCTCGAAAACACCACCACAGAACGAAAAATCATCTGGAATATTGCCCCACTCCCCGAAGTCCTCGGCGATAGCTCCATGCTCTTGCAAGTCCTCTTCAACCTCATCGGCAACGCGGTCAAATACACCCGTCAACGAGACCCCGCCGTCATCGAAATCGGCTCGCTACCCGATGAAAATGGCTCGGCCGTGATTTTTATCCGCGATAATGGCGCCGGATTTGATATGAAATATCTCCATAAACTCTTCGGAGTTTTCCAACGACTCCACCGCGCAGAGGACTTCGAAGGAACAGGCATCGGTTTGGCGATCGTCCAGCGGGTGATCCTTCGCCACGGCGGTCGCGTCTGGGCCGAATCACAAGTCAATGCTGGCGCCACCTTTTTCTTTACCCTCAAAAAAAACCTTCCACACTAAATCCTATGAAAGCCATCAAACAGATCCTTCTCGTAGAAGACAGCCCTCGCGATACCGAAATGGTCATCGACGCCTTAGCCGGTTACCGCCTCACCAACCCCGTCGTCGCACTCCGCGACGGCGAAGAGGCCCTCGATTACCTTTACCGCCGTGGCCCATTTGCCCATCGCACCGATGACCAACCCGGGGTGATTCTTCTCGATTTGAAAATGCCCAAAGTCGACGGCATCGAAGTCCTCCGCCAAATCAAAAGCGACCCCAAACTCAAAGTCATCCCCGTAGTCGTCATGACTTCCTCCAGAGAAGAACAGGATCTCGTGACCAGTTACCAACTCGGCGTCAATGCCTACGTGGTCAAACCCGTCAACTTTCACGAGTTCGTCGACGCCGTCAAACTCCTCGGCGGATTTTGGGCGGTCCTCAACGAACCTCCTGTCGACTAACTCCCCTCAAGCCACAAAACCTTCATTCACTGCGCCTCCTGAATCGCCCAACATCCATCCAGGAATTTCCCCAGTCAGAGAAAAATCTTCTCCGCATCCTTCACCTCGAAGACTCCCCGCGTGATGCCGAAATCATCCGTAACCACCTCGAAGCCAATCACCTCGACTTCGAGCTAACTCTGGTCGATCGCCAATCCACCTTCGAAAACGCCCTCGCCTTCGAACACTTTGACATCATTCTTTGCGACCATAATCTGCACGACTACGATGGCATCTCCGCCATTGCCGCTGCCCTTACCGCTTGCCCCCAAACCCCCGTCATTATGGTTTCTGGGTCTCTCAGCCCAGAAGAAGCCGTCGCCTGCTTGAAAAAAGGGGCCATCGATTACCTCCTCAAAGATAAACTCGAAAGACTCGGACCAGCCGTCCGACGAGCTGTGGATGACCAAGAAAAACGCCTCAAACTTCTCCAGGCCGAGGCCACTCTCCACAAGCAATCCGCCGAACTCGCCGAATTTGTCGAGCTCGCCGCCGTCGGAATCCATTGGCTGGATTCCCATGGATTCATCCAGCTCGTCAATCAAGCCGAAATCAACCTCACAGGCTACTCCCGAGAGGAACTAGTCGGCCAACACTTTTCCCGCTTCTACACCGAGGATTCCCCCCAAAACTCCCCTGCTTCCCCCATCCCATTCCCCCTCCTCGAAGAACACTCCCACACCCTTCATTGCAAAGATAACTCCCGCAAATCCGTGATGATTCTTCGTCGCGATTTCTTCCAAGATCAGCAAAACCATCACTCCCATTGCTTTGTTCGCGATGTCACCGAACAACGGCAAGCCGAATCCCTCATCCGCCAAAGCGAACGCCACTTCCGCGACCTCTTCGAAACCGCCACCGACTTAATCCAAACTGCCACTGCCGATGGCCACTTCCTTTATGTCAACCGCGCTTGGAAAAATACTCTCGGCTATTCCGATGCCGATATCCCCAACCTCACCCTCGCGATGGTCGTTCACCCCCAAGACTACCAGCGCTACGAAGCTCACCGCGCTCGTCTTTTCACCCAAGACTTCCCCGAGCAAATTAATCTCACCCTCGTCAAAAAAAATGGCGAACTCCTTCTCGTCGAAGGCTCATCAACCAGCCAACCCACCAACGAAACACCCCTAGCCAGTCGAGAAATTTTCCGCGATGTCACCGAACGCACCCGTGCTCAACAACAGGCTCAGCGAACTCAACGCCTCGAAAGCATCGGGCAACTCGCCGGCGGCGTCGCCCACGATATTAATAATGCTCTCTCCCCGATCCTCATCGCCACCGATCTCCTTCGCCTCAATGCGGTACCCTCAGGAAAACTCCTCGAAACCATCGAGGCCAGCACCAAACGCTGCGCCGCCATGGTCCGCCAACTCTTAACCTTTGCCCGCGGTTCCAATGGAGAACTCGTCTCCGTTCGCCCCCTCCATCTCCTCAAAGAACTCGCAGGAATTATCGAGGCCACTTTCCCAAAAAATATCGCCATCCATCACCAGTTCAAAACAGAACTCGCCACCATTAAAGGCGACCCCACCCAGCTCCATCAAGTTCTCCTCAACCTCTGCGTCAATGCCCGCGACGCCATGCCCAATGGCGGACGTTTAACCATCGAATCCTCGGTCAATAACCTCGATAGCACCGATCTCCGCCACTTCGAACACGCCCTCCCAGGTCCCTACTTTGTCTGCAAAGTCACCGATACCGGCGAAGGCATTGCCCCCCATCATCTCGACCGAATTTTTGATCCCTTTTTCACCACGAAAAACCTCAACCAAGGAACCGGCCTCGGACTCTCAACGGTCATGGGAATCGTCAGGGCACACGGCGGTCACATCCATGTCCACTCAACCCTCGGCCAAGGATCCGTCTTCAGCATTTATCTCCCGTCCATCGCAGATATCCCCCAACCCACCGAAATTCGTCCCCCCATCACCGCCTTGCACGGAAACGACGAATTAGTCTTAGTGGTCGATGATGAGCCCTCTGTCCGCCAGATCACCCAAGCGCTACTCCTCTCCTTAAACTTCCGCGTCATCGTCGCCGAAAACGGACAAGACGCGCTCACCGCCATTGGCACCCATCAAAAGCATTTGCGCGTCATTCTCACTGACTTGCATATGCCCAATATGGACGGGTTGACGCTCGCCCGTGAAGCCCGAGTTCTCATCCCAGACGCCAGCATCATCGTCGCCAGCGGCCGGATGGAAAATACTCAAATCCGCGAGTTCAAAGCCCTCGGCATCAACACTTTTCTCGATAAACCCTTCACCCGCGCACATTTAATTGCTGCCCTAACCCCCATCCTCAAAACCAAGGATTAAGGGTAATCAATCCCCTCCCATCAACTCCCTGAAACCAAGGAGTTTGCCCCCAAAATCGCTCTCGCTGATCGACAAAGCCTCTCCCGTAACTCCTCAGGCTCCAACACCCGCGCATGGATTCCCCAACTCAAAATCCACCGCTCGATTTCTTCTAAACTCCCCAGCGTCATACTCAATTCCGTCTCCCCATCCGCTAGCTCCTGCAATTTCTGCGAACTATGCCACTGCCTCTCACTCACCAAACTACTCGCAAAGGCATCAAATTGAATCCTCACCACATACCGTGATGTCCCCTTAAAGACTCCAAAACTATCGCCCAAATATTTCCCAATCGAAAAGTCTGGCCTCCGACGAAATTTCTTCCTCGTATTCTTCACCCCCAACATCCGCGGCAAAGCAAAGGTCCGAAAATCGTCCCGATCCAAATCAAAGGCGAAGAGGTACCACTGATTCTCCACACTCCCCAAATGATACGGCTGCACCAGGCGCTTTTTATACTCAAGACTCCCCAGCTTTTTATACTCAAATTCTAACTCCTTAGACCCCATCACCGCTCGACTCACCACATCAAATAACTCCAAGTCCGATACGCTTCCACCCAGTCCCCGAAAGGAAATCGCCAACTCCACATCCCCTAAACCCAAACCGATCCGCTCCTGTAACCCCTCGGTGATCTTCTCAAATGCCGTCCGCAACGGCTTCTCAAATGATGTTCCTCGATACTGCTCCAACGCTTTCTGGGCCACAAAAAGTGCCACGATCTCCCCCTCAGAAACGTCAATACTCGGAAAATGCGTGACCACTTCCGTATAATAAAACCCACAACGCGTGGGATCATAAATAATCGGCAACCCCAGCCGATCCCGCATGAAATCCACATCCCGCTGAATCGTCTTAATCGAAACCTCTAACTCCTTCGCCAACGTCCGACAATTCGGATATTTCCCAGCCAGTAACCTCTGATGAACACGCATCATTCGCTCTAAGGGTGGCCTTGAAAATTGCCGGGAAGGTGTTCGCTTATCCAGATTTTTATCGCGAGCCATCTTCAGATATTCCCATAAAATGACCGCAAAAATCAAGCCAAATCCCCCCTCTCATCCCACTTGATCCTCCCCAAAAAATCGCCATCATCTCCACCCATGCCACCACAATTCACTTCGCCACTTCGACCCCTCCTCTTCTTCATCCTCCTCTTTTCCTTCTCCCTCACCCTTCGCGCCTCCGATCCCACCCCCCGGGACCTCGATGCCGCGATCGCCACCGCCGACTTCTCCACTTACTTCGCCAATCTCTCCACCTACATCGCCCAAAAAAATCCCTCCGATCCCTCCAAAATCTCCCCACTTACCCTCGAACCTCTCTTCAAATATCCCCCCTTCGCCAGCGCTCTCGCCCAACGACAGTTCATCGCCAAAGTCTCCCCCCAAAAACTCGCCGCCTTCGCCAAAGCCGATCCCGCTAACCCCCCATTCCTCAGCTGGTTACTCAAAAATCCCCTCGCCCTCGATCTCTTCCTCCTCACCGCTACCCCACTCTCCATCCCCGCTCGCGAAGACAATAGTTACTCCATCTCCACCACCACCCTCGATCATTGGAAAAAAATCTTCACCGCTGACCCCGATTCCAAATCCGGTGTCCCCCTTCGCCTCGCCATCGCCACCTCTCTCCGCCCACCAGGAACCGGTTCCCCAGGCTCAGGACAACAAAAAATTCCCACCCCTCCCCTCATCCGCTACCAATACTTCAAAACCGCCCACGCCAAAAAAGAACTCTTCCCCAGCTTCGATACCCTCACCCCTTGGGAACTCCAATTCGTGGTCTGCTCCGGTGCCTCCGAAACCGATCTCACCTGGGGCCGCGCCATGGTCAATACTTGGCGCCCCGATCTCCGCACCGACGAAAAAGTCGTCGATTCTACCTCGCTCGTCTGGCGCAGAAATTCCCCGATCTCTCACGTCGATTACAAAACTGTCCTCGACGGCGGCGGCAAGTGTGGACCCCGCTCCTCTTGGTCCGTCTTCATCTGCCAATCCTTCGGTATCCCCGCCATCGGCGTCGGCCAACCCGCCCACGCCTGTGTCGCCTACAAATCCCTCCACGGTTGGCAAGTCGCTTACGGCAAAGGCTGGGACGCCTCCCGCCTCGAAGGCATGGGCGGTCGCGAATTCCTCGCCTCCGTCGCCTCCCGCGAACGCACCGAAAACTTCGCCCTCACCGAACACCTCCGCTGGCTCGCCTCCTCCCTCCCCTCCAAAGATTCCGCCGCCACTCTCCTCACCCTCGCCCGCTCCCTCGCCAAATCCGAACCCATCGCCGATAAAATCCTCCAATCCTCCCAAAAAGCCGACGAAAGTGACGCCGACCCCGTCGCCAAACCTCTCGCCAAATCCCCCCTCCCTCCCACAACCCAACCCCTTCCAGTCAAACTTCCTCCACCCAATCTCCCCCCAGGCTCCATCCACCTCGAAGGCACCGACTTCACCGAAACGGGCGGCATCACCGTCTGGGGCGGCGAACCTCGCGTCACCATTCTCGATTCCTTCAACGGTGGCAAACAACTCCACTTCCAACAAGGAATGGCCTCCTGCTGGGTCGGCTACAAAATCAATGTCCCCGAAACCGGCTTCTATCAAATCATCGCCAAAGTCGCCACCGTCAACAGTGGCCAAAATCTCTACTTCCGCTCTTTCGGCGCCATGGCCCCCGTCAAAAATGCCACCGCTTCCGCTGTCTGGAAAGGCATGACCAAAGATCTCGGCCCCCAAATGGCCATCGACGATAATCCCAGCACCCGCTGGGCCGTCAACTTCGGCGTCGATAAAGCCTGGATCGAACTCGATCTCGGTCGCCCCACCACCATCAGCACGGTGATGATCGATGAACGCGCCTACGAAAAAGTCGCGAAGTTTCTCCTCGAATATAAGGTCGGCTCCGAATGGAAAACCATCCTCGAAGGCACGACAATCGGCAACAGCTACGCCAAAGATTTCCCCCCTGTCACCACCCAGTTTGTCCGCCTAAGTACCACGGACTGTTCAGGAAACACCGGCGGCCCCACTTTCTGGGAATTTAATGTCGGCTCCGTCCAAGATGGCCACGTCTGGATGAATCTCCCCTGGACCGCTGGCCTCTGGGAAAATACCAAACCCTCCGAAATTCGCCTCGTCAAAGGTGCCAGAATGCTCTGGGTCTTCGCCCCTTACCAAAGAGGCGTCGCCCTGAAATCCTTGGATCTCCAACTCAAATCACCCAACGCCCCCACCATCCTCCCGCCTCGCTCCTAAAACTGCGTCATCTCCCGGAACTTCGCCCAACGACTCTTCACGTCGTCATCACTCAATGTCCGAAGTCTCTCCAAAGAAAAGGCTTCCACATTGTAACTCGCCAAGACACTCCCATAAACCACCCCCTGACAAAGATCCTCAAAACTCACCACCGGTTCGTTCTTCGCCGACAAATACCCCGCCAATGCCCCCGCAAAGCTGTCGCCAGCTCCCGTCGGATCATGGATCTCTTCCAACGGATACGCTCCACAACTGAAAAATTCCCCGGCCGGTCCAAAAAGGAGCGCCCCATGCTCCCCCTTTTTAATCACCACATACTTCGGCCCCATCGCCTGAATCTTTCCCGCCGCTTTGATCAAGTTGGTTTCCTTCGTCAATAATCGCGCCTCCCCATCGTTCAAAATTAACATGTCGATCCGCCCCAACAACCTCAGCAATTCCCCCAACGCAATGTTGATCCACAAATCCATCGTGTCCGCGATCACAAACCGCGGACGCTCCATCTGATCCAAAACGTGGTTCTGTAAGTCTGGCCCAATGTTCGCCAATAACAAATACGCCGAACTCTGATAGCTCGCCGGTAAGACGGGGTTGAAGTGCTCAAACACATTCAACTCAATGCTCCGCGTCTCCCGCGTGTTCAAATCCAACAAATACTCCCCAGACCACCGAAAGGTCTTCCCCGCTACCCTTTGCAACCCCTCCAAATCAATCGCCCGTGTCCCAAAATACTCAATGTGCGCCTCCGGAAAATCCTCGCCCACCACCCCTACCAATTTCACCGGCGAAAAAAAACTCGCCCCCACCGCCGCATACGATGCCGAGCCCCCCAACAAATCCGCATGCTCAGCAAGCGGCGTTTTAACAGTATCAAGGGCGATAGAACCAACAATTAGGACGGACATCCTTCTCAAATGCAAAACCCCCCAAATAATCACAAGAATTTTCTTCACGATTCTTTCCCACCCCACCCAACCGACTTGTTTTCTCTCTCCCCTTTCTTATCCTCTCCTCATTCATGCCACTCGAAATCGCCATCGATTCCCCAGCCTCCGCACACGCCGCCCACCTCGGTGGCGCCGATCGCGTGGAACTCTGCTCCAATCTCCCCGAAGGCGGTACCACCCCTTCCATCGGGCTCATTCACTCAGTTCGCAAAATCTTCCCCCGCACGCTCATGGTTCTCATCCGCCCTCGCGGAGGCGACTTCCTCTTCGATGACGATGATCTCTCCACTATGCTCCTCGATATCCAGACCGCCAAAAATGCCGGTGCCGATGGCTTCGTCCTCGGTTCCCTCCTCCCCAACGGCACGGTCAATCGCGATCTCTCCGCCAGACTCATCGACGCCGCTTCCCCACTCCAAATCACCTTCCATCGCGCCTTCGATATGACCCGCAATCTCCCCGAAGCCCTCGAAGCCCTCGCCCAGCTCGGCGTCCACCGCATCCTCACCTCGGGCGCCGCTCCCCACGCCTTCGCGGGCATCCCCACCATCGCCCAACTCGTCACCCAAGCCGCCAATCGCCTCTCCATTCTCCCAGGCGGCGGGATCACCGAATCCCAAATCCCCACCATCATCCACTCCACCGCCGTCACCGAAATCCACCTCAGCGCTCGCTCCACCCGCCCCAGCCAGATGCTCTTCAAAAATCTCCGCTGTCACATGGGCGACTTCACCAAAGACCGCGAATACGAAATCAAATCCGCCGACCTCTCCCGCATCCAAGCCGCTCGCTCCGCTCTCTCCCACGCACTTTCTCACCACCTCACCTCCCCATGAATCCACTCATCCTCCCCACCCCTTTTCTCTGCTTCGGTCACCGCGGCGCCGCCGGTCACGAACCCGAAAATACCCTCCGAAGTATCCGCACCGCCTTGTCTCTCGGGGCCCATGGTATCGAAATCGATGTCCGCCTCGCCTCCGGTCATCTCGTGGTCATCCACGACTCCACCCTCGGCCGCACCACCAACGGACACGGCTTTGTCGCCCGCAAATCCCTCGACCAACTCCGCCAACTCGATGCCGGCCTCGGCGAAATCATCCCCACCCTCCGCGAGGTTTTTCATACGATTAATCGTCGCGCCTTAATTAATATCGAACTCAAAGGCCCCCATACCGCCGCCCCGGTCGAAGCCCTCATCCTCGAATTCATCGAAAATCATCACTGGTCTTTCTCCGATTTCCTCGTCTCCTCTTTCCATAAATCTCAACTCCGCTCCATCCAAGATCACCGCATCCCCATCGGCCTCCTCATCACTCGCCCCTCCCCTCGCTCCATCCTCACCGCTCAACGCCTCCGCGCCTCTTCCATCCACCTCGCTCTCCCTTTCGCCTCCAAAAACTTTATCGATGCTGCCCACCAAAAAAATCTCCATGTCTTCGTCTACACCGTCAACCATCCCCACGATATCGCCCACCTCCAATCCATCGGTGCCAACGGCGTCTTCACCGATTTCCCAGAACGCGCCCTCCACCCCTAACCCCCCACCACTTCCATTCTCCCCCTCAAAATGGTTGCCCTCTCTCTTTCTTCTCTTTTCCCTCCTCTCCGCCTGCTCCACCCCTCGACCACTCCCCAAATACCAACCTCCCATCCCCCGCACCCAATTCCAATCCGTCCGCACCACCGCTTATACCCACACCGAAAGCGATCACACCGCCTACTCCAATCACAATGCCCTCGGCGGCACTCTCCTCTCCGGCCCCATCCATAGCGCCGCCGCCGATTGGTCCCGTTGGCCCGCAGGCACCGTTTTTCGGATCGTCGAAACCTCCGAGGTCTTCCAAGTCGATGACTACGGCTGGGCCCTCGCAGGCACCAATACCATCGACCTCTATCGCCCCTCCAAAGACGCCATGAACGCCTGGGGCGTCCGCCGCGTCACCATCGAAAATCTCCACTGGGGCGACCCCTCCCATAGCCTCCGTATCCTCCAACCTCGTTCCAAATATCGACACATCCGCCGCATGATCGACCAACTAAAGGCCCGCATCCCTCGCTGGAATCACTCCGTCAAAACTACCTCACCCCTCCCCAATCCTCCCCCCATTCCTCAGAAAAAATTCTCCACATAATCCCTTCAATCCCAACGTTTTACTCAAAATAATTTTCCCCTCCTCAATCGCCCACTTCCCCCTACTTCCCCACCGAAATCAACTGCGTAAACGTCCGCAAATACATCCGCCCACCACTCACCGCCGGCGTCGCGTGACTCCCCTCACCCAACCCCACCACCACCGGCGCTTGAAACTTTCCCCCCACCGCCAGACAAACCAAATCCCCCTGCGTACTCATATTGTATAACCGCTGGTTTACGCAAATGGGCGACCCATAAAAAGATCCCGCCACCCGCTCACTCCACACCAATTCCCCAGTCGCCACTTTCAAACAACTCACCATCCCGTTCTCCTTCCAAAGATATAACCATTCCCCCACCGCAATCGAGGTCGGCACATATCCCCCCAACCTCAAGACCTCATACACTTTCACCGTATTCTGCACCCCACTCCCAGGCCGCACCACTTCCACAAAACTCTCCGCCCGACCCTCCCCACACTGCGCAATAATCAACCCCCCAGGCGTCACAAAAGGCGACGCCACACATCGCTTCGTCATCAAATTCGACAACCTCCAAACCACCGCTCCCGTTCGCAAGTTGTTCGCCACCAGTCCCATCGAAAAACTCTCCGTAATCACTTCCGCATCCCCACCCGCTGGCACAAAAATACACGGCGTCGAGGCACTATGCTTCGTCCCCTCATGCTCCCAACGCCACCGCTCTTTCCCCGTCTTTGCCTCCACCGCAATCAGATAGCTCTTCGCCTGATCCTGATCAAAATTTAATAAAACCACATCCTCAAAGACAATCGGCGATGTCCCAGGCCCGTGCTGAGAAATAAAGGGCCCCAAATCCACCCGCCATACTTCCCTCCCATCCTTCTGATCCAATGCCACTAACCCAGAACTCTCCGGCGACGCCCAATGAAAATACACCCGCTCCCCATCCACCGCCGGCGTCGATGCCGCATAGTTGTTGTCCGAATGCATCCGATACCCTCCCGTCGGATACACTTTCTTCCAAATCGTTCCCCCATCCTTCACCCGCAAACACGCAATCACTCGGTCGGTCGTCCCCAAAGGATTGCCCGTCACAAAAATCCGCTCCCCCCAAACCACTGGCGATGAATGCCCTCGACCAGGCAACGCCACTTTCCAATTAAAATCCGCCGCCGTAAACCCCTCCGCTAACCCAGGCGCCTCCCCCAACCCCGAGCCGTTCGGCCCACGAAATCTCGACCACTCCGCCGCCAAAACCCCACCCCCAGTCACCAAGAACATCCCCAACATAATCAGCGGCCAATGATGCAATTTCATAAAAAATTCTCCCTTCGGTTTACCAACTTCACCCCAATCATCTCCCCCAAAAATCATTTCATCAAGTTCTCCTTCCCCTATTTCCACATCCCAGAACCTCCCTTGAAAAAAACCTCGTAGCGCCCCGCTCTCATCCCTGCTTTCCTCTCCCCCATATGTTGTATTTCACCAAAATGAACGGCGCAGGCAATGACTTCGTCATGATCGATAATCGCCTCAATGTATTCCAACTCTCCACCACCCAAATCGCCCAAATTTGTGACCGCAATCGCGGCGTCGGCGCCGATGGCCTCATCGCTGTCGAACCCACCCAAACCACTGCCCACTTCCGCATGCGCTACTATAACGCCGACGGCAGTGAAGCCGAAATGTGCGGAAATGGTGCCCGCTGCTTCGCCCGCTTCGCCCAGAAAATCACCGCCCAATCTGGCCCCATTCACTTCGAAACCCTCGCGGGCGAAATCGTCGGCCATTGCATCGGCGATCTCGTCCAAATTCACATGAGCCTCCCCCACTCCCTCACCCTCAATACCCCACTCCAAGTCGCCCACCACTCCCTCACCGTTCACTCCGTCAATACCGGCGTCCCCCACGCGGTCGTCTTTGTCGATGACCTCCCCTCCACCCCAGTCCGCGAACTCGGTCACGCCCTCCGCCATCACCCCCACTTCGCCCCCAAAGGCACCAACGCTAACTTCGCCTCCATCCTCTCCCCCTCCTCCATCGCCATCCGCACTTACGAACGCGGCGTCGAAGACGAAACCCTCGCCTGCGGGACCGGAATGGTCGCCGCCGCTCTCCTCTTTCACGAACAAACCAACGCTCCTTCCCCCATCCAAGTCCTTGTCAAAGGCGGAGATACCCTCGAAGTCGGCTTCGTCAAATCCTCCAACTCCTACTCCCAGATTACCCTCACTGGTCCCGCCGACTTCGTCTTCGAGGGCTCCTTCCCCCTCTAACCCTTTCCCCCACCACTCCCTCGAGTTTTTCTATCCAAATTTCTTCCGCCACTTTATCCTCTCCCTTCCTATGTTTTCTGGAACTTTTACCGCTCTCGTCACCCCTTTCAAAAACGATCTCGTCGATCAAGACGCCTTCGCTCATCTCATCGAATCCCAAATCGCCGCCGGCATCACCGGCATCATCCCCGTCGGTACCACCGGCGAATCCCCCACCCTCACCCACGACGAACATCTCCACGTCATCGATCTCGCCGTCAAACTCGCCAAAGGACGCTGCCAAGTCATCGGCGGCACCGGCTCCAATTCCACCGCCGAAGCCGTCGACCTCACCATCCAAGCCGAAAAACTCGGCTGCTCCGCCACCCTCATCGTCGCTCCCTATTACAATAAGCCCTCCCAAGAAGGCCTCTTCCATCATTACGCCAAAATCGCCAAAGCCTCCAAAATTCCCATCGTCCTCTACTCCATCCCCAGCCGCTGCGGCATCGAAATCAGCGTCGATCTCACCGCTCGCCTCGCCAAAGCCTTCCCCAATATCCTCGCCATCAAAGAAGCCGGCGGCTCGGTCGAACGCGTCAGCGCACTCCGCGCCGCTCTCCCCACTTCCTTCGATATCCTCTCCGGTGACGACTCCCTCACCCTCCCCTTCATCGCCGCAGGCGCCGTCGGCGTCATCAGCGTCGCCTCCAATCTCGTCCCCACCGAAGTCGTCGCCCTCGTCAACGCCGCCCTCAAAGGCGATTACGCCAAAGCTCGCTCCCTTCACGCAAAACTCTACCCCCTCTTCAAAGATCTCTTCATCGAACCCAACCCCGTTCCCGTAAAATTTGCCCTCGCCGCCCAAGGCAAAATGCTCGCCGATGTCCGCCTCCCACTCTGCGAAATGGCCCCTTCTCGCGCCTCAAAACTAACCGCCACTCTCCGCCAACTCGCTCTCCTCTAACCAAATGCCTTCTCTTCGCCTCCTCATCAATGGCTCCCGTGGCCGCATGGGCCAAGCCCTCGTCGCCTCCGCTCAAAATTTCCCCAATCTCCAAGTCTCCGCCCAAATCGATCTCGGCGATGACCTCGCCGCCGCCCTCCAAATTTCCGACGCCGTCATCGACTTCTCTCACCACTCCATCATCGAATCCGTCCTCGCTCTCTGCCTCGAATCCCAAAAAACTCTCGTCATCGGCACCACCGGTCACTCCGATTCCCAAATCAACGCCATCCATCACGCCTCCACCCAAATCCCCATCGTCTTCGCTCCAAACTACAGCATCGGCGTCAATACCCTCTTCTTTCTCACCCAAAAAACTGCCGAAATTCTCGGCCCCGATTTCGACCTCGAAGTCGTCGAAATGCATCACCGCCTCAAAAAAGATGCCCCCAGCGGTACCGCCAAAAAACTCGCGGAAATCTTGGCCGATGTCCGCCACCTCCAATACCAAAAGGATGTCCGCCACGGACGCCACGGCATCGTCGGCGAACGCTCCCCCAACGAAATCGGCCTCCACGCCATCCGCGGTGGCGATGTCGTCGGCGATCACACGGTGATCTTCGCCACCCCAGGCGAACGCATCGAACTCACCCACAAAGCTTCCAATCGCGAAACCTTTGCCCATGGGGCTCTCCGCGCCTCCCTCTGGGCTCATACCCAACCCCCAGGCCTCTACGATATGCAGGATGTCCTCGGCCTAAAATGATCCCCTCCCTCCCACCACTCTCCCACTAATGCGCGCCGGTATCGCCCTCGGCTCCAATCTCGGTGACCGCCTCGCCCACCTTCACCAAGCCCAATCTCGCATCCTCCAAATTCCCGGCGTTTCTCTCCCGATTCTTTCCTCCCCTATCTACCAAACCGAACCCGTCGCCTCCTCCCCAGATGCCGGTGCTTATCTCAATGCCGTCATCGAGGTCGAATTCCACGGCCAACCCATCTCCCTCCTCGACTCCCTCCAACACATCGAATCCGACTTCGGTCGCCCCTCCAAACGACCACGCAACGCCCCCCGCACCATCGATCTCGATATCCTCTACGCCGGAAATCTCGTCCTCTCCAACGCCGAATTCGTCATCCCCCACCCCAGACTCCACCTCCGACGCTTCGTCCTCACCCCCCTCGCCGATATCTGCCCCCATCTCATTCTCCCAGGCCAACATCTCACAGTTGCCAACCTCCTCGCCTCCCTCCAAGACCCCGCCACCGTCGATCTTTTTTCACGAGAATTTTCTTAAAATTATCGCTTCCCCTCTCTCCACCATCGCCACTTTATGACTCCGGCTCTCTTCTCCAGTCGAAAACTCCGGGGCGAAAAACTCGCCGTCCTCACCGCCTACGATTACCCCACCGCTCGCCTCCTCGACGAAGCAGGTATCGATATTCTCCTCGTCGGCGATTCTCTCGGCATGGTGGTGCTCGGCTTTCCAGATACCACCTATGTCACCATCGATGACATCGTCCACCACACCGCCGCCGTTGCCCGCGGATCCAAACACGCTATGATCGTCTCCGATCTCCCCATCGATACTTACTCCACCCCAGATCAAGCCGTCGCCCATGCCCAACGCCTTCTCTCCGCCGGCGCCGATGCCGTCAAACTCGAAGGCGGGGCCTCTCACGCCCCTCAAATCGCCGCCCTCGCCGCTCACCACATTCCCATCATGGCTCACATCGGTATGCTCCCCCAAAGCATCCGCGAAGAAGGCGCTTACAAGATAAAAGGGAAGACCCCCGCCGACGCCGCCAAACTCCTCGACGATGCCCTCGCCGTCGAAGCCGCCGGTGCCTTCGCCGTAGTTCTCGAACTCGTTCAAGCCGATGTCTCCCAACAAATTACCGCCACCCTAAAAATCCCCACCATCGGCATCGGCTCGGGAAAACACTGCGACGGCCAAGTCCTCGTCACCCACGATCTCATCGGCTTTTTCCCCTGGTTCACCCCCAAATTCGTCACCCCTCTCGCCCAAGTCGGCGCCTCCATCCAAGACGCCGTTCGCGCTTTCATTCACTCCACCCAAACCCCGCCAACTCTCCCCTAATCCCCCAGCAAAAAACGAAAATCATCCAAACTCAACGCCCGCGTAAAACTCTCCTCACCCAGAATGTCTTCCGCTAAGGCGCTCTTGCTCTGCTGAAGCTTGCGGATTTTTTCCTCAATGCTCTCCTTGATAATCAACCGATAAGCAAAGACTTGTCGCGTCTGCCCAATCCGATGCGTCCGATCAATCGCCTGATTCTCCACCGCAGGATTCCACCACGGATCGTAAAGCACCACATAACTCGCCGCCGTCAAATTCAACCCAAATCCCCCCGCCCGTAGCGAAATCAAAAAGACCCCCCCACCTTCACTCTCCTGAAATTCTCGCACCAGTTTCCCCCGATCCTCTGTCCCCCCAGTCAAAATAAAATGAGCCCACTTTCGCCTCTCAATCTCCTCCCGAATAATTCCCAACATCTCGATGAACTGCGAAAACACCAAGACCTTATGCCCCTCCTCAATGATCGGTTCCAATAAGTCAAAGAGGGCGGTCAATTTCGCGCTTTCCATCGATTCCCTCTTCCCCGTAACCAACGCCTGATGACAACAAATCTGCCGCAACCGCAGCAACGAGGTCAAAATGTTGAAACGCTTCTTATCCAACTCTTTACTCGTCTTGATATTTAATAACGCCGCCCTCGCCCTCTTCAACTCCGCTCGGTAAATCGTCGCTTGCTCCCCCTCCATTTCACAGTGCAAATCCTCCTCAGTTCTTTCCGGCAAATCTTTCGCCACTTCTTTCTTCGTCCGCCGCAAAACAAATGGCCGCACCCGCGCCGCTAACCGATTCCGCGCAAACGGATCGCTCCGCTGATCAAATGACTTCGCAAACGCTGCCCGACGCCCCAATACCCCAGGCATCGCAAACCCCATGATGCTCCACAAATCCAAAAGCCGATTCTCGATCGGTGTCCCACTCAACGCCAAACGATGCGCCGATCGCAACCCCCACGCCGCCTTCGCCGTCTGCGAATCAGGATTTTTAATATACTGCGCCTCATCCAAAATCACCGCCATCCACGGCCCCGCCACCAAGGCCTTTTCTAAACTCCTCAACTGCGCGTAATTAATCACCACAATATCCGCCCCGCTCCTCGCCAATTTCACCGCCTCAGCCGCTCCCACCCCACGCGGAATCACTTCCACCACTAAGCCCGGCGCAAATTTCCCCCCCTCCGCCACCCAGTTATCCGTCACACTCTTCGGACACACCACCAAACTCGCTCGCGTCTTCTCCTCCGGTTGCTCCTTCAACCACAAGATCCACGCCAACGCCTGCACGGTCTTTCCTAACCCCATGTCATCCGCCAAAATCCCCCCAAAATGATTGGTCGAAAGGTACGCCAGAAAATGAAATCCCTCCAATTGATAAGGTCGCAATTCCGCCTTCATCCCCACCGGCAAATCAGGACGCACCCGCGTTTGAATCTCCATCGCTCTTCGCTCAATCGCCACCGCTTGGGGCTCCGAAAGCATCCGCTTCGCCGCTTTCTTTCCCGCCAATTGCAACGCATGCAACCTCTGCGGCTCACTCGAAAAATCCCGCGCATCTAACCCCAAATCCGCGAGCTGCTTCTCATCCTCCTCACTCAACTGAAACCGTAACCGTTTCCACCCCTTCTCCCCAATCCGCACATACCCCCCACGCGCATCCAACAACAATTTTAATTCCTCCGACGTTAATGTGGTGTCCGCCACATCCAAGGCCACCCGCAAATCAAACCAGTCAATCCCCGCTTCTTCCACCTCCAACTTCACCGTCGCTTCCACCGGCTCCTCCCGAATCGATCCCAATTCCCCATCCAATCTGACCTCAATCTCCTTCGGCACACACTCCAACCACTCCGCAAATTGAGTCGCAAATTGCTTGGTTAATGTCCGACTCCACATCACCTGACGACTGTCCCAGTTCACCCGCAGCAGATCCACCAAGTCGGGCACTTTCTCCATCCCCCGACGATCCAAGCGAGTCAAGACATCCGCCTCCCCAGAAGGATGTCCCCAAAACGTCCACTGATTGAACTCATACGAACCAACCACCTCTCCATCACTGTTCTCCGCGTCAATCTTCACCAAGAGTTGCTCTCCACCACCCACAGCGTTTTTCGCCAATTGACACCGAAATACCGCCCGCAAAATCACCGTCCGTACCCTCCGCTTCATCCTCTCCGGTGCCTCCACCCCCAGCCGATCCAATAATCCCAACCCCTCACTCGTCTCCAAGGCCTCCGCAGGCACAATCATCTTCCCCTTCTCCGACGCCAATCGCCCAATCGGGGGCCCCCAATAATATCCCTCGGACATCAGATAAATCGACGTCGTCCCATCCACGACCAACAACGCCGGCGGTGGCGTCTTCCCCCCAGGAAGCACTAACTCCAGCCGATAGTTCACCCGCTCTTCCCCATCCACTTCCACCCGCCACTCCAGCCGCTCCTCAAAACACTCCAATACCCTCCCACTCACCCCCACCACTTGCCCCTCAAATCCCGGCTGCCGCAGCACCTGATTCAAGACCCGCACCGTATCCGGCTCCTCAAATCCTCGAAAAGCTCGACTCTCAAAACCCGTGTAATACGCCTGCCAAAGTGCCAAGGAATTCTCCTCCACCGGGAGGTGCCCACGATGCCCCGCCGATACCAATCTCGTAAAAGCATGCGCTTTAATCTCCGAAAAATCTCCCCCCTCCCCTTTGCTCGACTCCAACTTCAAACCCTTCTCCGTCAATCGAATCCGCAAACGCACCAACGCCTCCATCTCCGCACTCGGACGATCCGCAAGATCCCGCAACCAAGCCGCCCACTTCTCCACCGCCTCCCGACGCTCCCACTCCGCGGTCAGTTGCTCAATCTCCTCCCCCTTCGTCACCTGAACGAAGGCCTGCGGACAACGGTGCTCAATCTTGCTCAAATAAAGCGCCAGATACAGCCAAGTCTCCCACGGCGTCCGCGGTGAACGATCCCAGATCCGTACCGAATTCCAATTCCACGACGCCCGAATCCCCGTAACCGGTTCCAACACCGCCTCCGTCAAATAGGAGGCATCCCGATGCTCCCTAAATATTTTGTCCACCGCCGCCGCCACCCGCTTCTCCTCCGCACTCAATGTTCGCCCTAGTCGGTCCCCAAATAAAATCTCCACTTTCGTACCCGCTTCCCTCTTCGCTCCCACTTCAATCTCCCGCTTCTTCCCCTCACTCACGGGCTCTTCCTTTGGCTGGTTCTCCAGCTCCACCCGGATCGCCACCGCACACTGATGCCCACAGTCAGCCCCATCACACCCCGAACATTCCCCCTCCCATCCTCCTCCAGAGTATTGCAGCTTCACCCGAAAAATTCGCACGTCTTTCACCTTCCCACGAAACCCCACCCCACGCTGATACCTCTCCAATCCGTTCACCGCCGACTTCTTCACCAACAATCGCCCCAACGCCATTTCGGGACCCCCAAATCCCTTTAGATATTCCTCTAATTGACGATATTGCTCAGCCGATAAGTTGTTCACAGAAAAACTCCAAACTTCACCCCCACCACTCCCCGCGTCGACACAAATGTTCCATCCCCCATCCACTCTCCACACCCATACCCTCACTCTCCCCACTCTAAAACTCCCCCTCTCCCTTGGCCAACTATCACCCCCACTTCGCCGCTCCACTCCCCATATCCC
>JBAWZW010000037.1:0-21054 GCA_037142835.1 Verrucomicrobiota bacterium
CCCCCATTCTGCTTCGCCAGAAAATACCCCCCCATAATGATCGACATCCGACCCGCAATCTCACTCATCGGTTCCAACAATGGCAGACGCCGATGCACTTCCACGGTCTCATAGGCAATCGCCGTAACCCCAGCCCCCATCAATCTCTCGGTCAACGATCGACTCGCCGCTAAATGAAGATAGGTAAACAAAATCTGCTCGGCACGCAGCAACCCATACTCTTCTGGCAAAGGCTCTTTCACCTTCACAATCATCTCCGATCGCTCGAAAATTTCTTCGTGCTTGATCACCACTTCCGCACCCGCCTTCGCATACTCCGCATCCGCATATCCCGAACCCGCACCCGCACTCTTTTCCACCAAAATCCGATGCCCACGCTGGCACAACTGATAAACCAAGCTAGGCAACAGTCCTACGCGATGTTCTTGGGCCTTAATCTCTTTCGGAATTCCAATGATCATCCCTCACTTCTCCCCCTTTCTTTACTCACCGCAAGCCCCAACTCCCCCAACTGAATTTTTGCCAGTCCCCCCCCTAAATGCTGTCCGCAAACTTTTGCATCGATTCCTCCTGCTTCGCAATACTCTCCACCAGCCGAAATTGCGTCCGACAACGATCCAAATTGTGCTGCGCACGGTGCACTCGAAAGTAATTGTCCCCCTCCAAATAGTCGGTCAAAAAACGCAACCCGATCGTGTAAGTAATCAGTCGTCCACTAAAGGCTATCAACGCCCGCTCCTGTTTAGTCAAAAATCCCCCCGCCGCTTCTAAATATCCGCGCGCCAACGCTTTATACATCGGCTGACACATCCGCACTTTGCTTAAATCTAACTCGTCTTCTAATGTCGGACTGGTCGTGGTTCGGATCATATCCCCAAAGTCGTAGAGCGAACTTCCCGGCATCACCGTGTCCAAATCAACCACACACATCGCCTGCCCAGAATCCACATCCAACATCACATTGTTGAACTTCGTATCGTTATGCGTGACCCGCTCAGGGATGCGCTTCTTCGCCAATGCCGATAAAACGACGTCCACGATCGACTCCTGCTTCAACGCCCAATCAATCTCCGCCTGTGCTGAAATCGCCCGGTTCGACCGATCCGCCTCCGACGATGCCACCAATGCGTCAAAACGCTTTCGCGTATTGTGAAAGTGCGGAATCGTTTCCACTAAACGCTCACCCGGCAAATCAACCAGCAAACTCTGAAACTCCCCAAAAGCTTTGCCAGCCTCAAACGCTTGGCTAGCCGTCTCCACCGCTTCAAAGGTTCGGACCCTCTCGATGCAAACAAATGTCCGCCAATATTGCCCCTCCGCTGTCCGATGGAATGACCGCCCATCGTTCGTCGGCACAATCGTCAAGGCTCGCCGCGTCAAATCTTTCGTCCCACTCGCCGCCAACTTGCCCCGAAGATGCTTGGTCACTCGCAAAAGATTATCCATCACCCCCGCTGGATCTTTGAAAACCTCGTGATTAATCCGCTGGTGAATGTAACGAACCTTCGTCCCACCTTGATCGTAGGTCGCCGTGTAGGTCTCATTGATATGCCCCACTTTACACGACTCAGCATGCAAAATCTCCCCATGAATCTGAAACTGCCGCGAAATTTCCAAAAGATGCTTTTGCTTATGCCCAATCATAAAATTTCGATCCAAGACCATCAAACCACTTTCTGCAAGCGCTGGTTCACTTTGACCCGAAAGTCTCAGGATAATCCTTAATTTGCCAACTCGCGAAAATCCCCAGCACCACCGCCGCCCCCCGCCAAAAACAAAATCAGAAAAAGCTTTGACCTTTTTGGGTTAAATTGGGACAGATTGGGGCGGTTCGGGACGCACAGGAGATTTTCCGAACTTTAAAAAACTCACAACCCATGCCCACGACCATTCTGAACTCCGATGCTCCCGCGTTCGCGGGCGAGTTCCGTCATCGGATCGAAGGCAAAAATCGCATCACCATCCCCTCAGGTTGGCGGTTCGGCCAAGAGGTCGATCTCTTCATGATCTGCAAAACCTTAGATCGTTGTATCTCCGTCATGCCTCGCACGGAGGTCGATCGCATCAAGTCCTCGGCCAGTGAAGGACTGTCTCCCGAAGCCCGCTCCCAATTTCTCCATCTCTTCGGTCGCAATCTTCGCCTCGTCAAACTCGACAAAGCAGGCCGCATTTCCATCCCCGAAGAATTCTGCAAACGCCTGGAAATCGACGACGCCGTGGTCCTCTCGGGCGCCATTGACACTTTTAACATTTGGAACGCCAAAGACTTCGACTCTAAACACACTGAGACGGATGACCGCACGGAACTTTTACTCGGGAGATACGGCATATGAACGCAGAGACCGTGCATTCCCAAAACGCCCAATCCAACCAAACCTTAACTGATTCTCCTAAAACTACTTCCGAATATCATCGGGCAGTTTTACTCGAAGAAGTCCTTCGCCTCCTCGCCCCAGCATCGGGACGACTCATCATCGACGGCACCCTTGGCGGAGGTGGTCACAGCGCCGCCCTCCTCGCTGCCGGTGCCCAGGTGATCGGCGTCGATCAAGATCCCTCCGCCCTCGCGTACGCGACAAGTCACCTCAGTTCAAACACCCGCAATTTTCAATCCATTCAAGGGAACTTCGCCGAGATCGGCCCTCTCCTCGATCAACTTGGCATCCGCCAAGTCGATGGGGTGCTCCTCGATCTCGGCGTCTCCTCCCACCAACTCGATACCCCAGAGCGCGGCTTCAGCTTTATGCGGGATGGCCCACTCGACATGCGAATGGACCCCAACAACCCACTCAGTGCCGCCGACCTCGTCAACACGATGGCGGAAGAATCTCTCCGTAATCTCTTTCGCGATCTCGGCGAGGAACCCGCCGCCCGACGCATCGCCTCACGGATCGTTCAAGACCGCCTCCACAAACCATTCTCCACCACAAAAGAACTCGCCGATGCCGTCGAATCCGCCTCGCCTCGACGCGGCCCCACCCACCCTGCGACCCGCGTATTTCAAGCGCTCCGCATCGCCGTCAATCGCGAACTCGATGTCCTCCTCGAAGGCCTCACCACTTTTTCTCATCGCCTCGCTCCCCTCGGTCGCTTCGCGGTCATCACCTTTCACAGTCTCGAAGATCGAATCGTGAAAACTTTCTTCAAGGAACGATCCACCCCTTTTCTCGATCGCCCAGAATGGCCAGCCCCCCGCCCAAATCCCCTCCACATCTTTCAGGCAATCACCAAAAAACCTCTGATCGCTTCTCCCTCGGAGCAAAAATCTAACCCTAGATCGCGAAGCGCCAAGCTCCGCGTCGTTGAAAGGATTGCTTATGCCTGACAATCGCCGCCGCCACTCCTCCAACAACATCCCCACCGGCAAAATTTTCGCCTTCGGACTGATCCTCGCCATAATCTGCACCAGCGGAGTTACTTACATCTGTAAAAAAAACCAGATGATCAGCACCGCGCTCAAAATCACTAAGTGCCAAAGCGAGTTGCGGAGCCTCAAGCGCCAAAATGAAAGCGCCACTACAGAAATTTCCCAACTCACCTCCACCGCCGCCCTCGAAAAATCTCAACAAGCCAATCGCTTTCAACTCAAGCCCATTACCCCCGTTGATGTCTTTAACATCGATGCCACCCCTCCCATCTCAGGCACGGCTGGCCTTCGACCCGTCGCCAACGAAAGGAAACCAGAGTGAACGCCGCCCCTCAACGAAGGATGGTTTGGGTCTGCGCTTTCACCACCTTCATCTTCACCCTCCTCTCCACTCGCTTGGTCTTCGTCCAAGTAAATCAACACGATTCCTACGTCGATAAAGCCACCGCCAATCAAGGAGAACGCCAACGCCTCCCAGCTCGCCGGGGCGTGATCACTGACCGTCGCGGTGAAGCCCTCGCCCAAAATGTGCCCGTCCAAACTCTGGTGCTCGATGCCACCTTAGTCAAAAATCCCCAGCTCCTCTCCGAGTTACTCGCGTCTTCCCTCAATTTACCCCAAGCCCCAATCCTCGAACGACTTACCCGCATCCGTCCCTCCACCGATCCCGAAAAAAAAGAACTCTCCCCCTACATCGTCCTCAAAAAAAATCTCGGCGCTCATCTCGTCGAAGAAATCAAATCGCGCCTCACCGAAGCCAAAGCGTTGCGCGGCGTTTCCTTCGAGGTCGAAGGAAATCGCCTCTACCCAAACAACGAGATGCTTTGCCACGTCGTCGGCTTTGTGAACAACGAAAGCAAAGGGGTCGACGGTGTGGAGATGACCATGGACTCCTTCCTCAGCGGACACGATGGTTCCCGCGATATCGTCAGAACCCGCCGGGGTGAGACCGTCGAGGTCAAAAGCAGCTCCGATCACCCACCACTCGCAGGATATAACGTCAGCCTGACGGTCGATATGGGTTTGCAAAATATCGTCGAACAAGAACTCGACGCCGCGATCAAAGAACTTCGCCCCAAGGGGGCGACGGTGGTGATGCTCGATCCCAAAACTGGCGAAATTCTCGCCCTCGCCAATCGGCCAAACTTTAATCTCAACGTCCAAGAAGGCGTAAAAGAAATCAATCGGATGAACCTCGCCGTCTCCGCCCAAGTCGAGCCAGGTTCCACTTTTAAAATCGTCACCGTCGCCGCCGTTCTCGATCAAAGCCTCTGCAATCCAGATTCGATGATCAATTGCGAAAATGGCTTTTACCAATGGTGCAATCTCAAGGATCACCACTCCTACGCCGACCTCTCCGTCAACGATATCCTCGTCCACTCCAGCAACATCGGCACCGCCAAACTCGCCATGCGCCTCGGCGATCAAAAATTCTTCGACTATATTCACCGCTTCGGATTCGGCGTCCAAACAGGCGTCAGCCTCCCAGGAGAAATTCGGGGAGTCATCCACCCTCCTCACACTTGGAGCAAAATCTCCATCACCCGCATGCCCATCGGACAAGAAGTCGCCGCCACCCCCATCCAAATCGTCGCTGCCATGGCGACCATCGCCAATGGCGGGACTCTCATGATCCCCCAAATTGTCCGCGAGATCACCGACGAAAATGGCACGGTCATCACCGCTTTTCCCCCTCGCCAAGTTCGCCAAGCCGTCTCCAAGAAGGTCGCCGACCAAGTCCGCCTCGCCCTCATCGAAGTCGCCAGCAAAAAAGGCACCGCAAAAAATGCCCAAGTCCCAGGATTCGTAGTCGCTGGAAAAACTGGGACCGCTCAAAAACTCGAAAAGGGCCTCTACTCCCACGATAAACATGTCTGCTCTTTCGTTGGCTTTATGCCCGCCAATGACCCCGCATTCGTTATGCTCGTGCTCATCGACGAAGCCAAATCTACTCGGCCCGATCTCGATGTCGGGGGCCTCGTCGCCGCTCCCGTTTTTTCCCGCATCGCCGCCCGCGCCGCCAAGTATCTCGATCTAACTCCGTCTTACGAAGACGCCCAAAGCGGAATCATCGCCAAACAAGGCAAATCAGGAGGAAGAAATCCCCACCCATGAAGCTGGAACATCTTCTCGCTAATTTAAACTCCCCAAATATCTCCGGTCCCATCGACCGCGAGATCACCGCCATCGCTTACGATTCCAGACGCGTCAAACCAGGCAGTCTCTTCGTCGCTCTTCCAGGCCAAAACCACGATGGATCTCAATTCATTGAGCAATCCATCGCCGCTGGCGCCGAAGCCATCGTCAGCACATCCTCAGGCTTTCGCACCAAAGCGACCCATATTGTCGTCCCCAATACCCGCTTCGCTCTCGCTGATCTCGCTGCCACTTTTTATAAAAATCCCTCGCACTCTCTCAAGGTCGCTGGCGTCACCGGTACCAACGGGAAAACCACCACCACTTTTCTCCTCAAGCATATCTGTGAAACGGAACTCCGCCGCTGCGGTCTCATCGGCACTGTCCGCTACGAAGTCGGCGACCGCATCCTTCCCGCCACCAGAACGACCCCCGAATCCCTTGATGTCCATAATCTTCTCTGGCAAATGCACTCCGCCGGTTGCAAGGCCGTCGCCATGGAAGTCTCCTCCCACGCCCTCGATCAATCACGAGTCCGAGGAGTGGAGTTTGACACCGCCATCTTTACCAATCTCACCCAAGATCACCTCGATTATCATCAAACAATGGACGCCTATTATGAGGCCAAGTCCCAACTCTTCACCGCTCTCAGTTCCCAAAAGAAAAAAATCGGGAAGGCCGTGCTCAATATTGATGACCGCCACGGCAGTCAACTCGCCACCCGCATCGAAAAAGACACCGCCGTACTCACCTACGGCGTCAGCGCCCGAGCCGACTTCCGAGCCAGTAATGTCCGCATCGATTTCAATGGAACCAGCTACCAACTCGACGCCGAAGGCAAAAGTTACCTCGTTCGCCTCCCGCAAATCGGCCAATTTAACGTCTACAACTCCCTCTCCGCTATCGCCGGTGCCTCCGCTCTCGGAATCGAGGTCCGCCAAAGCGTCCTTGCCCTCGCCAAAGCCCCTCCCGTCCCCGGTCGCCTCGAAGCCGTTCCCGCTCAACGCAACTTTCGCGTCTTTGTCGATTATGCCCACACCGACGACGCCCTAAAAAATGTCCTCAAAACTTGCCGCGAACTCCACCCCGCTCGCCTGATTGTGGTCTTCGGATGCGGGGGCAGCCGAGACCGCTCCAAACGACCCAAAATGGGCGCGGTCGTCGATCAATACGCCGACTTCGCTTTCGTCACCTCAGATAACCCACGCCAAGAAGACCCCCGCGAAATCATCGCCGAAATCGAACCCGGCCTCGCCCAAGGCCGCTACGATGTCGTCGTCGATCGCAAGGAAGCCATCTTCAAAGCCATCTCCCTCGCCGGTCCTCGAGACATCGTTCTCATCGCCGGAAAAGGCCATGAAGCTTATCAGGAGTTTGCCGACCACACCGCCCCCTTCGACGATGTCGCCATCGCCACCCAAGCACTAGAAGCCAAGAGCTTCGAATCCATCGAATAATGGATCCAACCACTCTCAGCCAAGTCGCTCAGTGGTCCACCGGCAATCTGGTCGCGGGGTCGAAAACCGTTTCCATCCAAAATCTTTCCACCGACACTCGTTCGCTTCAACCCAACGACCTCTTCATCGCCATTCGCGGTCAAAACTTCGATGGCCATCGCCTCGTCCATGAAGCCGCCCAACGAGGCGCCATCGGCGCCATTGTCGAGGAAATTCCCCCAAATCTCCCCGCCGACTTCGCCGTCATTCTTGTCTCCAATACCCTCGAAGCTTTGCAAAGTCTCGCCACCCACTATCGGCAGACACTTCCCCTCCGCGCACTCGCCGTCACCGGAAGCAGCGGAAAGACCACCGCCAAAGATCTCACTCTCAGCGTCCTTCGCGAAACCTTTCAAGTGACGGGAACCGCAGGCAATTTAAACAATCATCTCGGCGTCCCTCTTTCCCTCCTCCAAGCCCAGTCCTCCGATCAATTCGGGGTCTTCGAAATCGGCATGAATCACCCAGGCGAGACCGCTCCACTCGCCAAAATCGTCGCTCCAGAAATCGCCATCATTACGAATATCGGCACCGCCCATCTGGAATTCCTTCACACTCGCGACGCCATCGCTCACGAAAAAGGCTACCTCGCCGAAGCCCTTCCCTCCACCGGCACGCTCATCCTCAACGCTCATGACGATTACACTCCAACCCTCACCAACCGAACGCGCGCTTCGGTGGTCTTGGCCGGCATCGACCTCGGTGAAGTCTTCGCCAGTAATTTGACTCCCCACTTCACCGGAACCTCCTTTCTCCTCCATGCCCACGGCCAAGTCGCCGAGGCCAACCTCCCCGTACCAGGCCGCCACATGGTCCTGAACGCCGTCCTCGCCACCGCCGCAGGCATCGCCGCAGGACTCTCTCTCACCGCCTGCGCCACCGGCTTAGCCAAACTTCGCCTCACCCCCGGTCGCCTCCAACAGAAAATCATTCGCGGAATTCATCTCCTCGACGATACCTACAACGCCAACCCCGAGTCCGTGGTCGCCGCACTCCAAACCCTCGCGACCTTGCCCTCAGAAGGTCAGCGGATCGCCGTTCTCGGAAGAATGGGCGAACTCGGCGACCAAGCGGAAGCATCCCACCGACTCATCGGCCAAACCGTCGCCCAACTCCCCATCGACCGTCTCATCACCGTCGGCCAAGACGCCCGCTGGATTGCCGACGCCGCCGAAGCTGCCGGCCTCACCCAAGTCCTCCGACTGGAATCCACCGCCGAGGCCACCCAAGCACTCCTCCAATTCGCCCAACCAGAAGATCTGGTCCTCATCAAAGGAAGCCGCTCCGCTAAAATGGAGCTCATCCTCAACGGATTAGCCGCCCAATGATGTATTTCCTCCATAAACTGCCTCTGCAGTTTCCCGAACTCGATTTCCTTCGGGCTCTTAACGTATTCCAATACATCACTTTCCGGGCAATCGCTGCCGCCGTAACGGCTTTCCTCCTTTCTTTGCTCTGGGGCAATTGGGTGATTCGCCGCCTCGTCTCGCTGAAAATTGGTCAACCCATTCGCACCAAAGAGGAAATTAATAAACTCTTCGAACTCCACGGCAAAAAAGCCGGAACCCCCACGATGGGTGGCGTCCTCATCCTCGGCACGGTCGTCTTCTCCTCTCTCGCTTGGGCTCGCCCCGACAACAGCGCGGTCTGGTTAGTCCTCTTCACCCTCCTCTATTGTGGTGCCCTCGGGTTTTTAGACGACTATCTCAAAGTCGCCAAAAAGAATTCCGCGGGAGTCAGCGAACGAACCAAACTCCTCGCCCAAGGCCTTCTAGCAGTCATTGTCACCGCTTACTTTCTCCTCAATCCAGCCACCGAAGTCCAAGCGCGCGAATTGTTTATTCCTTTCTCAAAAACCCCTCTCATCCTCAATCTTGGTCTTTTTACGGTGATCTTTTATGCCGTGGTCATTATGGGCTCTTCCAATGCCGTAAACCTCACCGATGGCCTCGATGGACTCGCCGCCGGTTGCACCTGCACCAGCGCGCTCACTTACGCCGTCCTCGCCTATGTCGCTGGCAATTTCAAAATCGCCACCTACCTAGACATTCCTTTTTATCCACTCGCTGGCGAACTCGCAGTGGTCTGCATGGCCATGGTCGGCGCCTCCTTCGGCTTCCTCTGGTTCAACTGCCACCCCGCAAAAGTCTTCATGGGCGATACCGGCTCCCTTGCCATCGGCGGAATGCTCGGCGTGGTCGCGATCTGCACCAAACAAGAAATGCTCCTCATCGTCGTCGGAGGCGTCTTCGTCATTGAAGCCCTCTCCGTTCTCATTCAACGCTCGTGGTTCAAAATCAGCCGTCGCATCTACGGCGAAGGACGACGCGTCTTTCTCATGTCCCCCATTCATCACCACTTCGAACTCAAAGGGTGGAAGGAAAATACCGTGATCGTTCGCTTCTGGATCCTCTCCATCATGTTCTCGTTGCTCGGTTTAGCTACCCTCAAACTCCGGTGAATGCGCTCTACCACAATCAATCCATCGCCGTTCTCGGGGCCGGCGAAAGTGGTGCCGCCGCCGCCCAACTGCTTCACGAGGAGGGCGCCGTGATCACGATCCTTGATACCGCAGAAGAACCCCTCCTCAGAAAGAAAATCCAGACCCTCGCCAAACAAGGGATCCGCCTCCTCGCAGGCCCCGACGCCGAACAAGCAAGCGCCCAAGGCTCCTACCAACTCGCCGTCCTTAGCCCAGGAATCGATCCCTCCGTCCCCCTCGTTCAAAACTTCATTCGCCGCCGCATCGCCATGATCGGCGAACTCGAACTCGCCTCCCAAATGTGCCCCTGCCCGATCGTCGCCATCACCGGCACCAATGGCAAAACCACCACCACCGAACTCGTCGAAAAACTCTTCACCGATTCAGGGGTCAAAACAGTCGCCTGTGGCAATATCGGCCCCTCTTTCTCTTCAAAAATTCGTGCCACCCCCCATCTCGATATCGTCACCCTCGAAGTCAGTTCTTTCCAACTCGAATCCATCCAACGCTTCCACCCCAAGATCGCCGTCTGGCTAGGATTCGCCCCCGATCACCTCGATCGCTATCCCTCGGTCGATGCCTATTTCCAAGCAAAAATCCGCATCTTCGAAAATCAAACGCCGGACGACTGGGCAGTGGTCAATTTCCGCGACCATCTCCCCAATATCAAAGCCCAAAAACTCACCTTCAGCGCCTACACCACAGGTGCTGACTTCGAACTCCGCGCCCAGACCATTTTCTTCCGAGATCAACCCGTTCTCTCCCTTTCTCAAACCCAGTTGCGCGGCGTCCACAACGCGGAAAATCTCATGGCGGCACTCGCGGTCGGCTGGATTCATGGCCTGACCTTTCCCCAAATGGTCGCCCCACTCTCCGCCTATGTCGCACTCCCCCACCGCTGCGAATTCATCGGTAATTATCAAGGCGTCGACTACGTCAACGACTCCAAAGGCACCAACCCCGACGCCGTCGAAAAGGCCCTCCTCTCCCAAACCCGACCAGTCATTCTCATCGCGGGTGGCAAGGACAAAGGCTTCGATTACTCCGCTCTCTCCACCCTCGTCGCCGAACGCTGCAAGGCAGTCGTGGTTCTCGGAGAAATGGCCGATCAAATCGCCTCGCTTTGGCAAAATCATCTGCCCGTCCTTCATGCCGGTCGATCCCTTAAAGACGCCCTCGACCTCGCCCGCCAATTCGCTCAACCCGGCGACACCGTTCTCCTCAGCCCCGGCACCTCCTCCTTCGATATGTTCACCAGTTACGCCGACCGCGGAGACCAATTCCGCGACCTCGTTCAAGCCCTCTCTCAAAAATGAAAACACCAAAATTCTTCACCAAAATTTCCGCGATCGTCCAAGCTCGAACGAAGAAAAAACTCCGCGCCGCTACCCGAGCCGCTGCCAACGAATCGCTCGACGGTTACGAGGAAGAGACGACCACGAATATCTCCTCTGCATTCGTGATTGTCCTCATCCTCCATGTCGTCGCCGTCGGCGGAATCTATGCCTTCAACAGCATCAAATCTTCGCGACGCGCACACGAACAACCTCCCGCACCCATCTCAGCCTCCGCAAAATCTCCCGCCGCTGGCACCGCAAAAATTTCCTCGCTCCCCGACCCCACCACCGCCCCAACCAAGCGCCCAGATAGTCCAGCCAACTTGCCCAACTCCACCACCAAGCCTCCCGCACTCGGCGCCAAACAATACACCGTCAAAACTGGCGACAATCCCACGAAAATTGCCCAAGCCAACGGCATAAAAACCGAGGATCTGCTCACCGCCAACAACCTCAAAGAGGGTGCCGTTCTCCGCGCCGGCCAAGTCTTGACCCTTGCTTCGGTGAAGACCGCTCCCAAGCCAATCGCCGCCGATACCCAAAAGGACGACACCCAAACAAAAAAAGCCCTTGGAACCACCACAAAGAATCCCCCGAAAACCTATGTGATCAAAGCCGGGGACACCGCGACCAGCATCGCCAAAGCCCACGGACTGACCGTCGAAGCACTGACCAAACTCAACAAAGGACTCGATCCCAAAAAACTTCTCCCAGGGAAAACCCTGACCCTTCAAAAAAAGATCGACTAACTCTTTCTCGTGAAACCTCATAGCACCAGCGTCTACCTTCTCATCGGCGCGGTCCTCGCACTGATCACCCTCGGACTGGTCATGATGTCGAGCACCTCGGCCTTTGCCCCCGAAAGCCACGGAGACGCGATGTTTCTCCTTAAACGTCAGGTCGTCTGGCTCGGTGTCGGTCTCCTCCTCGGTGGCCTTGCCTCGATGATCGACTACCATCACCTCCACCGCTTCTCTTGGATCGCTTACGCCCTCGCCGCCATCCTTCTTCTCCTTTGCTTTGTCCCCCACATCGGCCACAGTCACTATGGGGCAAAACGCTGGATCAAACTCGGCATGAGTTTCCAACCTTCCGAATTCGCGAAGCTGGCCGCCGTCTCGGTGATCGCCTGGTTCCTCTCCCATAAATCTTTGCAAAGCCGCCCCTTCTTTTATGGATTTTTCGCCCCGCTCCTTTCCGCAGGAATCCTCATGGTCTTAATCGCCGCCGAAGTTGATCTCGGCACGACCGCCCTCATCGGCGTGACCACTTTGTTAGTCCTCTTCATCGCGGGAACCCGCCTGCGTTACCTTGTTCCCACCGTTCTCCTCGGTTTCGCTCTGCTCGGCGGAGTCATCTGGAAAATGCCCGAGCGCTCCGGTCGCTTTCTCGCTTTTCTCTACCCAGAAAAGTATCTCGCCGACGCCTACCAAGCTGAACAAGGCCTGATCGCCCTCGGCTCCGGGGGCGTGGAAGGTCTCGGACTCGGTAATGGCCGACAAAAAATGCTCTACCTTCCCTTCGCCCATACAGACTTCATCTTCCCCGTAATGGGTGAAGAACTCGGCCTCCGATGCACCCTCGCGGTGGTCGCGATTTTCCTCACCTTCATTTTAGCGGGCTCTTATATTGCCGTCAAAGCACGCGACCGATTTGGACTCCTCCTCGGCGTCGGGATCACCTTCCTCATCGGCCTCCAAGCGGTGGTCAATATCGGCGTCACTACCGCAGTGCTTCCCAACAAAGGCATGCCCATGCCCTTCATCAGCTACGGCGGAACCAATTTGGTTTTCTGTCTGATCGGCGTCGGAATCCTCGTCAACATTTATAAACAAGGCATCAACGAACGAGAGGAGAAACGCGCCCTCTCCACCCTCTCCGCTTACACAAAAAAAGGTCGACGGATCATTCGCCTCTAACTTCATGAACTTCGTCATCGCGGCCGGCGGAACCGGCGGACATCTTTTCCCAGGCTTAGCCGTTGGCGAGGTGCTGATCGCTCGCGGCCACCAAGTTCTCCTCATCACTTCAGAAAAAGAAATCGATGCCTTGGCTACCCAAGGTCGTACCGAATTCCAAATCGAGCGCATCCAAGGCGTCGGCTGGCAAAAAAAATCTCCGTTCGGCCTCCTCCAGTTTCTCCTCAAATTTCGCACCGGCCTCCAACAAGTGAAATCCCTCTACCGCAAGTTTATCCCCGATGCCGTCCTCGGTATGGGAGGCTTCACTTCCACCGCACCCATCCTCGGAGGTCGCGCCAGAAAAATCCCCACTTTCGTCCATGAATCCAACGCCATCCCCGGAAAAGCCAATCGGCTCAATGGTCGACTCGCCACCGAAGTCCTCCTCGGATTTGCAGAATGCGCCCGCTTTTTTCCCAAAGGAAAATCGCTTCTCACTGGCACCCCACTCCGCAGTTCGCTCCTTCAACGCCTCACCCCAGAACTCGCCCGCACCACTCTCGGCCTCCAACCAGACCTACCCACCCTCCTCGTGATGGGCGGAAGCCAAGGCGCCCAAGGAATCAACCGCGCTGTCCTCCAGTCTCTGCCTCACCTCCACGAAAAACCACTGCAAATCATCCACCTCAGTGGCCGTGATGACGAAGACCGATTGCGAACCAGCTACGCCCAAGCCAACATTCCCGCTTGGGTCGCTTCTTTCCATCATCGTATGGAAGAAGTCTACTCCGCCGCCAGTCTTTCCATCGCTCGGAGCGGAGCCGCCAGCCTCACCGAACTCGCCCACTTCGGCATCCCCAGCATCCTCATTCCTTATCCCCACGCCGCCGAAGATCATCAGACCGCCAACGCCAAAATCTTCGCCAACGCTGCTGCCGCCATCCTCATTCCAGAATCCCAGCTCACCGGGGAAATTCTCGCAAAAATAATTTGCGACCAACTCAGTCACCCCGACGCACTCGCCACCATGGCCGCCGCCACCGCTCGCCTCTCTTTCCCAAATGCCGCCACCCGCGTCGCCGAAGCCGTTCTCCAACACTGCCCATGAGCGCACCCTCTCCCCTGCTTTCTGATATCCTCACCACCGGTTCAATCCGCGTCCACCTCATCGGTGTCGCCGGCTCTGGAATGAGCGGCATCGCTGGCCTCCTCCTCGCCCTCGGACATACAGTCAGCGGATCAGATCACAATCGCACCGTCGAGATCAGCCGACTCGAAAATCTCGGGCTCCAATTCTACCCCACTCAATCCGCAGACCATCTCGGCAGTGCCGATCTCGTCATCTTCTCATCCGCCATTCGCCGAGGAAATCCCGAGTACGATGCCGCCTTTCAGTCCCAATGTCATCTCGTCCGCCGCGCCGACGCCTTAGCCGCCCTCATGCACGGTAAAAAGGGTATCGTCATCTGCGGGATGCACGGCAAAACGACCACTTCCTCAATGGCCGCCCATGTCCTCAAGATCGGCGACCTCTCTCCTTCCCATTACGTGGGTGCAGAAATCCCCATTCTCGGGACCAACGCCCACTGGGATCCGCATGGAGAACACCTTGTCGCCGAAGGAGATGAAAGCGATGGAACTCTCGCCCTCTACCATCCAGAACACGCCATCGTTCTTAACATCGAAGAGGAGCATCTCGATTATTACGCCGACCTCCCAGCCATCGAAGCGGTCTTCCAAAAACTCCTCAGCCAAACCCGAGGCAAAGTCTTTTTTTGCGCCGACGATCTTCACGCTCCTCGGATCTGCCAAGATCATCGAGGCGCGATTTCTTACGGTGAAACTCGCGGAGCTTTTTACCGCTTCGATGATCTCCACACCAAGGACTTTCAATCCTCCTTTCGCGTGCTTCGCGATGGCTTGCCTCTCGGGGCGATCACCTTAAATGTCCCCGGCCGACACAATGTCAGCAACGCCGTCGGCGTGGTCGCCCTCGCCACGGAACTAGGCATTCCTTTCGCCAAGATCGCCGAGGCCCTCGAGTCTTTTCGGGGTGCCCGACGACGCTTCGAAATCAAATACCGAAGCCCTCGGTATATGATTGTCGATGACTACGGCCACCATCCCAGTGAAATCAAGGCGACCTTAGCGACCGCAAAAAATACCGGCAGAAACCGTCTGCTCTGCGTGTTCCAGCCCCACCGCTATTCCCGGACCCACAAACTCCAAGACGAATTTGGTCGAGCCTTTCACGACGCCGATCAAGCTCTGATCACCGATATTTATGCCGCCAGCGAAGATCCCCTTCCAGGAATCAGCGGGCAGACGATTGTCGATGCCCTCCTCCGTGAGGGCCACGACGGCGCTTCCTTTCAACCCGATCGAAAAAAGACGGTCATCGAACTCGGTCGGCAAATTCAAGCAGGCGATTGCGTCGTCTGTCTGGGAGCGGGCAACATTCACGAAGTCGCCACCCAACTCACCCAAGATGTCCAGCGCCTCGACGAACTCCAAGACTTGGTTGGACCTGGATTGGTCAAACTCTACGAACCACTTGCCAAACACACCACGATGCGAGTCGGTGGCCCCGCCCAGTTTTGGGTGGAGCCAGAAACCGAGGAAGCACTCGCCCGCTTGGTCCGTTATTGTTCCACCTCTGACCTGCCCATTTTTATCATCGGTCGCGGATCCAATCTCCTCGTCCGCGACGGAGGAATTCGTGGCGTGGTCGTCCACCTCACCCGTGGAGAATTTAAAAAACTCGAGGTCCGAGAAGGACAAATTCAAGCGGGTGTGGGAGTGAAACAAAAAGAACTCGCCTACGCGGCACGCGATGCCGAAATCGGTGGCTTCGAGTGGTTTGAAGGTATTCCCGGCGATGTCGGTGGCGCATTACGGATGAATGCAGGGGCGCTGGGCGGGGAAACCTTTCGGCAAGTCGTCAGCGTCCGATACATCGATCCTCAAGGAAATTTCCACACCAAGACCCCCCACGAAATGGAAGTCGATTACCGACGATGCGGAACGCTGGAAAAAAACTACGCGGTCTCCGCGACTTTCTTCGGGCACCCAAGCACCCCCGAGGAAATCGCCGAAAGACTCGCTCAATCCACGCAAAAACGCCGCACCACCCAGCCCCGAGAATCAAGCTCGGGATGCTTTTTCAAAAATCCCGCCCTCTGCCCCGCAGGAAAACTCATCGAAGAACTCGGCTTAAAAGGTCTGAAGATCGGTGGCGCCTTGGTTTCGGAAGTCCATGGAAATTTTCTCGTCAACACCGGCAGTGCAACGGCCACCGATCTCATCAATCTCCTCGAAACCATCCAATCCACCGCCCTCCAGGAGCGAGGAATTCACCTCGAGACCGAAGTCCAAATCGTCGGTACCACCAAAGGCATCCACGAATAATCACCGCCACCACCTTCCCTCATTTCCTCAACTTTCTTTCGATGCTTTCTCATTTAAATACCCAGAAAATCGCCGTTCTCATGGGCGGCCCAGGCAATGAGCGACCCGTCTCGCTGGCCTCCGGTAAAGGGGTCGCCGAGGCCCTTCGCCATCTCGGCGCCACAGTCGCCGAAGTCGATGTCACGGGACCAAACTTCATCCTCCCCGAGGGCGTCGATCTCGCTTTCAATGTCATCCATGGCACCTTTGGCGAAGACGGCCAAATCCAGCGAATTCTCGAATCCCTGAAGATTCCCTACACCGGCGAAGGCATCACGGAAAGCGAGTTGGCCATCGATAAAATCGCCACCAAAAATGCCCTGATCGCCGCGGGAGTACCGACCGCACCTTTCGAAATTTTAACCCAAGGGAACCAGCCAAGCCTTGAACTCCCCTTCGTCGTCAAAGCCCCCCGCGAGGGCTCAAGCGTGGGAATTTTCGTCGTAAAAGATCCCGCCGAAGTCGCATCCGTGATGGCGAACGCTTGGAAATTCGGCGACCACCTCCTCGTCGAGCAGTTTGTAGACGGTCGCGAACTCACCGTGGGAATCATCGGGGACCAAGCCTTACCAGTGATCGAAATTCGCCCAAAAAAAGCCGGGGAATTCTATGACTTCGCCAATAAATATCACTTCCTTAATCCCAGCGCCGCGGGAGCCGATCACTTTTGCCCCGCCGCACTCAGCGATGAACTCCGGGAACGGGTCCAGTCCATTGCCATCGCTGCCAAAAATGCCCTCGGCCTCAAGGTCTATTCCCGAGTGGATATCCTCCTCCCCGAAAATCAACAACCCGTGGTCCTCGAGATTAACACCATCCCAGGAATGACCTCGGCCAGTCTGCTCCCTGAAGCCGCCGCCGCCGCAGGAATCGGCTACGCGGAGCTTTGTCTGAAAATCATCAACCTCTCGATCGCTGCTCGCCCATGAGTCACTCAGAAAATCACCGCCTTTCCACTCGGAGCAGCTACCAAGGCCGCCTCCTAGAAGTCAATATCCGCGAAGATAAAGAGCGCCGCCGCCGCCTCATCTCCGCCACCAAATTCATCGGAAAAACCATTCTCCTCTTGGCGACTCTCACGGGCCTCGGTTATGCCGCCAAAGAAGGCTGGACACGCTTCGTTTGGAAAAATCCCGACCTTTTAATTAGTGCCCCCATCGTCCAGACCGACGGCACCCTGACCCGCGACCAAATCCTCCTCGCAGGAAACGTGGTCGAAGGAAAAAATATTCTGACGATCAACCTAAACGATCTTCGACGCGGCATCGAAAAACTTCCCCAAGTCGAAAAGGCCGAGGTCTCCAGAAACCTCCCCAATCATCTCAGCATTCAAGTGGTCGAACGCCGCCCCATCGCTTGGGTGACCAGCAAAAAGTCCGACGACCTCGCCACTTCACCCCGATCTTTCCTCATCGACGCCCGTGGAATGACCCTTCGTAGCCAAGTGATTCTCCCCGAATACTATCACCTCCCCGTGATCTCTGGCGTGATTACCGATAATTTCACTTCTGGCCAGCGAATCACCGAATTCAACATCCTCGCCGCCCTCGAACTCATCCAGATCAATAGCGAAAATTCACGGTTCCAAATTCGCCATATCGATCTCGGGAAAAGTTATTGCCTTATCGTCACCGACCAACGGCACGCCCAAATCACCTTTGGATTTCAACGACTAGACGCCCAGTTGGATCGACTCAACCAGGTGATCGATAGCCTCGAACCCTCCCATCAAGAATTTAAAGCGGTCAACCTCATCCCCGAGCATAATGTCCCCGTGATTCTCAATAAGCCCGAGGCTCCATCTGTTACCCAACCAGAATCGGAAGTCCCTCCGCCAAAGCTATCTGAAGAAAAAGCGAACAACTCAAAATCGCGCCCAGCGTCCCCAGAAAAGAAGGCCTCCACAAAGAATCCCCCCACCCCCACCCGCACGCCATCTCCACCACTCCCGTCGATCAAGGATACCACCCCGAAAACAAAAACCCCGCCGACCCCCGCACAACCCTGGAAAAAGCACTTCGAATTCAATGGCTAAAAATCACATCATTGTTGCACTAGAAATCGGCACGTCAAAAATCTCTGTGGTCGTCGGTGAGTCTCGCTCCGAGGGTACGGTTCACATTCTCGGTTGCGGAAAAGCCACTTCTTTCGGAGTCAGGAAGGGCGAAATCGTCGACATCGAAGCCGCAGGAAAGTGTATCCGAGAAGCCCTCGTGGAGGCAGAGGAACAAAGCAATGTCAGCATCGGCCAGGTCTACCTCGGGGTCACGGGTGGACACTTCGAAAGCTTCAACAACCGCTGCCCGATCGACATCACCGGGGAGCGCCAGGAAATCGTTGAAGAGGACTGCGAAGACTTAATCGCCATGGCCAGAGCATGCCCGGTCGCTAGCCAAAACGACATTATCCACTCCATCCTCCAGCATTATTCCATCGATGGCCAAACCGGCGTGCTCAATCCCGTCGGACTGCTCGGCAGCAAGCTAGAAGCAGAGTTTCACATCATCCACGGATCCACCAAACGCATTCAAAATAGCATCCGTTGCGTCAAAGAAGTAGGTCCAGAAGTTCTGCTCGTCGCCTTTAATGCCGTGGCTTCAGCGGTCGCGGTCCTGAGCACCGACCAAAAAAATCTCGGCGCCCTCGTCATTGATATCGGAGGTGGAACCACCGACTATGTGGTTTACGTGGACGGGGTCATCAAACTCAGTGGGTCGCTCCCCGTCGGGGGCGATCACCTCAATAGCGACCTCTCGATCGGACTGAGAATTCTGATGACTCATGCAGAAAAACTCAAGATTACCGAAGGCTGCGTGCTCCTCCAGCCTCGGCTAGGCGTCGAACCGCAAATCACTCTCAAAGATGAGACGGGCTTTACGGGGAAAGTCATTGATCGACAAGTCCTCAACACGATTCTTCATGTACGGATGCGCGAAGTCTTTGAGATTTTAAAACGACGGATCGATGAAGCTGGGATCCTCGCCCAGATTGGCGCGGGCGTCTTTCTCACCGGCGGTGCCAGCCAGACGCTCGGGATGGCAGAACTCGCCGCGACCATTTTTGAAATGCCCGCGGAGCTCGCCCACTCCCAAGACTGCTCGGGGCCAACATTTGCTTTTGAAAGTCCTGAGTTATCCACCGCCATCGGCCTTCTAAAATTGGGGAGCCAATCCAATCCTCAGAATACTGGAAGTTGGTTCCGAAATTTGCTCCGCAAGCTACCCTTTGTCGGAATGTTCCTCTAAAATATCCCGCCGAACTCCATGATTACGCTCGATCCACAACGCTCCAACGCCAGCCCAGCTGAATACCGAATTCAAATCATTGGCCTCGGGGGTGCTGGCTCTAATCTGCTCAACCAAATCATCAGTGACGGACTCGGCGGATCAACCGCCGTGGCGATGAATACGGACAGCGAAGCCCTCAACAAATCCCTCGCCCCTCAGAAAATTCAACTCGGCATCGAGACCACCCGAGGACTCGGCACCGGGGGCGATCCAGAGATGGGTTGTGCGGCTACCGAAGAGGCCATGGAATCCATCCGCCAAGTCCTTCAGGGTGCCGATATCGTGTTTATCTGCGTCGGACTCGGGGGCGGGACCGGCTCCGGGGGGGCGAGACTTCTCGCCGGACTCGCTCGCGATCAAGGCGCGCGGGTGGTGATTTTTGCAACGCTCCCCTTTACCTTTGAGGGCCAACGACGAGTGGCCCAAGCGGAGGATGCTCTCGCGGCCATCCGCGAAGACGCAGATATCCTAATTTGCTTTGAGAACGATCGCATGAGCAGCACGGTGGGACTATTAGACGGCATGCGCGAGGCGTTCGCCGCATCTGACCAAATTTTAAGCGAAGCCGTCCGCTCCGTGACCGCCCTCGCAAGGCGCCGAGGGTTAGTCCAACTCGGCTTTGATGAACTAAGCTCCGCCCTCCGAGGAGCCGGAGAACCCGGCGCGCGCTGCCTCTTTGGCTATGGTGAATCCACGGGCCCCAACCGCGCAAGTGACGCCCTCACAAAAGCCTTGAAGAACCCCCTCCTCGATTATGGGCATCTCCTCCAAGGAGCACCGAACATTCTCGTCAGCATCGCCGGAGGAACGAATGTCACTCTTCACGAAGTGGAGGATTTAATGACTGCCCTCAATCGAAGCATCAGCCCTCAAGCCCAGATTTTTTTCGGGGCCGCCGTCGATCCTCAGATGGGCGAGACCCTCAGCGTGACCATTCTCAGCGCTCTCGGAACTCAACCAATCCTTAGTCGTTCGGTATCGCCACGCGCCGTGATTCCCCCAGCGAAGAGCCTGCCGATTGCCCCCAGCGAAGCCCTTGGCGAAACCGATCAGGAAGTCGTTGAAGAGACTGCGAAATCCACCAAACCTCCCGAGCTAATTCCCCAAGAAAATTCGCGCGGAGGCGGCACGAAAAGCCAGACAAAAAAGACCGCCCCCAAGCAAGAGCAAATGATGCTTGATCCCGTGGGCGGAGGACGCTTCCAGCATAGCGAGCCCACGATTGTTAATGGTCAAAATCTCGATGTGCCGACCTACATTCGTTTAAATATAAAGCTGAAGTAAGGAGAAGAGCCAAGATGCCCATGACCCGACGACCGTTCGCAGGGCGTTTAAATTAAAGAGGTTGATGCCCTGGAAAAAGTCGGGCGTGTTCCTCCAGCAAATAGCGATCGGTCATTCCCGATAGATAATCGCAGACCGTTCGGTGGAGTCCATCCATGGGAATTCTCAGGAGAGCCGAGGAACCAAGAAGTCCGGGATTGGCGAGGTAGGCGTCGAAGACTCGGCGAAGCAAATCACAGGCCTGTTGATTGGCAGTTGCCACCCGAGGATGGTGGTAAAGATTGGCGTAGAGGAACTTCCTCAATCCACGATTCGCC
>JBAWZW010000038.1:0-20970 GCA_037142835.1 Verrucomicrobiota bacterium
GTTGGAGATGGCATTTTCGCGGGGACTGTATTCGGGGTGGATGCATGGGGTGAACCACCAGGCTTTAGTTGCGGGGCGGTTTGGGAAGAAGCGGGGGCCGTTGGTGGGCGAGATTCTTCGGGTGGGTGCGGACTTTGTGGAAATGGAGCCGAAAATTTTCTTGAAGCTGGGAGACGGGTTAGTTTTTGACACCGGTGGTGATACGGATGACGAGCAAGGGGGGCGCATTTTTGGGGTGAAGGGTGGGCGATACTTTTTCCAGCACGGGAGGATTGATTTTCGGCGATTGAAGAAGGGCGACAAGGTTTGGAAGACCGACGATCCAGAATTGAACAAGCGTCTTCGGCAATCTTTTGGGGGAAAGATCGAGGGGCGTCGTCGTGCGGCGGTGGACTTGGTGGTGAGGGGATGTGCTGGGGAGAAGATGCGGGTTACGGGGGTGGTGAGGGGTGAGGCTGGCTTGACGGAGGGCGAGACGGTGGTTTCTGGCATGAGTTTGGCGGAGGCTCGGACGGCTCCGCTGACCACAGAAAAACTGGGGGAGCATTTGGGGCGGTGGGGGGAGAGTGGGTATGCGATGGGGTTGTTGACCAATGAGTTAGAGGGTGGGGTGATTTTGCCGATTAGTGAGATGAATCGGATGCGGCGGGAGTTGGTTTTTCAGCTGGATGAAGCTCGGAAGATCGTGCGGGTGGAGTCAGGGGAAAGTTGGCGTGACGTTTTTGCGGAGGCGCGGGGAAGGGGATTGGAGCAAAGAAAGAGGCCGGCGACTTTGCGGGTGCTCTGCCGTTCGATCGAGCAACTTTCTGGGGCGTTGGCTAGTGGGGTGGAGGAGATTTACGCGGATTTTGAGGATATTCGTCGATACAAAGATGCGGTGGTTCAGGTGAGAGATTCGGGGAGAGGGGTGAAGATTTTTCTGGCGACGCCGCGGATTCAAAAGGCTGGGGAGGAAGGTTTTTTTAAGTTGATCGAAAGGAGTCAGCCGGATGGGGTTTTGATTCGGAACTTAGGGGCGATCAGATATTTTGAGGCGTCGCCCTTGCGGAAGGTCGGAGATTTTTCCCTGAATGTGGCGAATCCGCTGACCGCGAAGTATTTGATGGAAAGTGGGATGGAACGAGTGACGGTGAGCTACGATTTAAACATTGAACAGGTTTTAGATCTGCTCGAAGAGGCTCCACCCGAGTGGTTTGAGCTGACTATCCATCAGCATATGCCGATGTTTCATATGGAGCACTGCGTTTTTGCGGCCTTTCTTTCGAAGGGGAAAGACGCCACGGACTGTGGGCGACCTTGTGAAAAGCATCGGGTAGAGTTGCGGGATCGGGTGGGCGTGGCGCATCCGTTGCGGGCGGATGTGGGGTGTCGGAACACGGTATTTAACGCCGTTCCGCAGACGGGCGCGCGATTTTTTCAGCGGCTGGAGGAGGCTGGGTTGCGGGATTTTCGGATTGAGTTGCTTGGGGAGTCGGAAGAGGAGGCGGTGCGGGTGATTGGGGCGTATCGGGCGCTCTTGGGCGGGGAGAGTGGCGGGGAGGATTTGTGGCGGGAATTGCGAGCGGAGTCGCAGTTGGGGGTGACGCACGGGACTTACGGGAGGGATTAGAAAAGGTTTGCAAGCTGGGGAAATGATGTTAATGAGACTCAGTCTCACTACATTCTTCAACCCAATACTTCAAATGATCAAACGAATTGCTTCTCTTTTAATGGCGGTGCCAGTCCTTTTCGGAGGGTTTCTCTGGCTGGGTGTTGAGTCGGCGAATGCGGGGCAGCGAAAGTTTGCCTATAACTATGAAGTCCTAACGGCGCCGCTGGGGAGTATCGAGTTTGAAAATTGGGTGACCTGGAGGCGTGGAAACGGGAAGGATCAAGGGAATTTTCGTCATGAGGTGGAGTTTGGGGTCACGGATCGGCTCCAATTGGCGGTTTATATGGTGGACTGGCAATGGACGGATGCGCCTGGGGAAAAGAAGGTGAAATACGAGCACACAGGCGTGGAGGTGGTTTATCGTTTGAGCAATCCAATTACCGACGTTGTGGGATCAGCGGTTTATGGGGAGGTGAAGGTTGGGGACGGGGTGATGGCATGGGAGGGGAAACTGCTTCTTCAAAAGAATCTGGGACGGTTGACACTGACATACAATGCGACGGTGGAGGCGGTCTGGGAGGGATCGACGCTTGGGCAACTGAATGAGCGGAGCGGCGAGTTGGCGCAGACGGTTGGGATTAGTTATGAGATCGATGCGCATGTGAACTTGGGGTTGGAGTTTCTTCAGGAAATCGATCTGCCGAATTGGGAGGCAGCGGGGAGATCGATCATTTTTGGGGGACCGAATATTTCGCTACGGAAGGGGAGATATTTTGCGACGATCACTGGGCTTTTTCGTTTGTCCGATCAGGCGGACGAACCGGCGATGCAAGTGCGTGGCATTTTTGGGGTGGATTTCTAATGGAAGCCAACGGGTGGAAATGGTTGATGGGGATTGGGTTGGCGAGTTGCTGGCTGGTGGGGTGCGCGAATTTGGAAAGCGGAGTGCCGGCAGTCTCGAGGCAAATGATCGCGGTGAGCGGTGGAGATACGGGAGATCGTTTGGAGGTGGGCCGTCGGGTGCTGACGACGCGGTGCGGAGCCTGTCATCGGGTATATGCACCGGGAGCGTATCGAAGCGCAGAGTGGGTTGGGATTGTGGATGAGATGGCGGCGCGTTCGAAGTTGCGAGCCAGCGAGCGTGAGAATTTGCTGCTTTATCTGGTTGCGGTGGAGCGCGTTCAGAAGACTGGGACGGGGAGGTAGCGGGGTTTAGGTGGGTGGAGGTCTAAAGATTGGGGGAAAGGTGGGGCTGATTGGTTTGGGGGGGAGTCATCGGTTGGATGGAGGGTGACGCGGTAGTCATGGTGAGGAATTGCCACTGGGGAAGGAGGAGAGGTCGGCGTGGCACGGAAAGTGGTCTTATTTCTGGGAAACACCGATGATGAATACGGAGAACCAAATAGGATCGGGTGACGAGGGCGGCGCCGAGGGAATGGGGCGGGGAGAGTTCGTGGCCCGAGGAACCGCGGGTCAGAGGGGCGCGATGCCGTCGCTTGACGAGATGATTGCTCAGATGGTGGGAGTATCGGAAGGCGTATCGGACTTGCTTTTTGTGGTGGGGCGGGCTTGTCAGGTCGAGGCTTTTGGGAAACTGCGTGGAGTGGAGATCGAGGGGATTGAGGGGAATCTGAGTAGTGAGAATGTGGAGCAAATCGCTAAGAAGTTGATCGGTGGAAGCGAGCGTCTCACCGCGGATGTGAAGACATTAGGTTCATGCGACACGAGTTACGGGGTGCCTGGAGTGGCTCGGTTTCGGGTGAACGTCTTTAAGAACAATGGGAATTACGCGATTGTGATGCGTAAGTTGAGTACGCAAATTCCGAGTTTAACGGGCTTAAATTTACCCCCGATTTTCAAAGAAATGGTTCGAGAAAAGAATGGGATTATTTTTGTGACGGGGGCGACGGGAAGCGGAAAGACAACTACTTTGGCGGCAATGCTTAACGAGATTAATGAGCAGTCGGAAGTGCATATGTTGACTCTGGAAGATCCCATTGAATTTTTGCATCCGCACATTAAGGCGACTTTCAGTCAGCGGGAATTGGGGAAAGATTTTTTGGATTTTACGGTGGGATTGCGGGCGGCTTTGCGACAGGCGCCCAAGGTGATTTTGGTTGGAGAAATTCGCGATCGGGAGACCATGGAAATTGCCCTCACCGCGGCGGAAACTGGGCACTTAGTCTTTTCCACATTGCACACGATCAGCGCGGCGCAATCAATCAACCGAGTATTGGGAATGTTTAGTATTGAGGAGCAAGCGCAAGTCCGCCAGAGGCTGGCGGATACGTTGCGGTATATTGTTAGTCAGCGACTGGCGCCCAAGGTCGGAGGAGGCCGAGTGATGGTGTCGGAAATCATGGGCAGCGGGTTGCGTACGCGTGAAGCTATTCTCCTAGGGGAGAGTGAGATCCGTGATTTGCATGAGATCATCGAGTGCAACTTGCAGAGTGGTTGGCACAGCTTTGAGCAGTCACTAGTACGGCTTTTTCGTGAAGGAAAAATCACCGAAGAAACCGCGATGATTTACAGTGTAAAGAAGTCAGCGATTCGGCAGGCGCTAGATCTGGCAAAGAAGACGATGGCTCCGCCGGACGAGAGTCCGTCCGGCTTCCGGCTCAGCCCGGAGAGCGAACACAATCGGGCTTAGTCGAGCGTTGGGGAAGTTCATTTCACGGTGAGAAGCAAGCCGATGCAAAGATTTTTTAAAAAAAGTGCTTGCATGGTCTTTTGGTGCCGAGTATATAGACCGCCCCTTCGCGCTCGGCTGAGACTTCGCCTCAAGCATCCGCGACTCCGATAACTCGGCGGTCGTAGGCTTTTGGTGAGTTATGGCGGAGATGTTGGGATTCAAATAAGTTGCGGTCTGAAAGGAATTTGCTTGCTGGTCAAGTTGGTTTCCCTAAAGTCCGCCTCCCCGTTTGTTATAGGTTGAATTTACTTATGATAGCGGGTTTTTGAGTCCCCGCATCAATTGCTGGGGACAAACTGACCGACATTCTTAACGAATCGAATTTCCACATGCCTACTATTAACCAACTCGTCCGAAAGGGACGTCAGAAAGTCACCGTGAAATCCAAGTCACCGGCATTGACCAGTTGCCCGTTTCGGCGGGGCGTCTGTACGCAGGTGATGACTCGGACGCCCAAGAAGCCCAACTCTGCCTTGCGGAAAGTGGCGAAAGTCCGATTGACCAATGGTTACGAGGTGATCGCTTACATTCCTGGTGAAGGTCACAACCTTCAGGAGCATTCGATTGTTCTCATTCGGGGCGGCCGGGTAAAGGATTTGCCGGGCGTACGTTATCACATCGTCCGCGGGGCACTTGACGCCCTTGGGGTTGATGGTCGTCGTCGCAGTCGTTCGAAGTATGGAGCGAAGCGTCCTAAAAAAGGAGCTGAGGCTGAAGCGGCCAAGGGTGCCAAGGGTAAGAAAAAGTAATTCATTTAATAGAAACGTCCTATGTCCCGTCGTCGCCGAGTCATTCATAAAGAAGAAAAGCTAGATGCACGCTATGGTAGTCCCGTAGTGGCGCGATTGATTTCCACCGTCATGCAAGACGGGAAGAAGTCGCTTGCGGAGCGCATTGTTTACACCGCCATCGAGGAGACTCGATCGGGGACTGATGCGGTGGATCCCTTGGAAATTCTCAGCCGGGCGATTGATAACGTGAAGCCTCGTCTCGAGGTCAAGAGTCGTCGGGTGGGTGGCGCAACCTATCAGGTGCCGATGGAAGTCCCGCCGGCTCGCCAATTGGCTTTAGCGATGCGCTGGATCGTGGGCTACGCTCAGGCGAGAAAGAATATCCCTTTGATGAAGGCGTTGGCCAATGAATTGAAGGAGGCGGCCAACGGTCAAGGCAACGCGATCAAGAAGCGCGACGACACCCATAAGATGGCCCAAGCGAATCGGGCGTTTGCACACTTCCGGTTTTAATTATTTCAACTTTCGTCGTAACGAATCCTCTTCCTGTGGTTACCAATCCTAATTCTCCAAATCGGCAATATCCGCTTGAGCGGACGCGCAACATTGGAATTGCTGCGCACATTGACGCCGGCAAAACCACCCTGACCGAGCGAATCCTCTTTTACACCGGGATGATCCACAAAATCGGCGAGGTCCATGAGGGGACCACCGTGACGGATTGGATGGAGCAAGAGAGGGAGAGGGGAATTACGATTACCTCGGCAGCCACGACCTGCTTTTGGGAACAACGACAAGAGGAAGGCGTTTACAAAGCATTCGAGAAGATCAAGATGCGGGTGAACATTATTGACACCCCAGGGCACGTCGATTTCACCGCAGAGGTGGAGCGCTCGTTGCGGGTGCTTGATGGAGCGGTTGCGGTTTTCTGTGCGGTAGCAGGCGTTCAACCGCAGTCTGAAACGGTCTGGCGGCAGGCGACAAAGTATAACGTCCCGCGGATCGCTTTCGTTAATAAAATGGATCGAACGGGGGCCAACTTCAATAACGCGATCAACGACATGCGCACGAAGTTGCATGCGAACGCCTGGCCGGTGCTCATCCCCATTGGAGCGGAAGATACTCTGAAGGGGCAGCTCGATGTCTTAAATAAAAAGGCGATCATTTACCTCGACGACGAGAAAATGGGCTCGAACTATCGGGTGGAGGAAGTCCCGGCTGATCTTGTGGACTTAGTGGATTCCGCTTACGCGGACCTCGTGGCGGCGATTGCCGATTTGGACGATGAGATCGGGATGGCGTTCATGGAGGAGCAGGAAATCACCACCGTGATGTTAAAGGCGGGAATTCGTCGCCAGACCATTGCGAATAAGTTTGTGCCAGTGGTCGGTGGATCGGCTTTTAAGAACAAGGGTGTCCAGTATTTGGTGGATGCGGTGGTTGATTATCTACCAAGTCCGATCGACATTCCTCCGGCCAAAGGAATGGATCCCGACACCCTCGCGCCGATGGATGCGATTACGAGCGACAACGAAAAGTTTTGCTCGTTAGCATTTAAGCTTTGGACAGATCCGTTCGTTGGAAAGCTCGTCTTCTTCCGTGTTTATAGCGGAAAAGTCACCAAGGGTGATACGATTTATAATCCACGAACCAACAAGCGGGACCGGATTAGTCGGTTGATTCAAATTCAAGCGGATAAGCGCGAAGATATTGACACGATTTACTCTGGCGACATCGCGGCGATCGTGGGGATCAAGAATGTTACCACGGGAGACACCCTATGCGATGAGGATTTCCCGATTCTTTTGGAGCCACCTTCTTTCCCTGATCCCGTGATCTCGATGTCGATTGAGCCCAAGACCAAGGTCGATCAGGAGAAAATGGGTAACGCACTTCAGCGATTGGCGGAAGAAGATCCCACATTCCGAGTGTTCACTGATGAAGATACTGGGCAGACGATTATTGCGGGAATGGGCGAACTCCACTTGGAAATTATTCGGGATCGTATGTTCCGGGAGTTCAAAGTAGAGGCAAACTCTGGGAAACCGCAGATCGCTTATCGGGAAACGATCACGTCGAAGGCGATGGGGGAGGGTCGACTCATCAAGCAGTCTGGTGGCCGTGGACAATATGGCCATGTGGTCGTGAATGTTCGACCAGGCGAGCGGGGCAAGGGTCTAGTCGTGGAAAACAAAGTTGTTGGTGGAACCATTCCTAAGGAATACATCCCTGCCTGTAAAAAAGGCGTTGAGGAAGCGGTTCTAAATGGTGTGGTTGGGGGATACCCGGTGATCGATGTTGAGATTGATATCATTGATGGAAGCTACCATGACGTGGATTCCAACGAATTGGCATTCAAGATGGCGGCCATTTTCGCTGTGAAAGATGGCTTTAAAAAAGCGGGAGCGATCCTCCTTGAGCCGATCATGAAAGTGGAAAACAGCACGCCTGAAGAATACCAAGGGGATATCATGGGTGATTTGAACCGTCGCCGCGGCAAAATCATGAGCATCGAAAACAAGGCAAACCTTTCAATCGTCAACGCAGAAGTGCCCCTAGCGGAAATGTTCGGTTACGCTACGGCGATCCGTTCGCTATCCAAGGGTCGTTCCAGCTACTCGATGGAGCCTTCTCACTTCGATCAAGTGCCCGCCCAAGTACTTGCAGCAGTTCTTGATCAGAAATCTAAGTAACTATTTAATTTATGACCGGCCAACGTATCCGCATCCGCCTTAAAGCGTTCGACTTCCGAATGCTTGATCAATCTTCGACTGAAATCGTTGAGACCGCTAAGCGCACGGGCGCTAAAGTAGCGGGACCGATTCCTCTTCCCACGCGGATTGAAAAATTCACCGTCAATCGCTCGCCCCATGTCGATAAAAAATCGATGGAGCAATTTGAAATTCGGACGCACAAGCGTTTGCTCGACATCATCGAGCCCACGGCCAAGACAGTAGATGAACTGAAAAAGCTCAATCTGCCTGCTGGCGTGGACATCACCATTAAAATCTGACTTTTAGCCAAGCGTCAATATGAAGATTGGATTACTAGGAAAAAAACTCGGGATGACCCGAATTTACGACACCAGCGGCAAAGCGATTCCGGTGACGGTCATCGAAGCCGGTGGCAACACCGCCCTGCAGATCAAAACTGAGGAAAGCGACGGCTACTCTTCTGTGCAGGCTGGATTTGACACTCAAAAGCCCCAACGGGTGACAAAGGCGTTGCTTGGTCACTTTAAGCTGACAGAGTCTGAGCCAAAGAAATTCATTCGTGAATTTCGTCTTCCCACTGGCACGAAACTTGAGGGAGCACTCGACTTGAGCGTCAATCAGTTTGCCGTCGGAGATATCGTCGATGTCATTGGTAAGTCCAAGGGCAAAGGTTTCCAAGGTGTCATGAAAAAGCACAACATGTCGGGCCAACCAATGTCTCATGGACACATGATGCACCGTAGGAATGGCGCCATTGGTAACCGGTCCACCCCTGGTCGGGTCTGGAAAAACATGGGAATGCCTGGTCACCTTGGTGACGAGAGAATCACGGTTCAAAACCTCCGCGTCGTGCAAGTTCGGCCTGAGGAAGGGGTTATTTTGATCAGTGGTGCAGTGCCCGGAGCGATTGGAGGATACGTAGTGATTCGCCCCGCGATTAAAGGCCAACCTACAACTGCTAAGTAATTATGACTTCTAAAATTCTCACCATTGAGGCCGCCAAGGCTGCAAACATTGAGGTAGTGGAGAACGGCAAATACACCCAAGTGGTTCACGATGTGGTTGTGGCCCTTCGTGCGAACCGTCGGAGTGGCACCGCTTCTGTGAAGACTAAGGCGACCGTGAACGGTTCGGGCTCCAAGCCATGGAGACAGAAGGGGACCGGTCGCGCTCGTGCTGGCTATAAATCCAGTCCGGTTTGGGTAGGTGGTGGCGTGGTTTTCGGACCTCACCCACATTCTTATGCAAAGAAAGTGTCCAAGACGAACAAGCGAATCGCCTTGCGGAAGGCTTTAAGTGAGCGGATTAAAATGGCTGACGTAATCCACGTAGAGTCGTTTGCTTCGACGGAGGCGAAGACGAAAAGTTTTCTGGCTACTCTAACGAGTATCACCACCGAACCGAAAACTCTCGTAGTGGCGGAATCCTTCACCGAAGCCACTTACCTGGGAGCCCGCAACATTCAGTCAGTGCTTTTGATGACGGCCGCTGAGGTCAACACCGAACAGATGCTCGACTACCGCAAAGTCATTTTAACCCAGGACGGTTTAGTTGCCCTGTCCGCACGCCTTGCTAAGTAATGAATCAACCTTACGACATCATCGAAACGGTTCGCCTAACGGAGAAGGCGACCTTACTTGCCGAGAAAGAGAACAAGTATGTATTCCGTTGCCGGCCCCATGCTACGAAGACCCAGATCAAACTGGCGATTGAGCTCCTCTTCAAGAAAAAAGTTGTTTCCGTGAACACCTGCAACTATGCGGGCAAAAAGAAGCGCGAGCGGACAGCCGCCTACGGTCAGCAAGCTGATTGGAAGAAGGCGATCGTGACTTTGAAAAAGGGTGACAAGATCGAACTAGCTTAATTTTACAGTCATGGCTCTAAAAACTTTCCGACCATTTACCCCCTCCAACCGATTCAAGGCGCTTCCTTCTTTTGAGGAAGTGACTAAGGGCAAGCCCGAGAAGTCGCTGGTGGAAGCCAAGCCCAAAACAGGCGGGCGCAACAACAACGGCCGCATTACGACCCGTCACATCGGTGGTGGGCATAAGCAGAAGTATCGAATTATCGACTTCAAGCGCTCGAAGCGAGACATTGAAGCGCAAATTATTTCTATCGAGTATGATCCAAATCGGACGTGCCGAATCGCCCTTTGTCTATATGCGGACGGTGTGAAAGCCTATATTCTGGCGCCAGTGGGCCTAAATGTTGGCGATAAAATCACCGCGGGTCCAAAGGCTGAACCTAAGGTTGGGAACGCGTTGCCTTTGAGCGCTATTCCACTTGGATCAGCGGTCCACAATGTTGAACTGGTTGCGGGTCGTGGTGGTCAGATTGCCCGAAGCGCTGGTCAATTGGTGATGGTGAATAACCGTGAGGCCGGCTACGCTCTAGTGAAATTACCTTCTGGGGAAATCCGGAAGATCCACGAGGCCTGTTACGCAACGATCGGTCAGGTGGGCAACGTGGAACACATGAACGTTTCCTCTGGCAAAGCCGGGCGGAGTCGCTGGCAGGGGATTCGTCCAACCGTTCGCGGAATGGTGATGAACCCTGTCGATCACCCGATGGGTGGAGGTCAAGGTAAATCCAAGGGAGGTGGCGGACGCCATCATCCGATGTCGCCCTGGGGCCAGCTGGCCAAGGGGTTCAAGACTCGTCGTAAGCATAAGACGAGTAGCAATTTCATTGTCCAGCGCCGGAGCGCCAAGAAGTAATAACTATTAAACTGATATGGGTCGTTCTCTAAAAAAAGGTCCTTTTGTTGATGGTCACTTGTTCGAAAAAATCGACAAGATGAACCTCGCGAGCATTAAAAAGCCCATTAAGACATGGTCTAGGCGCTCGATGGTCACTCCCGAGTTCGTTGGTCACACCTTTTTGGTTCACAACGGCAAAATTTTCAACTCGGTTTTCGTCACAGAAAACATGGTTGGTCACAAACTAGGCGAGTTTTCGCCCACTCGCATCTTTAAGAAGCACGGTTCGCACACCGCTAAAGTGACGAAGTAGCGGCGGTGGTCTAATGTTTGGATGAGGCCAATGAATCCCTCATTCCACATCATTAACCGTCTCTGGCTCATTGGTTGGCAGATCTTCTTGATAACCATCTCAAGTCTGCAGGCCGAAAGTTCTTTCTCAGATTTAAATATTGAATGTAGTGAGCTTCGATTGGCTTTGAAGCGGTCGGAAGCGAGCGCACAGCAGTTTCTGGCTGCCTTAGAAAAATCGAGATTAGCTCTGGAGTTATCGGAATCAAACCTCCGTCTCAGCAGAGCTGAATCAGCGGTTTTTGAACGTCAAGCCGTACAGATGAAGCTCCGAATAGAGTCATTGGGAATTAACTCAATCACGCAAGCGGATCAACTGCTTGAGGATCGACTCCTTCAAGCGGTGAGCGAAGTTCGCCGGTTAGCGACGATTAAAAGTCAGCTAACGGAGAGCGTCGTCCGCCTCTCAGTTGCTTCATCAGCGTACGTGCAAGGCGGAGCAAACGGTGACGCTGAGGCGAGAGCCAATTTGGAAGCCGAGCTTCGGCAATCGAACCGAGTTCTGGAAGCCATCAGTGCACCGGAACGCCAGGAACCTCTGGTCGAAGGAAAAGTAACCAACGGCGTAGTGACGGCGATCAAAGAAGAATTAAACCTCGTTGTCCTTGATGTGGGTAGGGATAATGGCATCAAATTAGGAATGCCGATGCGGATTCTTCGTAAAAAGCAAGTGATCGGGAGTGTCCGGGTAGTCGATGTCAGGCAAAAAGTAACTGGTGCAATCATTCAACATTTAGTATCTGAATCTAACGCGATTCAACTCGGTGACCAAACCGAGGTAGAAATCCAACCTTAATTTTTCAAAATAACCAACGACAGGCTGCAACATGCAAATAAAATCAATCTATCGCGGAGCGCGAATTTCAGCTTTCAAGGCACGAGAAGTGACTCGTGAGATCCAGGGACTGCCTGCAACGGCTGCCTTGAACCTCCTCGCTTTCACGCCACGAAAGGCTGCGGTGATGATCGCAAAGACTTTAAAGAGCGCGATTGCCAATGCGGAAAACAACAATAATCTCCGAGTGGAAAAGTTGGTGGTCATGGAAGCGACCGTTGGGGAGGGTCCAACCTTCAAGCGTTTTCAACCGAAAGCCCGCGGAAGTGCTGGGCCGATTCGCAAGCGCACCTCCCACATTCGGATCATCGTTACGGACGAAGTAGAAATTAAAGTCAGGACGAAGTCGAAGAAGACCGATTCCAAAAGAAAACCCGCAAAATCATCGGCGTCGCCCAAAGGCACTTCGCCCGTTTAATCCTCAAAATACTACGACCTACTATGGGACAAAAAGTCAATCCGATTGGATACCGATTAGCAGTGAATCGGGAGTGGCGCTCGCGCTGGTACGCTTCCGCTAAGGAATTGCCCGAATTTTTACACGTCGATCTCAAAGTCCGTGCTTACGTTAAAGAGAAACTGAAACTCGCTGCGGTGGCGAAGATCATCATTGAGCGGGCATGGAACAGTCTTCGGGTAACGATCCACACAGCTCGCCCTGGAATTGTTATTGGCCGCAAAGGAACCGAAATTGAGAAAATGACCGAGGAAATCGGAAGAATGGCTGGGGGCAAGTCGGTCAAGATCGACATCCAAGAGATTAAGACGCCAGAACTCGACGCGCAATTGGTCGCGGAAAACGTGGCCTTGCAGATTGAGCGCCGGATCAGTTTCCGTCGGGCAATGAAAAAGTCGATTCAATCCACGATGGATTTCGGGGCTCAGGGGATCAAGTTGCGTTGTGCTGGCCGTTTGGGTGGAGCCGAAATCAGTCGGGCGGAGTGGTATCGTGAGGGTAAAATTCCCCTCCACACCCTGCGTCAGCCGATCGATTACGGATTTGCCGAAGCCAATACTGTTTACGGCAAAATTGGAATTAAGTGCTGGCTTTGTAAGCCAGAAGGCTTGAACGAGCCGCAACCGCTGGAGAAGCGGGATCGCGACAACGCAAGTCCAAACGATGCGGTCACGCAACCGAAGTAAACCAATAGATTAAGGAGAATTGTTATGGCATTAATGCCCAAAAGAGTTAAGTATCGGAAATCCCAGCGTGGCAGTCGTGCGGGGAAGGCTTCTCGGAACATTTCGATCGACTTCGGCGAGTTTGCCTTGCAAACTTTGGACCGGGCGTGGATCACGAATACGCAGATCGAGGCGGCTCGAGTTGCTCTGACGAGGAATATGAAGCGCAAAGGGAAGCTCTGGATCCGGATGTTTCCCGATAAATCAGTGACCTCACGTCCTCCTGAAACTCGGATGGGTAAAGGTAAGGGTTCGCCTGAGTATTGGGTTGCCACGGTGCGCCCGGGGAATATTCTTTTCGAACTCGATGGGGTGCCCGAGTCTGTTGCTCGTGAATCCCTGCGTTTAGCGGCCGATAAGTTGCCGATTCGAGTAAAATTTTTGTCCCGTCATCGCAGCGTTTAATTTATGAAACTCCAGGAAATTCGTGATTTGAGTAGTGAGGAACTGGTTCGCTTGAAGCGAACGCTCCTTGAGTCGTCCTTTCACCTTCGCATTCAACAACAAAGTGGGCAGCTTGAAAAACCAAGCGAGCTCCGACTGATTCGTCGCCGCGTGGCACGGGTCTCGACCGTAATCAACGAAAAAATCCGGACGGCCGCATCAGCCTCCAAGTAAGTTATGAACGAATCCTCATCAGTGCCAAATCCAGCGAATGCCCGCGGGCTTCGGAAAGAGCGCGTCGGGCAGGTTGTCTCCACTAAAATGGATAAGACCCTTGTGGTTGAGACCACTACCCGGGTGCCACACGCAAAGTTTGGCAAAATCGTCAAACAAGTGAAACGCTTTTATGTGGACGACAGTGAATCAAAGGCCCAACTGGGAGACACGGTTTTAATCTCGGAGACACGGCCACTTTCTAAGCTCAAGCGCTGGCGCCTGCTGGAAGTGATCAAACACTAGTTTTTATTATTTAATATATGTTGCAAATCAGATCGAGACTGGATGTCGCGGACAACACGGGAGCCAGAATGGCCAAGATGATCGGCGTTATCGGCAAGAAAAACTCACCCGAAGCCTACATCGGAGACGTGATCACCGCGCACATTCGCGAAGCATCCCCTGGTGGAACCGTCAAAAAAGGCGACGTCGTTCGTGCCGTGGTTGTGCGGACGCGGCAAGCGATTCGCCGAGAAGATGGTAGTTATCTTCGATTTGACAATAACGCGATCGTGATTATCGACAAGGACTTGAATCCTCGTGGGACGCGCATCTTTGGGCCAGTGGCTCGGGAACTTCGCGAGAAGAACTTTATGAAAATCGTCTCCCTAGCTCCGGAGGTCCTCTAAATTATGAATCGTCCTAATTTCCACGTTAAAAAAGGTGACCTTGTGGAGGTCATTTCGGGAAATCACGCTGGTGGTAAGGGTAAAATCCTTGCAGTCTTGCCGAAAAAAGAACAAGTTCTGGTGGAAGGGGTGCGGATCATCAAGAAGCACGTGAAGAAGTCCCAGGAAAATCCCCAGGGAACGATCCTAGAGCGCGAAGGACCGATCCACATTTCTAACGTGAAGTTGTCCAGTTAGACTGACGACATTAGCGTTCGACCATTTCAATTTATTAGTTAACTCTCACTTTATGGCTGTTGCACTCAAAAGTTTTTATAAGGATCAGGTAATCAAGGCGCTGAAAGCGAAGCATGGATATGTGAACATCCATCAAGTGCCGAAAGTGTCCAAAGTGGTGGTCAACACCTGCGTGAACGCGAACACAGATATTAAACAGGGTCTTGAAGATGCGAAAGCGGAGATGGCTTTGATCACGGGGCAGAAGCCAGCTGAAACGCGTTCGAAGAAAAGCATTGCGAATTTCAAGCTCCGCCAACATCAACCGATTGGGGCGAAAGTTACGCTTCGCGGCGATGTGATGTACGAGTTTCTCGAGCGCTTGATTAAGACGGCTTTGCCCCGAATTCGCGATTTTCGAGGGGTCTCCACCCGTGCATTCGACGGGAATGGAAACTACACCCTCGGAGTGACGGACCAGTCGATTTTTCCAGAAGTGGAATTGGACAAGATCAAGCGAAACATCGGATTTGATGTGACGATTGTGACTACCGCGTCGACTAATGAAGAGGCGAAGTCGTTATTGAGTGAACTCGGGATGCCATTCAGCGACAAGGCTCGGCTCGCGAAAAAGGCTGCTGATGAAGCCGCCAGCCAAGCCGCTAGCCAAGCAAGCAACTAATTTAAACCATGAGTCAAATATCCGATCCTATCGCCGACTTCCTGACCCGCCTGCGCAATGCTGGTGCGGCCCGCAAGGAAGAAGTCATCGCACCTTACTCGAAAATCAAATCCGAAATCGCCCGGATTCTGAAGAACGAGGGGTATATTACCGCCTATGAAATTGATACCACTGGGAAGTTCCCGCGCATCAAAGTGACGACGAAGAATCACGATCGAGTGTCGGCGATTACCGGTCTCAAGCGGATCAGCAAGCCTGGTTTGCGGAAGTATGTGGGGGCGACGGAGATTCCTCGTGTTTTGGGTGGGATGGGCATCTCGATTTTGTCGACCCCCCAAGGAGTGATCAGTGGCCGTGAGGCTAAGAAACAAAATGTTGGTGGCGAATTACTCGCCATTATTTGGTAACCTATTCATCATACAATGTCGCGCATCGGCAAAAAAGCTATCGAACTTCCGGCTACGGTGAAGTTCAATGTCACAGAAAAAGGTGCCATCTCGGTTGAGGGTCCTAAAGGTAAGCTCGAGTGGAGTTTGCCTGAACAGATCACGGCGAAGGTCGACGGTACGACGCTTTCGATCCTTCGCGGGAGCGAAGATCGTAAAGTCCGTGCTTTGCATGGTTTGAGCCGCGCCCTAGTTAACAACATGGTAACTGGTGTTTCCAATGGATTTGTGAAGAATTTAGAAATCCAGGGAGTCGGATTTAAGGCGGCAGTTAAGGGACCGATTCTTGACTTGAACCTCGGATATTCTCATGACGTGCACTTCGTGATCCCTGAGGGAATTGTTGTCACGGTGGCAGAGAATACGAAAATCAAAGTTGAGGGAATTGATCGTCAGCGTGTCGGCCAAGCTGCCGCTGACATCCGAGCCTACTATCCGCCGGAGCCATACAAGGGCAAGGGAGTGCGTTACGCTGGGGAGAAAGTTCATCGCAAAGAAGGCAAGACGGTACAATAATTTTTATGGCTACAAAAAAACTCAGTCCGTTAAAGATTCGCCACGAGCGACTTCGGAAGAAGGTATCAGGAACACCCAGTCGTCCGCGTTTGAGCGTCCACTTTTCTGGTCAGCATATTTATGCGCAGGTGATCGACGACGAAGCTGGTCTGACGCTGGCGTCGGTCTCCACGACAGAGAAGGAATTTACGGAGGACAAATCGAGTCGTGCGAATGTTGCAACCGCGGTGAAGGTTGGTGCGCTGGTGGCTGATCGTTCGAAGGCAAAGAATGTCAAGCGAGTAGTATTTGATCGCGGTGGTTTTATTTACCACGGCAAAGTGAAAGCCCTTGCCGATGCGGCGAGGGATGGCGGTCTAGACTTTTAACAACACAATAATATGGGAGCACCTCAGCAAGGAAACAGGAATCGTCGGGATCGTCAGGACAAGCCTAAAGACGATTCAGGGTTGACGGAGAAAGTGGTTTTTATCAATCGTTGCGCGAAAGTCGTAAAGGGAGGTCGGCGCTTTAGTTTTAGTGCGTTGATCGTCACCGGTGACAAGCAGGGGAAGGTGGGATGTGGATTTGGGAAAGCGAACGAAGTGAGTGAAGCGATTCGAAAAGCATCTGAATCCGCCAAGAAGGCGATGGTTCGGGTGGCGGTCCGTGACAATACCATCCCTCATGAGGTGATCGGCGAGCACGGAGGCGGACGAGTGTTGTTGCGCCCTGCGTCTCCTGGAACTGGTGTAATTGCTGGTGGTGGAGTGCGAGCGGTCGTTGAAGCGGCTGGAATTCGAGACGTCCTCGCGAAGTCGCTCGGTTCGAGCAACCACGCGAACGTCGTAAAGGCGACATTGGAGGCCTTGAGTCAACTTCGTCTGCGTGAAGAAATTTACAAGACGCGAGGGATCTCATTCAAGCAGGCGCAAGCGATTGAGAACTGAGAACTGAGATTGAGAATAGCGAATAGAGAACAAGAATAAATTATGGATTTACATACACTTAAGCCACGGCCAGGGGCGAAGCACCGGGTGAAACGATTGGGTTGCGGTGAGAGCAGTGGGCACGGAAAAACCTCAGGTAAGGGCCACAAGGGTCAGAAGGCTCGTTCTGGTGGAAGCATTCGGTTGGGGTTCGAGGGTGGTCAGATGCCGTTGATTCGGCGGATTCCCAAGCGTGGATTTAACAATGCGAATTTCAAGACGATGTTTGCGGTGGTCAACGTTAGTGCTTTGAATGTCTTTGCTGAAGGCAGTGTCGTGGATGAGGCGTCCTTGTTGGCGGCGAATTTGATTCGTCGTCCCTATGATGCGGTGAAGATTCTTGGTGAGGGCAAGTTGACGCAAAAGCTAACGGTCTGCGTCAACAAGACGAGTGCGACAGCGAAACTGGCTATTGAGTCCGCTGGCGGTACGCTTTCGTTGAAGTAACTATCGAGAATTTTCTCTCCTGTGAGAGAATTCTCTTGAACTAGAAGGCACTTCGTCCACGCATGATTTCGGCATTTACCAACACTTTTAAGATTCCCGAGCTTCGGAATCGGGTTATATTCACTTTGGTGCTGCTGATTATCGTGCGTGTGGGAGCCGCGGTCAGCGTACCGGGGATTGACGTTCGAGTTCTGCAGGCATGGTTTGCGTCGCAGGGCGAGCAATCTGGGGGAAGTTTAGCGGCACTATTGAATATTTTCAGTGGTGGGGCGTTGGAGAACTGCGCGGTGTTTTCTTTGGGCGTCATGCCTTATATTAGTGCGTCGATCATGCTGCAATTGTTGACGGCGGTGATTCCTTCGTTGGGGAAACTGTCCAAGGAGGACGGTGGAAGGCAAAAGATCATGCAGTTTACCCGATACGCGACGATCATTCTTTGCCTGTTCCAAGGGTATTTGTTGGCGGTTTCGTTTGAGAACCCCGGTTCGAATCCATTTCTTCAGGGGATTGTGGGGACGATCAACAAGATGGGCATTCAATTGGTGTCGAATCCCGGGTTATCGTTCCGAATTATTACTGTTTTGACGATGACGGCGGGGACGATGTTCTTGATGTGGTTGGGCGATCAGATAACCGATCGGGGGATTGGCAATGGGATGTCCTTGATCATTTCGGTGGGAATCGTGGCGCGCCTGCCCTCGGCATTGGTGCAAGCGTGGAAGACTTTTGTGCCGTCGGACGGAGCGGCGACGGCGAACCCGATGGTTTTGGTTTTGATGGTGGCCTTTTTGTTCTTGGTGATTGCGGGGGTGATTTGTGTCACGCAGGCCCAGCGGCGGATTAGTGTGCAGTATGCGAAGCGGGTTGTGGGGAAGAAAGTCTATGGTGGGCAGACGCAATATATGCCGTTGAAAGTGAACTACGCTGGGGTGATGCCGATTATTTTTGCGCAAGCACTCTTAGTTTTTCCGTCATCGATCGCCACGATGGTCTTTAAGGGGAATCCGACGGCCTTACGGATTGCGGGGATGCTCAATGATGGGTGGCTGCATTACTTGTTGTTTGGGGCGATGATTTTCTTTTTCAGCTATTTCTGGGTAGCGACGCAGTTTCAGCCCCAGCAAATCGCCGAAGACTTGAAGAAGTATGGTGGATACGTTCCGGGCGTGAGACCAGGGAAGCCGACGGCAGATTTCTTGGATTTCACGATGACGCGTCTGACCTTTGCGGGGGCGATCTTTTTGACGATCATTGCGGTATTGCCCCAGATGTTGTCCAAACAGTTGAATGTTCCGTACATTACGGCCCAATTTTTTGGTGGAACGAGTCTTTTGATTATTGTGGGGGTGATTCTGGATACGATGAAACAGGTGGAGACCCATTTGATTCAGAGGCACTACGATGGATTTTTGCGGAAGGGAAAGATTCGCGGTCGTTTCGATCGAACGACTGGTGGTCAAGGCCAGGTGGTGAAGGACGGGACTTTGTTGTGGATGTATTTAGGGATTGCGGCGGTATTGATCGCAGCCCTGACGATTTATCTTGCTGGGCGGCATTAAGAGGGACGCCGATGAGGTTGGCGAAGGTGAAGCGTCAAGGCTGGGGGAAAAATTTTGTTTTTGCCGTCAGCTGAGCATATTTGGACCAAGCCGATGAACATACCGATTAAGAACGAGCGAGAGATTGAAATGATGCGGGCGGCAGGGAGGGTAGCGGGAACGGTACTGCATCGATTGGTGGGGATGATCCGTCCGGGGATTACCACGAAGGAGGTGGATGAGGCGGCGGCTGATTATATGGCGGAGTTGAAGGCAAAGAGCGCCTTTTTGGGGTATCGGGGATTTCCTGGGAACATTTGTATTTCGATGAATGAGGAAGTGGTCCACGGGATTGGAGGTGCGCGGAAAATTCAGTATGGGGAGATTGTGAAGTTGGATGTGGGGGTGATTAAGGATGGTTGGGTGGGGGATACGGCCACGACGGTAGAGGTTGGGGTGGTGGATGAGAAGACCCAGCGGCTATTGCGGGTCACGCAGGAGGCGTTGCGGATCGGGATTTCTTGTGCGGTGGCAGGGCGGCGGTTGGGGGACATGGGGGCAGCGATTGAGGAAGAGGTTCTGGCGAATGGGTACACAGTTGTTCGGGAGTTTGTGGGTCATGGGGTGGGGCGAGCACTGCATGAGGAGCCGCAAGTGCCGAATTACGGCCGAGCGGGGAGCGGGCCGAAATTAAAGCCAGGAATGACCTTGGCGATTGAGCCGATGGTGAATTTGGGTCGAGCTGGGGTTAAAGTATTGGGCGATCATTGGACGGTGGTCACGCTGGATGGCAAGCCATCTTCGCATTTTGAGCACACGGTTTTGGTGACCAAGGGTGAGCCCGAGATTTTGACCGTGCGTGAGGGAATGTAAGGGGTTTTTTGACCGGGCGGCGGATTGCGATTGTGATTCAGGCGATGATTCAGGCGATGATTTGGGTGAAGGGTTTTCTGTGATCGATTTCGAGGCGTTTGCGATCTGGGACTTCTAGTTTTGGGGAATTGGGGCGGAGCTAATGGAAAGTGGTGGCGTGGAGATTATTGACACAGTGAATCGCCACACCTGGCCGGTTCCCTAATTGTTGTTTCCCTTGGACTTTTGTCTGGGTCGTTTTATTTGGCGGCAGGAATGTTTGGACACCATGCCTGCCTTCTCACTGGTGTTCGACCGATCCTCAAAGTTGAGGGGAAGTGGTTCTGACTTACTGCCAGAGGTTCGAGGAGTTTTGGAAATGAATCTGCGGTGTTCGGTCGTCGTCTCAATGCGGAAGTCCGTCACCTTCGATGCTCTTCCATGCTTGCCTGGCCAAGCTCGCCGCTCGGCGCACCAACCAGAGCATTGGTCGTCGCAACAAGACGAGGATGACCACGCATAAGGCCCATGAGGCGACGGTGAGGACCGGCCCCAAAAGTCCGCGGAGTGCGGTATCGGCGATGCCGATGACGGCATCGGGCGCATGGTAAGCGGCGACAATCACTGCGACGGCGAAGCCAGTGGCCGCGATGCGGGAGGGGGTGAGAAACTCGAGTGCATGGGCACCCCCTCGCTTCCAGATACTTAAAGCGGCATTGACTTCCGCTGGGCTTTGGTGAACTGCCAACGCGGATATCCGCGATATCTCATGTGCAGTGCCCTTTCCTGCTAGTTCATGCAAAGCGCTTTTTGAGAGGCGTCCCGCGAGTAGTTCTCCGCAACCCGGCGCCTTGATCTCCAACACGGCAGCGTTTTCTCCCCAGCGCCGGGTGATGGCCATGATCGATTCGGCGCGCGCGCCTAGGGCGGCTGGTGCCTCGGGGCAAAGCCGGGCCAGTTTCCAGACTTCGTCGCCGTGTCGGGTAGCGGCTTCCGCCAGTCCGAATCCGCCGCGTTCAGCCAGTTCAACCACTTCAGCGCCATGCTTGGCTATGGCGACCTCCACGGCCTCGCGAGCGGCGACCCGGCCCGCGTCATCAACGAAATGCCCGCTCTGGCGCACGAGGCGTTCGACTACTTCGCCGACCACCGAGGCTTTGAGGGCGTTGGGGTTTATCGCCAGCAGAGCGAGCGTGAGGATTAGTGAAGGAAGAGTGGATG
>JBAWZW010000039.1:0-20767 GCA_037142835.1 Verrucomicrobiota bacterium
ATATTCCCAATGCCCCAAAGCAAGCCGTCGACGCCCCAATCGAACCGTGATCCTCCCCCCGATAACCCCAAGCATTCATCCCATTCCCCAAAGCCCCACTCAAGACAATCGCCAACCACCCAACCCCCGTTCCCAATCGAGCCAACACAAACCACCCGAAAAGCAACCCCGTCGCGAGGTTCGCCAATAAGTGGGCCCCATCGGCGTGCAAGGTCAGCCCAGTAATCGTCTGCCACCAAGCCCCATCCAAAATCGCTCCACTCACCGCCACCCCTCGCTCCCGCCACTCCACCCCCATCACCGATTGAATCCCAAAAAATATCCCTAAAATAACTCCCCCAAAACAGAGCGAAAGGAGCGAAACCTTGGCTTCTACTCGCTCCTCGACCACCCCAGGACGCCCCGATTCCTCCCTCTCAAATGCCGCCAACTCTTTCTCCGCCTCCAAACGAACTCCCGACTCTACTCGCAAGACCCACTCATCTTCCTCCCTCTCAATGGAATGCGCCCACTCCCTCGCCGCCACTACCAACCCCCGCTCTCTCGCCATGGACAATTTCCGATAACGCCCAACCTCCACCAATAATTCGTGACTTTCTTGCGGCTCAGACATCAATCGTTCACCACATACAGACCCCACAAGTCACTCCTCTGCCAAGAAAATATCTGCCTATTTTCCACAAAAGCCCCCTTCAACCCACTCTCTCCCATCATCCTCCAGCCCATCACCGAAAATCCCCAGCAGTTTGCGCTTTTCACGATCGTTCTTTCCCTCTAATCCTCTTCCCCATGCGTCCGTAGCTCAACTGGATAGAGCGCTGCCCTCCGAAGGCAGAGGTTGTGGGTTCGACCCCCGCCGGACGCACTCTCCCTTCTCCCCAGAGGTGTTCCTCAGACTAAAACACCCAGACTACTCCGCAAACAAGTAGCTCGCAGACTCTCTAAGTCGCCACCCGATAATTGCTTAAAAGGCTCGGGCTTCGGCTGATCTGCCACTTCGATCAAGTAAAGCACCCCCGCCATCAAGCTCTCCTCACTCTCTCGAATCAGCAACTCAGGCGGAATCTCCGCATCCAAAATCCCCATTCCAAACTCCGAGATTTCTACCAATTCCTCCACCCACCGCATCACCGTCGGAAGCGACTTCCCCGGGAACCGATGCTCCACCATCGCCAACAAATCTTTCCGCGAACTCAGATTCAACAAGAGGGCGAGAAAAAATCGGTGCTCTGGTTCAACAACCATCCGCCGCATTTCCACTAACCCATCCCGGCGAATAATCTCGTTTAAGGTCGGTTGCACATAACCGGCCAACGCTTCGTGCCTTTGCCGAAAAATTTCCCAATATTCCTCCCATCGTCCAAGGCTTCTCAAATACCCCACCGCGTTTTGCAAAATGAAAAATCCCCGCTCAAAGTCAAGCCCACGCAGCATCGCCGCCAAATGAATCGGGTAACTCGGATGCTCCAGCTTTTCTAAAAGATCCAACACCTGCTTCCGGCGGGCCGTCAACGCGTCGGCCTGAAACGGATCCACCGCCAGATGCGGTGGAAGATAGGTGAACTGCGGCCCCGTGCCTGGGTCGTGATGCGTCCGGATCACCACGGAAATCGAAGGCCGTTCCAAATGGAAAAGCGCGTGAATATGGCCAGACCCCGAAGTAATTGGTACAGTTCTTCCAGTTTCTAATAGCTCCACCCCAAGGAGTTGAAGATTTCCCACCCGCAGATGCGCCGAGACCGACTGGGCATTGTGAAACTCATAAGTGGCGTGAATGCTTTCCCCTGCCAACAAATGAAACGCCCCCGAAAACTGGTGCTGATGGATGTCCGTGGTCCCATCCATCCAAAAAAGCATCTGAATATAAAAATGCGGATTCTCATAAACAATCAGCTCCGGTTCCCCAAAGCCCGATTGACTTTGCAAGGGCTGCTCGTCTTCCAGCAAAAATGCCTCGATCAATTTTTCCATCTCAACCCGTTCTGCCGGTGGACTTTGCTCCAATGCCTCGACGGCAATCTCCGGAAATCGCTCTAAAGAAAAATTCGCAGACCTCCACCGCGCCAAAACCGATTTGCCCAACACTTGAAAGAAGTCATCCATGCACTCATCTGCGAGTAAGTTGCCACCCCGAGCAAGACCGATTCTCCACCCACCCGATGAAAAGCTCGCTCTCCCCAACTCCTAGTGCTGGGGAATTTGATTCAACGTATAGTAGGCCACGGGATGAATCAGGCCCTGCATCGCCCGGTCACGCACCCCATCGAGATGAATTTCATGCACATGCCCCCTGACCAACTTGCTCACGACAATCCGCACCCCCAACCCATCCGCACTCACCGTGGCAGAGACCACCTTCTGATCCGCCTGCTCAATCTCTGGACTCCCATACTCCGCGTGGTAGTGATGGGTAAACGTCTCCACTGTATAACTATTTGCCTGCGAAGCCGTTGCCACATCAACTGGCGCAGTAAATCGCAAATCAAATCCATCAGGCCGCACCCGAATCGTCTGCACTTCAAAAGGCAGTTTTCCCGTCCAATCCAACCGCTGTAACCCGCTCTCCGCTAGCCCGCGCACCGGCCACCCACGCTTGCTCCCCCCAGTGAAAAGTTGCCCTCTCTCCGTCAAAACTCCCCCGATTAATCCCGTCATCAATCCCTGTCGAAATGGAAAACACGCGCCTTGATACACCCCGTTCACCTTCTCCAAATCAACCCGCATCACCAAACTCAACGTGTAGTCCGCCACAAAGAGTTGCCCACTAAATGGCCCAAACTTTCCTCCCGACCGATCCAACATCACCGCCGTCGCCGATTGCCCCATCTTCTTGTAAGGGAAGATGATCGCGGGAAGGACGAGTTGCGGAATCCGCTCCCCATCCAAATAATACCGAGCCTCCTCGGTGTTCGTCGGCTCCGCAGGCCGTGGCCCCATATTCGGAGCGATCCGATACCACGCATTCCCAATCGGATGCCCATTAAAACCACTCGGGCGGAGATGTTTCAATGAACAAGAACCATTCCATGGACCTTGGTTCTCCGTATAAAAAGCGTCCCCCTCCAAATTAAAGGCCACCCCTCCAGGGCTCCTCAAACCACTCCCCATGGCCTCCCACCGACCATCAGGAAAATGACGCAGTGCCCACCCTCGAAATGGCCGGTCGGAGGTGTAGCTCCCCGTCAAACAATGAACCGTCCAGATCGCTCCATCCTTGTCAAAGTCCGAACCAAAAGTGAACTCATGCTCGTCACCCCACCCCCAAGCATCGCTCACCGTCTCATAACGATCCGCCCGCCCGTCCCCGTCGGTATCCAACAACCGCGTCACCTCACTCTGTTGCGTGGCATAAAGCACCCCCTCCCTCCACCCCAACCCCAAAACCTCCGTTAACCCTGTCGCAAACAGCTTCCACACCGGAACTGGCGGAGTCTTCTCCGCTCCGCTACCCAAAAAAACATCGCCCCTCCGAGTCCCCATGGCCAACCGCCCGTCTGGCAATGATCGCAGACTTCCCGCTTCTGCCACTGCCCCCACTGGTAACCCAATATTCGTGATCGAATAAAATTCCGCTTCCCTCTGGTTCACCTGCAACACCGCAAGGTCATCCGTATTCAAATTTTGTTTCGGACGAACCCTCTCCGCCCCCCGACTACTCTCCCCAGCGAAAAGGCATACGAAAAGGAACGGGATAAGTTTACCAAACATAATCAATCTCCAAAGCCGTTTTGCCATCGTGAGAAATCGGCACGAGTAATTCCTGCTTTCCCCCTTTTCCCCTCAAAATTGCTTCCTGATTAATCTGCAGAGTCAACTTCGTCTCCCCTTCAATCCTCCATGACCCCTTCCCCAAAGACGACAACCGTCCCGTTGCCACCCGAAAATAACAACCTTCCGCGACCGACCCATTAAACCGAATCGTCCGGTGAAGCGATTCATGCCCAGAGGCTTCCCGAGGAACCATCAAGTCCTCCACCCCTAAGGCGTCGAAGGCGTATAAAAAAGTCGGCCGATTGGTCGCGTCCAATTGCACTCCCCGAAATTTCATCCCCAAACTCTTACTCGACTGCACCGGCCACGGCGTATTCCGATCCCCAAGAATCGCCAGCGGCGACCCATGAGAAAAAATCACCACTTCCGTGCCCAGCGGCCGAATGGAGTCCATCCCTTGGACACTCCAATGGGGCGATGCATTCAGAAATCGACCACGCCACAGAAGTGCAAGTCGCATTTCCTCAGAATCAAAGGCCCCATTCAATCCCCCAGGAAATCCAGTCGCAATCCCCCGAAATCCTCCTTCCCAAAGCTTTCCACGATAAACCACTGTTTCCCCGCCAACGATCAACTCCATATTTTTCCTGCTGAGCCCCTCCGGAAATTTTGCCCGATCTCCCTCCGCAAAGTACGCCCACAATCCTGCAAATTGCCGATCCAAATCGCCACCCAAAACATCCACCAGCGGACTCACCCCGCCAGGCCAAAACGCGGGCATCCGGGTTCCGGGATGAAACCGATTCGGGTCCCGCAAAAATGCCCGAAACCAATCCTCATTTAGCCGATGCGCACTCGTCGTCAAATCAAGCAATTGCAAGGCGTGAGCCGGTTGCTGGTTAAATCGATGACATCCAATACAGGAAAGCCCGTCCGTTCCCGTAAGCCGCCTTCCCGCTTCCACAAGGATCTCGTGACCATCGCTCGGCGGTTTGATCTCCTCCGCATGCCGGTCAAGGGCGATGAATAATTTCGCCAATGGCTCCAACTGCTCAAGACTCGGCGACTTTGCCCCCATCTTTCTCCGCTCATCCTCCGCTTCGGTAAATTGAGGCATCCGCGTGTTCATATACGTCCGAACTCGCGGCGCCTCAGTCCTCACCCCATTGGAGGACACTCCACCCCCAATCACCCCCGCTCCATGAAGGATCATTCCCCTCAACCAATCCGCCTGAAGCTTATTCCCCACTCCATCGAGCTTCGGCGGAATCCGCCCCTCATCGCCAAGGTCATCGACATTCGCGGTGAAATATCCGTCCCACCCTCGAGGCACACCCCCCAAACCATCCCTCGCATGACAAGCAGAACACTGGAACGAGGCCATCAATTCTCTCACTCGCTCCGCCGGAGCAGGCGCCTTCAATCCCACTTGATTGATCGACACCAAGGCCTGTCGCAATGCTTCACGCTTCGCCGCTGGCAAAGCAAAGTCAGGAACTTTTCCCCCGGGCGCTTCTGCTAAACATCCGCGACTTGGATCAAGGCGTGCCAATGGTGGAGCGAGGCGTTTCCCCTCGTCGTCTCCGTGACAAGCCTGGCAATTCAACTGGCCAAAACGAATCCGCCCTTTTTCAGCCAGCTTCCGATTAATCACGAAAAGAGCGGGCCCCTTGGTTTTCTCTAAGTCCTTATCCGCCCTTAACTTCCCCGCTGGAATTTTTCCCCGAATCACTCCCGGCCCCTCCCATTCTAGAACCAGTTTCGGGGTATTCCCACCCCTCCGAACAAAGTCAACCTTGATGGCGTGCCATCCCAACTCCAGATGACGGACACTCTTGATCTGGGTACTTTCGCGCTCCCAAGCATCCTCATCCTCCGCCCATTGTCCATCCACAGAAATCCGCGTCGCCCCCTCCGCAGCTAAGTGAAATGTATAATCGCCCGCCCGATCAATGAGGATCCAACCCGCCAACCGAATACTCAGTCGACGATTGACCCCAGGCACTTCCAAAGAAAACTCTCCCACGGGTGTCGTGCTCGCTGGCACTGTCGAGTCCAATTCAGCCAAAGACCGCACTCGCTCATGCCAGACGGTAGCCTCCAGCGGAGAAAAAATCTTCGTCTCCCGCAAAAGATAATGCGCAAGATCAAATGCCTCTGCTTCAGTCAGATGCATCTTCGGCATTCGTCCAGAAGGACGCACCGCGTGCGGATGCAAAAGAAACGCCTGCAAACCCTTGAACGACCACTTCTCCGCCATCTTCGGCAAAGGAGACGCCCCCACAGACTCCACTCCACCCTTCATCGGACCGTGGCAAGCAACGCACCCAATCTGATGATAGAGCCCTTCACCACGAGCGACCGCCGCGCGGTCGGGAGGCACCACCCGAAACTCCGACGGACCGTTCCCCAAAAGATAGTGGGTCAACTCCTCCACCGCTCCCGCTCGCTCCGAATTCGTCAACCCATGGAGCAGATCGGGCATCGTCGTTCCGGGAACGGTCTCACTCGGGTTGGCAAGCCACTTGCGCAACCAATCGGGATTCACACGCTTTTCTAAGCCCGCCAAATTTGGTCCTCGCTTCGGTAAAATCCACGCTCCCTGCTCCAGCGACGCCGCATGACAACCCGTGCAGTTCAACTGACCAAGAGCCACCGAATTCCTCACTCCATCTTCACCAAACAACTCCCTTCCAAAGCCCAACAAACCCAACAAAGCCACCACGAAAATCATCCCCCAATTCGGAAACCATCCTCCACGGCGTCGCCCCATCGACCAATCAAGTTGCGCGTTCATGCTCTTTGTTTTGAAAATGCCTTCCTGTACAGAATCTACGCCTCACCGCCACCGAAGGCGACAAGGCACTCAGAATAACCAGAAAACTCTCGAACATTTCATCCCCAACCCCGCCTCTAGTCAACGCCTCCCTACAATAAATCGCCCAGAAACTCTCCAACCCCAATTACCCCGCCGTCGGACGGAATCCCTTCGTCGAACCACTCACCGGATCCAGTTGCACAGTAAAGAAATTCAGAGGCGGAACGCTTCCCGTCACCTTGTCATTCAGACTATGCACAGTCAAAAACCACCCGCCCGATTGGGTCGGCGAAAGGTTGGTCGATCCATCCTGAAGAAACCGAAAGGCCACATACTTGTAGCTTCTCCCCACCCCCCGAGGAAGCTCAGGATCCTTGGTCGTCGGAACTTTCGCCGCCTGACCCGTCCCCGCTATTAAGGTGGAAAAAACCGCCGCTGGATTGGCGATCACCAAACCTGGAAACCGTTGCACTTTATCCGCGGGCACCGCCGCACCTGATTCCACGACCTCAAAAACTTGCAAGGCGCGGTATTGCCAAGTCGCCGCCGTCGCCACCGCTTCCCCAGGTTGCTCAGGATCGGCGTATTGATAGAACCGCACTTCCATCGCCCTATTCTTGCTCAGCGCCAACTGCCGCGCCAAACTAAGCTGATCCACGAGAATCTGCGAAGTCTGCGTCATCGCCGATCCCCGGATAATTCCCGTCACTGCAGGTACGGCAAAAGTCGCGACAATCGCAATCACCACCATGACGACGAGGAGTTCGACAAGGGAAAAAGCGGATGCCCGTGGCGACCTGGGGAAAGATTTCATTTGCCTACAATGGCAAAAATTTCCCGAGCATCCAGCGAAAGAATCAACTATTTTCATGATTGTCTCACGGCTTGGAACCGGCGGTTGGGTCCCGAATTCCCAAACCGAAACGCCTCCCTGGGCTCAAACCATTTTTCAAATCAGCGATCTCCACCGGTTGCAGGCCACAACGGAATCGCTGTCGCCTGTTGGCTCAAAACGGCATCCCCCTCCAATCTTTCTGAATGAGCCAGTCTCCAAAATAACCAGCGAGCCTCGGTCGGTGCCTACTCTTGGCGCTCCCCTCGAATGGTGACGATCACCGTCGAAAGGCGGGAGTTCACCCGGTCGTAGATCAGAAAAAGCTTCAGCCACCGAGTAACGATCGGGCTATGGGACGGTAGAACCTCCAGGGTCGCCTCAAAAATCGCCTCCTGCCCAGATGGGCTCACCGCCACGAAGTGAAAGTCGGGGTGGGCAAGGCGCGGAACCCGAGCGTAAGTTTGCATTTGAGCTTTCGCCCAGCGGGACAGGCCAATCACCATCTCCGCAGTCAATTTTTCCTCCAGAGAACGAAAACATTTCGCCCAGTCTTCGGTCACCCGGGAAAGGTCTTGGGGTCGCGCCAAAGCGGAATCGCTCGGCCATTCCAGTTCAGGAATGCGCTCCATTTCCGCCAGAAAACGCCTTGTCACCGCTGGCTCCCCTGGCGAGGCCACCTCCCCATAGGCATTCCCATGCCAAATCAAACCAAGCGTCACCCAACAAAAAACCTTCATTAAAGACGACCAATTCATGCTCTCCATCTCCTAAAAGAATCACCAGCCCAAAGGAAGTTTCAATGCACGTCGTAACGATGCCCGATCATCCACCCTCCCTAAGTCGGCGGAAGTGAGTTCAACTGCCGAAGCGGATTCCATCCCCGAGGAGCCGCCCGCCCCACACTCGACCACCGCATCCCTCCCTTAGTCCAAGCCATTCGATGAGCCAGCGGGCTGATCCCTTGATCCTCATCCGTCACTCCAGGCTGAAACCCACACGAAGGACAAATCTCATAAGACCCTCCACCCGCATCAGTTCGCGGAGGCTGTTCCAGTCGAAACCAACCACAGGAAGCACATTGATACATACTCTATAACGAAACGATTTTCCCCGGCTGACGATCAAAATAATCAGGGCTATTGGGTTTGAAAAATGTCTTCGTCGTCCCGTCTCGGTTGTACGCCCCAAATGATCCCGTCCGCCGATCATAAATCCGTATCACTCCAGTCGGGTCGACCTTGCTCTGCCAGTGCTCCGCCTCCGCTCGCTGACGAAATTCCCAAGCCATCCGTGCATAATCATCGGAATTCTTCGCCCCAAAATCTGCCCCATGCCGAGCATAGTGGTCGGGCAAAGAACTCAAACTCCCCCAAGTTTTACTCGTCGGCGGTGGCGAGGAAAACAAGCGGCCCACCGGTGGAACCGGAGTAGACGGCCGACTCTTCGCCAAGGGCGATCCCTTCCCTTGCCTCGAGATTGCCGCGGGCGAGTCTCCCGTTTTAAAGCAACCCCGCCCGAGCTTTTTACGTGCGGTCCCCACTTCGAAAAAATACTCGGTTGCAGGCAATAACCCCGTGAGTTCTACCTCATGATCCGCAGTCAACTCACCCTCAGCGTGATCAGTAAGACGATCCGCCTCCCGACCATAAGCAACTCGCGATCCCGTGGGAACATCCGTCCGCCACCGCACCCGCACCGCATCAGCCGCCAACGGAACGACCAGCGGCGCCCCTAATAATTCCGCCGCCCACACCGCGCTTCCCCCGAAGAAACAGAGGCCTAGAAAAAGTTGGAAAATCTTCCCAACCCCAGCCCGCCGACCGGTGCTCAATACCTCCACCCAAGACATCGGAAAAGAACTAAGCGACCGGAGCCTCTGGTGGTTTCGCCGGCGGATCCACCACGAGTGCTTCCTCAGCCAGCTTCTTTTTCGACTTCCGCTCCACGAGATAATAGAGAACGGGAATCAGAAAAATCGCGATCGCACTCGCCGCCACCATTCCACCGATCACCGTCGTCCCAAGAATATTTCGAGAAATGGCACCCGAACCCGTCGCCTTCCAGAGTGGAATACAGCCGAGAATAAACGCGAATGAAGTCATCAAAATCGGGCGCAGACGAAGTTTGGCTCCTTCGAGAGCGGCGTCAAAGGGCGATCGCCCTTTCTCTTCTTCGAGTTTCGCAAACTCCACGATGAGGATGGCGTTTTTGGCCGCCAAACCGATGAGCATCACCAGACCGATTTGCGCATACACATTGTTTTGCATCGAACGACCGAAGAGAGCAACGAAAGCACCAAAAACCGCGACGGGCGTGGCCAGAAGCACCGCAAAAGGCAGGGACCAGCTTTCATACAAAGCCGCGAGCACGAGGAAAACAAAGAGGAAAGAAATTCCAAAAACCACGCTCGGCGAAACCCCTTTCTGGGCCTGTTGTTCTTGAAAAGACATCCCTAAATAATCGAACCCCATCCCTTGAGGCATCGTTGCCGCAAAGACCTCCTCCATCGCCTTCATTGCCTGAGCTGAGCTGTATCCGTCGCTCGCATTGGCATTAATCTGGACACTTCGAAAAAGGTTATAGCGCATCGTAAACTCTGGCCCACTCGCGGAAGTCAGGGTGGTAACCGCACTCAAAGGCACCATCTCTTTCTCCGTGTTTTGCACAAAGAACTGCCCAATCTGGTTGGCGTTCGTACGTGCAGGTCCATCGGCCTGCACAAAAACCTGCCACTGCCGACCAAAGAGGTTGAAATAATTAATAAAACTTCCGCCCATAAATGTCTGGAGCGTCTTATAGACATCATCAAGCCGCACGCCTTGCTTGAGGACTTTCTCTTGATCGACAGTTGCCTTGATCTGCGGAATCACCGGAAGGGCGGTCGAGCTCACACTGGCAATTTCGGGGCGCTTCCGCACCGCTTGCATGAAGGTTTTCATGTTCTGGGTGAGAAAAGCCACGTCTTGGCCCGATCGATCCTCGAGAATAAATGTCACTCCACCCGCCGTGCCAATTCCCGGAATCGCGGGTGGCGAAAATGCGAAAGCAATGCCCTCGTTGATCTGACTGAGTTCACGATTCAAGGACTTCTTGATGAAGTTATACTGCTCGGTGGGAGCCTTTCGCTCGTCCCAATTCTTCAGCGTAATAAAAAAGAATGCACTATAAGTATCGGTCACCCCGCTGAGCATGCTGTAGCCGGAAATTGCCGAGCAAGCCTGCACCCCAGGAGTATTCTGAATGATATCCTCGATCTTCGCTGCCACCGCCGAAGTCCGTTGCGCGGATGAGGCATTCGGCAAAAGAACCTCCGCAAAAAGATAGCCCTGATCCTCTTCAGGAAGAAATCCCCCGGGAATTTTGCTCCCAAAAAAACCCGCGAGCACCGCACAACCGATCAAAACAAAGATCGCAATAAAGCTTTTCCTCATCAACCCACGGCAGGTCCCCACATAGCCGTTGGTCACCGCTCCAAAAGCCCGATTAAACAAATCGTAAAACTTTTGCATGAAACCCTTCCCACGCGACTTTGGCCTCAGAAGCAAAGCACAAAGCGCAGGACTCAAGGTCAAGGCGTTGAAAGCAGAAATCAGCACCGAAACAGCAATCGTCACCGCAAACTGCTGATAAAGTCGCCCAGTAATTCCCGGCACAAAGGCCGTCGGAATAAACACCGCCGCTAAAACCAGCGCAATCCCAATCACCGGGGCCGTGACCTCTTCCATCGCCTTCAACGCGGCCTCTTTCGGCGATAACCCATGCTCGATATGATGCTCGACCGCTTCCACCACCACGATCGCGTCATCCACCACCAGACCAATCGCCAAGACCAGCCCGAGCATCGAGAGGGTGTTGACCGTAAATCCAAAGACGGGAAACATCGCAAAGGTGCCCACCAAAGAAACCGGCACAGCCAACAAGGGAATCAGCGTCGCCCTCCACCCTTGAAGAAAGAGAAAGACCACGATCAAAACCAGAACGAGTGCTTCAACAAGGGTTTTCTTGATGTCCGTCATACTCGCCTCCACCGCCAAGGTGGTATCCAGTGAAACCGCGTAATCAAGATCAGGCGGGAAGTTTTTCTTCGCTTCCTCCATCAACTTCTTCGCCCCTTCCGCGGCCACGATGGCGTTGGTCCCCGGCAACTGATAAAGCGCCACCAATGCCGAGGGCTTTCCCGCATATCGGCTGGAAATACTGTAGTTCTGTGCCCCTAATTCCACTCGGGCGACATCACCGAGATAAACCATCGACCCATCCTCATTCGCCCGAAGGACAATTTTTTCAAACTCTTTGACCGACGAAAGTCGCCCCTGGGTCAGCACCGCATAGGTAAACTCTTGCCCATCGGGAACAGGCTGAGACCCAATCTGCCCCGCAGGATTCACGTTATTCTGCTGCTTCATCGCGGTCAAAATCTCCACGATCGTAATCCCTAACTTCGCCAATTGATCGGGCTTCACCCATGCGCGCATCGCATATTGCCCAGCACCAAAAACCGTGACACTGGCGATCCCCGGAACCCGGGTCATTTTATCATTGAGGTTGATATACGCGTAGTTCGCCAAAAAGACCCCGTCGTAGGTCCCGTTAGGAGAAAAAAGCGCAAACATAATCAAGGGCGCACTCGTCGATTTTTGTACGGTCACCCCCGCCGCATTGACCTCAGAAGGAAGCTGGGACGCCGCCTGCGTCTGCCGCATCTGGGTGAGAATCTGATCGGTGTTCGGATCGGTCTTGATGTCAAAATCCACCGTCAAGGTCATCGAACCATTATTCGCGTTGATCGAATACATGTAGTTCATGTGGTCGACTCCACTCATCTGCTGCTCAATCGGCGTCGCCACTGCTTGCTCAACCGTCAAGGCATCGGCACCCGTGAAACTCGCTTTCACCTGCACTTCCGGCGGAACGATCGTTGGAAATTGCGCCACTGGCAGCGCCAAGAAAGTCACCACCCCGACGATCGTCATGATGATGGCGATCACCATCGAAACAATCGGCCGATTAATGAAAAATTTTGCCATAATCAGTTACGGTTTAACTGGCGGAACCACTGGACTCCCAACCGCCGGAGGAACAACCACTGGACTCCCAACCGCAGGCGCTGGAACAACCGCCGGCGGAACAGGCGCCGCGGGCGAAGGCGGATTCACCGCCGCGGGCGAAGAACGCAACGCCGGGGCGGTGGGCGCTGGGGTCGCGGTGGGCGCAGGCACCCACGGCTGCGTTTTCACCAACTCACCGGGAATCATTCTCTGCAACCCCTCCACCACCACTTGCTCGCCTGGCTTGAGCCCTTGCGAAATCACCCACATCGTTCCCACCCGCTCTCCCGTTTTCACCGGGCGCGGTTCCACCTTACTATCCGCCCCAACCACCGCGACGAGAAAGCTCCCCTGCGTTTCCGAGACCGCCCTTTGCGGAACGAGCAACGCTCCTAAATTTGAGGAAACGGTCGCACTTACCTTCGCAAACTGCCCAGGCCGAAGAATGTTTCCTGGATTAGGAAAGGTCACCTCGATAATGATCGTCCCCGTCTTGATCGAAACCTGACGATCCACTGCATACATCGTCCCCTTATTCGGGTAAACCTCTCCATTAGTTAATAGTAAGTCCGCCAAGGGCTTCCGCTCGGCAAGCGGCTTCTCCACACTCGCTGCCAGATCTTTCGCAAAGGTCAAATATTCATCCTCACTGATCGGAAACCTCGCCTTAATCGGATCCACCGTCGACATCGCGGTCATCGATCCCGTCGAAGGTCCAACCAGATCGCCCACCCCGACATTGGCAATTCCCACCACCCCATCGACAGGGGCGGTGACTTTCGTAAAGAAAAGATTCAGCTCCGCTTGCCCCACCGCCGCCGTGGCTGCCTGAACATTCGCCACATTGGCCAGATTCGTTTGAGTATTATTGTCAATGTCTCGCTGGCTCACCACCCCTTGCTTGAAAAGCGTCTGGGTCTTGTCCAGCTCCAGCTTCGATCGCTCCTGGACCGCTTGCGCTTGGCTCAACTGAGCCTTCGCCTGCGCTAAAGCCGTTTGAAAAGGCCGCGGATCAATCAGAAAAAGTTGATCGTCTTTCTTCACCGCCGCCCCTTCCACATAGTTCCGCTCCATCACATAACCCACCACCCGAGCCTTGACCTCCGCATTCGAAAAACCCTCCAGGGTCCCAATCCAATTCCGAACAATCGGCACGTCCTGCTGAACCACCGAGGTCACCGACACCATCGGCGTTGGCGGCGCGGTCTTGGGAGGCGCTGGCTTGCAGGCACCAAGTGATAGGATGCAAGTAAGAGCGAGGAGGTTGCGGACTTTCATAGTTTTAAAATCAAGTAAATAATCTGGGATGATCTCGGGCTTTTTCATCGAGGGCCAAAAATCAGCACCCCACAAGTCGAGGAAAGAAAAAGCGACTTCAATCACTTTACCACTCCCCGAACATCCTTATCAAAGAATTCCCGCAAGTTGAAAGCCCAATCTGACCACGCTTGCCAATCGCCCAATTGTTCCCCTAGTCTGCCCTTTCGTCTTATGAATACTAAAGTCAAAGCACCCTCGAAAAAAGCCAACCTCCATAGCGCCGTCAGCCTCCACCGCGAACACTCCAAACTCGTCGTCGATGGCGCCGAACGCGCCGCCAGCCGCGCCATGCTTCACGCCGTCGGCTTTGCTCGCGAAGACTTTAAAAAATCCCAAATCGGCATCGCCAGCACCTGGTCGATGGTCACCCCTTGCAATATGCATATCGATGGCCTCGCCCGCCAAGCCGAAGCCGGTGCCAATACCGCCGGCGCCAAAGGGGTGATCTTCGGAACCATCACCATTTCCGACGGCATCTCCATGGGCACTGAAGGCATGAAGTATTCCCTCGTTTCCCGCGAGGTCATTGCCGATTCCATCGAAACGGTCATGGGCTGCGAAGGCTTCGATGGCCTCGTCGCCATCGGCGGTTGCGACAAAAATATGCCCGCCTGTATCATCGCCATGGCTCGCCTCAATCGCCCCAGCATCTTCGTCTACGGTGGCACAATTCTCCCCGGTTGCATCACCGGGGTCCTCGCCGAACGACGCCTCCGCAGCGACCGACGCGAGCGCTTCGCCGATAAAAATCTCGACATCGTCAGCTGCTTCGAAGCCGTCGGCGAACACGCCAACGGCAAACTCGACGACCGCGAACTCGCCCTCATCGAGGAAAATGCTATCCCCGGCGCTGGCTCCTGCGGAGGAATGTATACCGCCAATACCATGGCCAGCGCCATCGAAGCCCTCGGGATGTCCCTCCCCAATAGCTCCGCCCAAAACGCCACCTCCCCAGCTAAAGCCGCCGATGCCCGCGCCGCTGGGGTTGCGGTTTTCGACCTCATCAAGCGCGGCATTCGCCCCCTCGACATCATGACCAAAGAGGCCTTCGAAAACGCCATCACTGTGGTCATCGCCCTCGGCGGCTCCACCAACGCCGTCCTCCATCTTCTCGCCATGGCCCACGCCGCCGGGGTCTCACTCCACCTCGATGACTTCACCCGCATCGGCGCCCGCGTCCCCGTGCTCGCCGACCTCAAACCCAGCGGACGCTTCCTGATGAGCGAACTCGTCGCCATCGGCGGGATCAGCCCGCTCCTCCGCACCCTCCTCGATGCCGGTCTCCTCCACGGCCAGTGCATGACCGTCACCGGCAAAACCATCGCCGAAAATCTCAAACGCGTAAAACCCTATCCCAAGGGCCAAGAAATCATTCGCCCCCTCGATAACCCCATCAAAAGCGACAGCCACCTCGTAGTCCTCTACGGAAACCTCGCCCCCGGTGGAGCGGTCGCCAAAATCAGTGGCAAAGAAGGACTCACGTTCTCCGGCAAAGCCATCGTCTTCGAAAACGAACAAACCGCCCTCGCCGCCATCCTCGATGGCCGGGTCAAAAAAGGCCATGTCATCGTCATCCGCCACGAAGGCCCCGTCGGTGGTCCCGGGATGCGCGAAATGCTCTCCCCGACCAGCGCAGTCATGGGCAAAGGCCTCGGAAAAGACGTCGCTCTCATCACCGATGGACGCTTCAGCGGCGGCTCCCACGGCTTCGTCGTCGGTCACATCACCCCTGAAGCCGCCCTCGGTGGCCCGCTCGCCATAGTCAAAAATGGCGATGTCATCGTCATCGACGCCACCCAACGCACCCTCCACCTCGACATCCCTGCGGCCGACATCACCGCTCGTCTCGCCAAGTGGAAAGCCCACAAACCCACTTATACCCGTGGGGTCCTCGCCAAATACGCCAAGCAAGTCAGTTCCGCCAGTCTCGGTGCCGTGACCGATTAACCGCTCCACCCTTGCCGGTCCCAACGACCGACCCAAGCACCGCGCTCCGAAAAGTAATCTCGCTCCACCACAAACCGGGCTTGACAAACTCGCACCCTTCCCCGTTGGTCAGCCACGAGAAATTCCTGCAACCGCTTTGATCTCCGCTCTCCGCTCCACTCTTTTCGCCGAAAATCATCGCCCAACCCCCTGGCTCGCCCGCTTCGTCAGCTCCACCCTGACCTTCGGCGTGCTCAGCCTCGTCTGCTTCGGCTTTCTCTCCACCCTCAGTTACCACTGGGCTTGGTCCCCAGTCCTCTCTTATTCCCAACTCTTCTGGTCCGGTTGGCTCACCACCATCGCCATCGCCGCCCTCGCCCTCCCACTCAGCTGCGCCATCGGCCTCGCCTTCGCCCTCCTTCGCCGAAGCTCCTTTCTCCCCCTCCGTTACCTCGCCCGACTCTACGTCGAAATCACCCGAGGCACCCCTCTCCTCGTGCAAATTTACTGCTACTGGTATATCTTCGGCCAAGCCCTCTCCCGCGACTTCCGCTTCCTCGCCGGTGCCCTCATCCTCTCCCTCTTCAGCGGCGCCTATCTCAGCGAAATCATCCGCGCAGGCATCGAAGGCATCGGCAAATCCCAACTCGAAACCGCCCAAGCCATCGGCCTCACCCGCTCCCAAACTTACCGCTATGTCATTTTCCCCCAAGCCTTTCGCCAAATCCTCCCTCCTTTCGCCGGCGAGTTCGCTTCCATCATCAAAAACTCCTCGCTCCTTTCCGTCCTCGGCATCGAAGAGTTTGCCCTCGCCGCAAGCTCGGTTAGCTCCTTCACCCTCAGCTACTTCGAAAGCTATCTCCCCGTCGCCCTCGGCTATCTCCTTCTCACTCTTCCCATCTCTCTCTGGACTCAGTCCCTCGAAAAACGGGCCCGCTTCGATACCTAATCCCCCATGCACCTCACCCTCAATCACCTCTCCAAATCCTTTGCCGATCGCCCCGTCCTCGATCAAATCACCATCGACTTCGGCCCTCTCCGAAGCCTCGCCCTCATCGGCCCCAGCGGTGGCGGAAAATCTACCCTCCTCCGCATCATCGCCGGCTTAGAATCCCCAGACACCGGTTCTCTCACCCTCAACGGCGTCACCCTCGACTTCACCGACGAAAATCAGCTCCGCCTCCACCGCCGCCAACTCGGGGTGGTCTTCCAATCCTTTAACCTCTTCCCCCACCTCACCGCTCTCGCCAACCTCATCCTCCCCCTCGAAAAAGTCCACGGCCTCTCCCCCTCCGACGCCCAGTCTCTCGCCCACCACTCCCTCAAACGCTTCCACCTCGACGATCACGCCCACAAAAAACCCGCCCAACTCAGCGGCGGCCAAAAACAGCGCGTCGCCATCGCCAGAGCCATCGCCACCAAACCCCAACTCCTCTTATTCGACGAACCCACCAGCGCCCTCGATCCCGAAATGACCGCCGAAGTCCTCGAGCTCATCGAAGAACTCAAAGCCGACGGCCTCAACTTCATTCTCGTCACCCACGAAATGGGCTTCGCCCGGCAAGTCGCCGATCATGTCGCCTTTCTCGCCGATGGAAAAATCATCGAAAACGCTCCCGCAGAATCACTTTTCACTTCACCAAAAACTCCCCAAGCTCAGTCCTTCCTCAGCCGAATCCTCAAATATCATTAGTCCATCTCCCCCCCTACCGACTGGGCGTCGATTGCAAGCGCAAAAAGACCAGCAAACTCTGGAAGTCATTCGCCTCCATCACCTCCCCAAAATCGTCCATTAAATCTAAGCCGCGTCCCGATCCGGCTCATCATCATCGCCCTTTGCCGGAGCATCCCTAGATTGACGAAGACGACGATGCTCGTCTCGCTCGCTTAATTCCCTTTGCAGGGCGCTTTGTCCAGAGGTGCTATCCACTGCCATGGAGCTTTTCTCCTTAATGGCACTCGGGTCGGCAAATTGGTCAAAAATCAACTGCTTCTCCGCAATTAATTGGACTAAATCTTCATCCACTGAATCTAGAGCAATTAGGCGATGAACCATGACTTTCCGGCTCTGCCCCATTCGGTAGACTCTGGCGATTGCTTGAGCTTCCGTCGATGGCTTCATCTGCGGCTCCATCAAGATCACGACCTGAGCCGCTTGCAAATTCAACCCAATGCCACCCGCTTCCACCTGGAGGGCAATCACCGCGAATCCCGGCTGGCTTCCAAACCGATCGATGATCGCTAATCGTTCACCAGAGGAGAGGTCTCCGTTAATCTCGGCGCAGTTTCCCGAAAAAGCGACGACGTCGGATAGAACTCGCCGAAAAAACGAAAAAATCGCCACCTTTCTTCCCTCCGCCTCATACACTTCCAGCAATTCCTTCAGCCTTTCGTACTTTGCGGAGTATCCATTGCTCGCGCCGATCGTCGTCGCCAAGCGCCGATTCATGAGGTCTGACTTTTGCGCAGCTTCTGAATTGAGTTCCTCCGCAGTAAGGGTCACATATTCGTCGACCTCAGTTTTTTCAGGAAGTTCCACCAGCACATCCTGCTGCTTCCTTCGAAGATACACAGGGGCCACCCTCCGCCGCGCTTCTTCGGGATGCGGAAAATCACTGTCGATGAGGTAGTCGACCCTCGATTTGATTGCCGGCTGAACTAATGTCACTAAGGCATGAAGTTCCGAGAGGCGGTTTTCCAAGGCCGTGCCAGACATTAAAGCCACAAACTCCGCCTTTTCAATGACTCCGCCGACTGCGGCGGTTCGCTTTGCTCGACGGTTTTTAATCAGATGAGCCTCGTCCACTGCGACCATGTCCACGACTCCCATATCCTCGGCAAGCGCACCAATTGTTCCGTAAGTAGTGATCCCCACCCCCCCGCTCCTTTTCCACTGCTCAAGAACGGACTGTCGGTTCGACCCGTGGATAATCAAGGGGACCAATTTGGTATGCTTGACGACTTCACGCTCCCAGTTGATCAAGACGCTTTTGGGGGCTATGACAAAAAAGTGTCGCTTCCCCTGTTCATAAAGATGACACATCGCGGCCAGCACTTGGACGGTTTTTCCGAGACCCATATCATCACCCAAAAGTGTCCGCTTTTGCTGAATCATATACTGCGCTCCAAACATTTGATACCGCCTGAGTGTGGCGAGAAGGAGTCCCTTGTGGAGTTTAAGTGACTCCACCCCAGAGGCAATGGCCTGGGGGAGCTCACCGTAAATTCCCCCCCTAGAAAATTGCCATGACGGCTCATAGGCTGTCTTTTCCGTGGAAACAACTCGCTCCACCTCTTCTCGATCATCGCCACCGCCTGATCGACCATTCCCTCGTCTAATTCCTGATGAAGATCTTTGCTCGGCCTCTTCTCTTCGATCACCTCGGCTAGACTCTGCTCGCCCCTCTCGCCTTGGCGAAGAACCTTGCCGAAATTCGGGACGAGATTGCTGCCGCAGACCAATCGCATCCAGAATAGCAAAAAACCAAGCGGAGTTGTCTCCAAACCGTTTCGCGGCCCCCACTCCGCTGGTCTTCGCCCCGTCGCGAATTTTCCCATCAGCCAGTTCAGCCTCTCGCCCAACCCTCCTCACATCAGGGGCGATCTGGTCAATATAGTCGGAAACTTCTTTCTGCTTCGCCTTTGAAGTCATCATCTTTAGCGGCTTGGCGTGACCCCGAATCCACCCGATCGCTTCGTCGAGCTCCTTCCTCTGCTTGGTTACACCAGCGATCAGGTCTGGCGCTTCTCGGGAAATATGATCGTAAGTGCTGACGGCTTCTAAAAGATGACTCTCCGCTGGGGTAAGGCGGTCAGGATTCATCTCAAGGGAAGCGGTGGTGGTCGTATGCTCCTTGAATAATTGATAGGCGCTTAAGGCTGCCGTCGATGTGACCTCTCCAACGCCGTTAAGACGTTCCAAGGAAGTCCGCGTTTGACGCTCCATCTCAACTGCATAGACAAATCCATTGGCAACCAGGGGCTGAACTCGCGCCCCGTAATTCGCCAGCACGGAGACGGGGGCGGTTCGTAGCTTTCTCTCGATGACCTCTTGAGTCGCCCGTTCTCTCGCCAGAATGATGGCTTTTTCTGCATGCTCCGAGATCCCCATTAGCGTCGCCACGCTTTTGTCCGTGGCTCGACACTGGGAGAAAAACTGCCGAGCTTTCTGATTAACTCGATAAAATTCCAGCACTCCAGAAAGAAGACTTTTTAGCTTGTTCAGCATCGAGATGGAGAAAGGTGAAATGGCATCCTTAAAGAAACGACGAGAGTCACGACAACTACCCTCAATCCTAAGCCAACTCACCGAAGGATCAAAAGATAAAATCAGCAGTTCAAAACCCAGCCCACTCTTCAGATTTTTCCCTAAAACACTTTGATGGAGGACGTCTTATAGACTTTGATTAATGCCCTTCCCCCAAATTTCAGGATTAAACCTTCCAGTTCGTTCTCGGGAATTTACCTCACAGTGCCTAAGCCACGCGGGGTTTGGATGATGTGGTTCGCGTCGTCAAAGTATTGGCCCCATCCGTAGCTCTCGCTCCCCATCGCATTCATGATCGACTCCGAAAGCTTTCCAAAATGATCTAGAGAGGCACCACGAGTCCCTCCACCTCAGCGAGTTTTATCTGATTCTCGTCAAAGGTGAGGAACTTTGTTGCTCCCAGATGGATGGCCGAAGCTACATGAAGAAGATCAAAACTGCGATGCCCTCCGGTTGCTGTTCGCGTGAAGGCCAGCCTCTCGGCAATTTTGTGGACGTCAGCCCAGTCCACTTGCCCCTGCCGAAACACTCCGGCAGAGATGTTGGCTTGAAGTGTGGACAATGCAGTTTGGGCGATGCTCGAAGGATAACCTTTAGTGGCATCTTTTGCGTGCCTAAAAACCTGCAATTGGACGGATTGAGGCGGACCCGAAAGTTCGACCATTGAAGGGCTAAACTAAGCTGGAGTGGCGGGGTGCAGGAAAAAGATAGGAAATCATGAATGGGGTCAAGGATGGAGTGGTGAGGGCCTCGCTTTTGGGAAGCTGGAGTGGAAGTGCGGAGCCGAGAACGGAGGCTTCCCAAAAGCGTCGCAATGGGGGATGTCCATGTTCATGCGGCCT
>JBAWZW010000040.1:0-19806 GCA_037142835.1 Verrucomicrobiota bacterium
GCTAGGGAACCGCTGATTTAATGGGGGTCCATGTATTTGACCTTGGCGCGAGTCGGTTCCCTGGTCCGAAATGGGTTCGCGCCAAGGACGCCACGGGTTAGATTAAGGGTGGTTGGTGAAAAACGACCATCGATGTGCGGCCTGAGCGGTGATTGAGCGATTGAAATTTAGCCGCTACCCCAATCCTTTTTTTAATAGCTAGGTAGACTACGCCTCCGCCAATTGGTAATTTTTGGGGTTTTCTTTGGTGTGACTTTTGGAGGAAGGATGGTCAGCGGTGGGGGTTCGTTTGAACTGGTCAGAAAATGAAGTCCCGTTTAATTTGTAGTCGTCAACAACGACAAAAGGAGAATACAAACAATGATAAAAAATATTTTTGGAGTGGTGCTAGGAGTGGTCTGCAGTGGGATGCTGATGGCCGACGATGCGGAGAAAGCGGAGAGGGCGGGGCCGGGGATGGTGCTTCGGGAGCCTCTTTGGCGATCGCAGGTGAGCGACGATGAGCCCGTGCTTTTTATTCAGGAGGAAGGGAAGGCTTTGGCGACAGGGAAGTTGCTGTTCATTCCTAGCGAGAAATTCAGGATAACGCATCCCGATCACCTGATGAAATATGAGGAGGGCAAGGATTACACGTGGCAGGCGGGGACGAACATTATTGAGCTGACGATTACCTCGCGGATCCCGTTCAAGACGGCGGCGCAAATGGTTCCACCGAAGGGCAGTCCGAACATGTTTGCCACGGTTCTGCATTCGGAAGGGCGATTTTTTCATGATTTGCAGGTGCAAGTTTCTTACTGGCATAAAACCGACCTTTGGCCTGTGCCTTATCCGCAAGAGGCGGAACAATTGACGCGTGTTTTGGCGAAGCTGCGGGCGAAGCAACCGATCAAGTTGGTGGCGTTGGGCGACAGTATTACGCAGGGATTCAATGCGTCGGGGTTCAAGGAATCGTTGGCGGGGCCTTATCAACCGGCTTATCCCCAGTTGGTTGCGAACACCCTTCAGAAGCGATTTGGGTCACCTGTAACGTTGGTGAATTTTGGGGTCGCGGGGACGGAGGCTGGTTGGGGGGTGGAGATGGTGCCTAAGGTTACCGCAGAAAAGCCCGATTTGGTCTTGCTGGCCTTTGGGATGAATGACGGCGGAGGTTACGAGAAAAAGATGACCAAGATGCGCGATGAAGTCAGGGCCCAGAATCCTGAGGCGGACATTGTGTTGGTCTCGCCGATGACGATGAATCCACGGTTTGCTGGAGCCGATGGGTTTCTTGGGAAAGCGAAGTTTTTGGGTGGATTGGTCATGGAGAACGTGGCGTTGGCGAATGTGACGAACCCGTGGATTGAGGTCCTGAAGAAGAAGAACTTTTCGGATATCAGCGGCAACAATGTCAACCACCCGAACGACTTTGGACATCGTCTCTACGCCCAGGTCATTCTCGAGCTTTTTCCTTTGAAGCCAGAGCCGAAGAAGTAGGAAAGATTTGCGATTAACGATGAATAAAATGATGAACCGGCAAATTATGAAAAAAGTGCTCTGGAGCTTGATGCTGTCTGGGGTGGCGATGGTGCATGCGGAGACCGTTGCGGTGGATGATCCCATGGGAATCGTGAAAAAGCCGATTCCTGACAAGCTCGTGGTGTTTACTTTCGATGATGGTTGCGCCAGTCATGCGACGATTGCGGCGCCACTTCTGAAGAAGCACGGGTTCAACGGGACTTTTTATGTTTCGGACGCCTACTTGTTCCGGGAGCGCAAGGATTGGTACATGACGTGGCGACAGATTAAGGGGATGTCCGATGATGGATTTGAAATCGGCAATCATACGCGGGGGCACGGGCAGTTATCGCTGACGGATGTCGGTGGATTGCAGGCTTACGTGTGGACGCTGGAGGACGAAATGATTGCCAATCGGATTCCGAGGTCCACGACATTTTGTTGGCCATTTTATGTGGTGAATCCGAGTTTTTACGGATTGCTGAGTAGCTGGGGATACACCTTTGCGCGGGGCGGTCATGGTCGGGTGTATCGGCCGGCTGTGGACAATCCGTTTGATGTGCCCTCCTTTGCCGTGGGTGGCGTGGGGATGACCGTCGAGGGTTTCATCAGTGCGGTTCAGCAGGCAACGGCTGGTCGGGTGGTGGTGCTGACTTTTCATGGCGTGCCGGATATGGAACACGCGGCGGTGGGAACTGATCCTGATCTGTTTGAGGACATGGTGGAGTACCTGAAGGATAACCACTACAAGGTCATCGCGATGCGTGATTTGGCGGAGTATGTGGACGTGGAAAAAGCGGCGAAGTTGCCGCCGACGCGGGCAAAGTTGGAGAATCTGGGGCCTACGCGCTTGGTTGAAGGCGACAAGCCTTATGTCCCGAAGAAGCGTGAGCAGAAGACCTACGCATTTCCCAAAGAGTTGACGGCACCGTGGACGGTGAAAGAGATCTATCGGTTGCGGCTGCCGGATTCGGGATACGGCGCGATCAATGGCTCGACGATCAGCCTTTATGTGCCTCCGGCGGTGAATGTTCAGGCGCTTGCGCCGACATTTGACCTCGCCCGTTTCGCCACGGCGAGTCCGGCTTCAGGAACAGTGCGGGACTTCACCGAACCGCAGACTTACACGATCACTGCTCAAGATAAGTCGACCAGAGAATATACCGTGCGGGTGGTGCGGAGTGGGGAGCCGAGGCAATTTGCGTGGCTGGGGAAAGAGGGTGGTAACTTCGATGACGCGGCGCAATGGAAGACGAATTTCGGGACCTCGGTCGCCCCAGTTATCGGGGGGAATTCGGAGACGATGCTCCAATTTTATAGTTTGGGCAGATACGCGGTGACGAGAGAAGCCGAGGGTGATTTTGTGCTTAATCAACTGAACTTTGGCAGTTCTTCCCTCACCCTGAATTCCAAGGGGACGCTGGTCTTCGCCAAGAGCAAGACGCAGGGAACCTTGCCCTATATGAACAGCCAGAATCGTGCGGAGGTGACGATCAAGGCACCGATCCGGCTTGATGCGGATCTTACGGTTGACGGGCTTGAGCTCGATGACACGCGGGTCTTCCTTCCTGGGCTGATCTCTGGGACTGGTGCCTTGATTAAGAATGGGCCGCACGCGGTTCATTTGAGCAATGCGACCAACACTTATAGTGGGGGAACGATCGTCAATGGCGGGTCTCTTTCTGTGCAGAAGCAGGGATTGGGGACGGGATCGGTGGAGATCAACCATGATGGGGCGATCGGGATCGGCGGGGAGCCCGTGATGAATCCGCTGACGGCCAACGGGGGGCGGGTCTTTTCTGGGGGCCGCGGTCGGTGGAGTGGACCGGTGGTTTTGAAAGGGAACACCTTGGTTAGTGCGCCTGAGAGCATCGAATTTGATAACGAGGAGGGTGGAGTGAGTGGGCCTGGTGGATTGACCCAGACTGGGCATCGAGTGGATCATGGGATGAAGATCGGTGCGCTTAAGCTCTTCGGGCGCAATACTTACACGGGAGTGACCAGAGTGGAGATGGGGATTTTGGAAGTGAAGTCCTCCATTTACAGCAACGACTCGACGCGCTGGACGCCAGCGAATATCACGGTCAACGGGGCGGCGGCTGAATTGCGGTTGCATGTCGGTGCGCCGGGCACGTTTAGCGCGGAGCAGGCTGGGGTGATGCTGAGAAACCTCGCGGCTGGGGTTGATCAGAACGGCTTGATGGCTGGTGCTACTTTTGGATTGGATACGAGTGGCGCGGTGAAGGTGCAGGAGCTTTCGATGAATATTGAGGATTCCAAGGGGCCTGGGGGCGGAAGCATTCATCTGAAAAAGTGTGGGTCGGGTACCCTGAAACTTGCGGGCGCCAATACCTACAGCGGGCAGACGATCGTGACTGGCGGAACGCTGAGCGTGGAGTCGATGAACCGGGTGGTGAATGGGGTGGGCAAGAGCAGTTTGGGCGCGCCAAAAACGGCTAGCGATGGCGAGATCATGATGAGCGGGGGTAGCACCTTGGTTTATACTGGTAAAGGCGAGGAGACGGATCGGACCCTGAACTTTCCTGGGGCCAGAGACACGATCACCCTCGACCAATCTGGGACTGGTCTATGGAAACTGATCAGCCCCTTGGTGATTTCTGGATATGCGGAAAATAAAACCCTTGTTCTCACGGGAACTGGTGCTGGGGGCGGGGAACTCGCGGGTAATTTGGAAGATCCTTATGACCGCAAAGGCAAGGCCACGACTTCGGTGACGAAGACAGGTGCAGGCACTTGGACGCTTTCTGGAAAGAACACCTACACTGGCCTGACGACGGTCACTGGTGGGACGCTGGCGCTTTCGCAGAGCCTCGGCGAAGCGGCTGAGGTGGCGATCGCGAGTGGGGCGACGCTGGAACTGAACTTCAGTGGCCCGATGAAAGTTCGCAATCTGACCCTTGGGGGAAAGGTGCAGTCGCCGGGAACCTATTCGGCCGCGAACACTTCCGCTTTGATCAAAGGATCGGGATTGCTGGTGGTTCTTCCCCGATGAACGGCTCGTTGAGCGTTCTCCACTCAGACTTCGCCTCTTCGAATTATGTTCCAACTGAAAACAATCATGGTGGGTTTGGGTGCGGCGTTGTGGAGCTTGGCGTCGGCCATCGCTTTGAATGTCAACCAGAAGGGTGGAGCTGAAGTCACTGTTCCTGGTCAGGCTCGATTACACGGTAGTGTGGAAGGTGGCGGGTCTGCGGATGTGGATGTAGATGTCTATTGGGGTCCGAGCGATGGGGGGACGACTCCTGGAGATTGGGCGCACAAGGAACGATTGGCGACGGTGAAGGCTGGCGAAGGCTTTGCGATCAACGCGGAAAAGTTGATTTATGGGCAGACCTACTTCTATCGGTGCCATGTATCGAAAGGCGACGATGGTGCTTGGGCGTCGGCTTCCGTGAGTTTCACGACGTTGCGGCCGACGGTCGCGGTGCCGGCTGGAAAGGGTGGTCCTGTGCTGACCGTTTTGGCTGGTTTGGCCTGTTGGTTTGACGCCGCGGCCGGTGTAAAGGCGGATGAGGCTGGGGTGGTGGAATCTTGGTCTGACCTTTCGGGCAACGGGCATTACGCGACTCTGGCGGCGGGCGCACCGGTGGTGGTGGCGAACCAGATTGGGGGGAGACCGGCGATGCAGTTTCGGACGGGCAAAGGGGCGTGCGGATTCACTTTGGACGGTCCATTTTTCGTGGGGGAGCAGTATGTGGTGGTGCGTTCGCCCCATGAGGTATGGAACAAAGACGGGTGCTTTTTGGGGCGTCGGTGGGGGCGAAGTTCGAGTTATCGGCTGGGGAATAACTCGACGAAATTTTGGGGCGACCAATATCCCGAGGCGGTTTCAAAGAACGGGAAGAAGCTTAAAGATCAACCCTTTGACCTCACCTCGATCACGGAATTTATGATTCTGAAAATCGATGTCAACGAGGGGGACATGAGTGACAACGCGTATCAGATCGGGATGGCGGATTTGGCCTCATGCGACTTTGACGTGGCCGAGATTCTTGGTTTTCAAACGCGGCTTTCGCCATCCGACGAGGAGTTGGTCACTGGTTATCTGGCGGGCAAATACGGGATGAAGACGGCGTTCCCGGATTGTGCGGGGCGGGCTTCGGCGGCGACGCTGGAGAATTTGCCTGCGGTTGTGGAATCGAGCTCGGCGACGCTGAGTGCGATGTTGCAATGTCCTGGGGCGACGTACAATGGCCGGGTGTTTTGGGGCACGAGCAATGGCGGAACGGATCCCGCATTGTGGGCGCACTCGGCATCGGTTGGGACCTTCACCGATGTGGGAAAAAAGGGGAGTTTCACGGTTCGGGACCTGACTCCTGGAGAGACTTACTACTTCACTTTTGGGGCGACGAATCCTTTGGACAGCATTTGGGCTCCGAAGGTGGCGAGCTTTCGCGTTCCTTTGTCAGCGGCGGCGCTTGCTCGTCCGCCTACGTTGGCTGTGAAAGAGGGGCTGATGTGCTGGTATGACGCGTCCAGCGGCTTGACGGCGAATGCGAAAGGCGAAGTGGAAGCGTGGAGTGATTTGTCTGGGAAGGGGCATGAAGCCAAGCGAGGTGGAGGTGCTCCTATGCAGGTGATCAACGGGGTCAACGGGAAACCTGCGGTGCAATTTCGGAAGAGTTGGCTGGCGTTGAGCGGGACATTTTTTGCGAAGGAGCATTATCTGGTGTTGCGTTCTCCGACGGCGCGTTGGAGTGGAGCTGGGGGGATTCTTGGGCGGTTGAAGGGGCGGGGTTCAAGTTACAATACGTGGGGTAGGGAGACGGGTTTTTGGACTGATCAGTCGCCTGATGCGGTCTCGAGGAATGGCGTGCCGCTGACGGGGCCGGGCTTTGATTGTTCGCCCCTTGGGGAGTGGATGATCTTGAAGATCGTGGTCAACAATCACGACGAGAGCGAGGCCAGTTATGGGATTGGGAATAACGATGGGATGGTGGCGAACGACTTCGATGTGGCGGAGATTTTGGGTTACGACACGATTTTGTCTCCTGGGAAAGAGGCGTTGGTGGGCGGTTATCTGGCGGCGAAGTATGGAATCAAGACGGCGTATCCACCTCTGCCGTCACCCTTCTTAGAAAGTGTGAAGACCGTTGTGCCCTATGCGGATTGGCGTCATGTGGGTGCTCTGTGGTTGCTCACCGATGCGGATGGAGCGAACCTTCCTCCGACGGCGGTGGAGGAGAATTTTCCGGTGCTCGTGCGACTGGACAAGGATTGGTTCCCATTTGGGGAAGCCGAGCCCCACGGGGAGGATTTGCGGTTTAGTTCGAGTGCGGGCGCTCCGTTGGCTTATCAGATCGACGAGTGGAACGCCGAGGTTGGGACGGCCGCCATCTGGGTGCAAGTGCCTTTGATCAAGGGGAATGCGCGCCAGGAAATCAAGATGCACTGGGGCAAAGCCAAGGCGACCAGCGAGTCGAGTGGCCCAGCGGTTTTCAATGCTAAGAATGGCTATCTCAGCGTGTGGCACATGAACCATCCGCTGGGCGATGACGCCGGCAGGCTGGTCTCGCAGGATATCGATACCGTCTCCACCCTTGGAGTGGTCGGACTGGGGAGGAAGTTTGTCGGTGGCAAAGGAATCAATGGGGGGCAAAAAATCCGCAGCTATCCCTTTGCCTCGAGTCCGCACACTTCGGAGGTGTGGTTCAAGGCCGACAAGCTGAGTGTGAGCATCATGAACTGGGGGAAGTCGGACGCGGTGAACATGCGACTGCTCAGTTCTCCGTCGCATATGGCGGTCGCCACTCACGGTGGAGTTGAGCACGGGAAGACGGTGATTCCCAAGTCTGCGTGGACCTACGCGGTTTACACTTACGACGGCCAGCACGCGCAGATTTATGTGAATGGCCAGCCAGACACCGAGGTGCCTGCCGCGTCGGTGATGCGGATCCTCACCCCCGTGGAGTTGCAGATTGGCGGGGGCTTTGTGGGGGAGATGGACGAGGTGCGGATTTCCAAAGTGGCGCGATCGGCCGACTGGGTGAAGTTGGCATTTGAAAATCAGAAACCGCACCAGACGCTGGTCGGTCCGCTGGTCTCCTCGGGAAGCGGGTTTACGGTTTCGGAGAAAAGCATCACCCTTGGGGAAGGTGGGAAGATCAAAGTGACGGCGACGGCTGGTGGGGCGCAGAAGGTTTCATGGATTATTAAAACCGCTCAATCGGAAAGCGTTGTAGAAAGTGACCGGTTTCATTTCACCCTGGAGGCTGGGAGGGTGAAGGGGGATCAATCCTTGATTCTTCAGGTTAAAGCGGTCTTTGCGGATGGGGTAAAGACGATCGACATTCCCGTGAGCATTCGGGAGGAAATTCCCGATCCGGTGTTCACCCTGAAAGCGCCGACCCGCTGGGATGGGCGGGAGACGATCGAGGTGGTGCCGGAGATCGCCAACCTTGCGGCGATGCGGGGGAAGGGGGCGGGTGAGTTGAAGTATGACTGGACGATTCCGCCGATGGTGGAGTTTTGGGAAGTGCAGCCGGGAAAGTTGGTCCTTAAACGCGCCCGGAACAGCGGTGATCTGATCGTCAAAGTGGCGGTGAGCAACGGTGGGCAGGCTGTCACGCAGGAGATCAAAGTGGCCGTGAAAGAGCCCGCCAAGGATGCGTGGGTTCAGCGAATTCCCGAGAAGGAGGAAAAGCCTGTGGAAGGTCAGTTTTATGCCCGTGACGACGCCAATGTGGGGACGCTTTACTACCACGGAACCCTTGAGCAACCGGCGGAGAGTGTCTTTTTGAAACTGTACGCTGACGAAAAGCTCGTCAGGACTGAGAGCCAGAAGCTGACTGCGGAGAACGGCTACGCCTTTGCGGTGAAGCTGAAGGCGGGGCTGATTGAGTATCGGGTGGAGTTCGGCTCGGTGGTGGGAGGCAAGGAGATCGTCGGGCAAACTGTGAAGAATCTCATTTGTGGCGACGCCTATCTGATTGAGGGGCAATCCAATGCGTTGGCGACGGATACGGGTGAAAAGTCACCGGCTGAAACCAGTGAGTGGATCCGCAGTTATGGTCGTGCGCCGAGTAATCTGAACGAGAAACCGGGCAACCTTTGGTGTTCCCCCGTTTGGAAAGCGGCCAAGGGTGAAAAGGCCGAACTCGGTTGGTGGGGGATGGAGTTGGCGAAGCGGCTGTTGGCGAGTCAGAAAGTGCCGATTTTCATGATCAACGGGGCCGTTGGAGGAACGCGCATCGATCAACACCAGCGGAACGCCGAGAGCCCGACTGACTTGAAGACGATTTACGGGCGGATGCTCTGGCGCGTTCAGCAGGCGAGGCTGACCCACGGCATTCGCGCAGTCTTTTGGCATCAAGGCGAAGCGGATCAAGGTCTCGATGGTCCCGACGGGGGCTATGGCTCGGAATTTTATGACGAGTATTTCTTGAGGATGTCCGCCGATTGGAAGCGCGACTTTCCCAATTTGCGCCACTACTACCTTTTTCAAATTTGGCCAAACGCCTGCAGTCAGGGTGGTGGTCACGGCGATAGGCTCCGGGAGGTCCAGCGAACTTTGCCGCGCTTCTATTCCAACATGGACATTGTGCCGACGCTCGGGATCAAGCCGCCGGGTGGTTGCCATTATCCGCTGATCGGTTGGACGGAATTTGCCAAGCTCCTGCAGCCCTTGATCGAGCGGGATTTTTATGGGCAGGTGCCTGTCAAATCGATTACAGGCCCTAATCTTCAGCGGGCAGCTTTTGCGAATGGAGCACAAGACGCGATTGTCTTGGAGTTTGATCAGCCGGTGGTTTGGGTGGACGCGTTGGCGGGGCAGTTTTATCTCGATGGGGAGAAGAACCTCGTTGCTTCTGGTAGCGTGCAAGGAAATGTTTTGACGCTCAAATTGAAGGCGGCATCGGCGGGGAAGACGATCACCTATTTAAAAGAGTTACAATGGAGTCAGGACACCCTGCTGATCGGGGCGAACGGGATCGCCGCGCTGACCTTCTGCGAGGTGCCGATCGAGGTGCGTTGATCTTTTTTTGTCGATGACTCTGCACCGGTTGCCGATCGCCACGATGCTTCTAGTTTGGGTGGAGCTTTCCCTCGGTGTCTGCGGGCAAATTCCCCTGCCAACCGACGCTCCTAAGCCGCTGACGCCCGAACAAAGCGCGGCGGCGTTCAAGTTGCCGAAGGGATTTCAGATGGAAGTCATTGCCAGCGAGCCGCTCATCTCTTCGCCATCGGCGGTCTGCTGGGATGAGCGTGGACGGATGTTTGTCAGCGAGTTGCACGGCTACAACCTCGCTGGCCAGTTGGACGTCGAGGAACTGAACAAGACGGGGATGCTGGATACGAAGGTGCGTCGCGTCCAAGCGGCGGAGAAGTTTAAGAAGGTGGCGGAGGCCGGCACTTACGGGGTGGTGAAGGTTTTGCGGGACACCGATGGCGACGGGCGGATGGATGCGGCGGAGGTCTGGGCTGCGGATCTGCCTCCCGTCTATGGACTTGTGCCCGCGCGCGGCGGGGTCATCGTGGCCTGCGCACCAGACATCCTCTTTCTCGCCGACCGCGATGGCGATGGTCGGGCCGAGGTGCGGGAAACATTGTTCACGGGTTTTCCGACTGGCGAATTGGAGCGGGGGATTAATGCGCCGCAGTGGGGCGCGGATGGCTGGATTTATTTCGGCCGGGGCTGGGGTGGGGGAAAAATCACCGGGCCGCATCTGGCTGGGCCTGTGCAGTTGCCGGGGACCGACTTTCGGATTCGCCCCGACGGGAGCGCGATCGAACCCGTGACTGGCAACACGCAAACCTTTGGCTTTGCGATGACCGAGGCGGGCGGGAGATTCACCGTGACCACGACTTTTCCGGGGATCTGCATCGCGCCGATTCCGTGGCGTTATCTTTCGCGGAATCCTGATGCCGCCACCCCTGCACTCGAGGTCAACACTGGCGACCGGCGGGCCTACGCCATTTCTCAGCCTCATCCGTGGCGGCAGAAGCGGGCGGATGACCCTGCTTATTTCAAATACTACCACTCCCGCTACGGGGCGGCGGAGAGCGAGGCGGCGGGCTGGTTCACCGCCGCTTGCGGGCCGATGATTTATGAGGATCACGTCTTGCCCGGTTTGCATGGCCAGTATTTTGTGTGCGAACCGTCGGGCAATCTCATCCATCGGGCGCTCATTGAAGCCGACGGATCCGCGCTGAAACTGCTTCGCGCGCCCGGCGAGGAGCAGTCCGAGTTCGCCGCGACCAGCGACCAGTGGAGCCACCCTATGAATCTCACCCACGGCCCAGATGGTTCTATTTGGGTGACCGATTACTACCGTGAAATCATTGAGGATTACTCGGCGATTCCGCGTCATTTGCAGCAACAATACGGCGTCTATGCGGGGCACGACCGCGGTCGCATTTACCGACTCACCCACAAAGATGCGCCGCCTGGGCCTTCGGCGGAGATGAGCGCGATCAAAGGCAAAGATCTGGTTCGGGAGTGTGCGAGTCCGCTGTTTTGGCGTCGGCAAACCGCCCAGCGGTTGCTCGTCGAGCGCGGAGAAAAGGAGGTCGCTTGGGCGTTGCGCGAGTTGCTGGCAACCAAAGACGCGGAGCCTTCGAGTGTCATCACCGCGCTCCGGACCCTCGAGCAACTCGGCGTGCTGATGCCATCGGACGTCCAGCCTTTCATCAGCCATCCTTCGGCGGCGGTGCGCGTTCACGGGTGGCAACTAGCCGACCGCTGGTTGGCGGTGAGCGACGGTCGCGCTTTACTCGATGCTCTCTTGAAGGCTTCGGTCATGGAAACCGATCCCCGGGTGCAAATTCAAATCGCCCTGAGCCTTGGCGAAGCCCGCGATCCGTCGGCTTTCGCTTGCCTGACGCGCTTTTCTTTGGAGCGGCTTTCTGTGCGTTGGATGGACGCGGCGATCCTCTCGTCGTTGCACGGGCGAGGCGTGGAAATGTTCACGGCGCTCCTTGGCGATCCCCGCGCCTCGCTGCCGTTTCTAGCGTCGCTCGCTCAATCGATTGGGGCGAGTCGCGACGAGGCGGCGCTCGCCCGGGCGCTGGCGCTGGTGGCGAGGGCGTCGTCCGATATCCAAGTCGCCACGATCAACGCCTTGGTTAAGGGGCGCAAGAACGCCCCGCGTAAACCGTTGGGCGACAAGGCCACCCGCGCGGTTCTGGCGTCTCTGGCCGCCAGTCCGAGTGCGGAAATTCGCCAGGCCACGCGGAGCCTTGAAGACACCTTCGCCCCGACGGTTGGAGGTTCGGAATCCTTGGTGCCCGCAGGACAGATGCCCGTTGGGGAACCGATTAGTGACGAAAGATTTCGCCAATATGTCGGGGCGCTCGCGGGGAAACGCGATCCTTTGCGGGGTCACGAATTATTTCTTCAAAACTGTGCGCTGTGTCACCGGATCGGCAATGAAGGGCACGACGTCGGCCCCGATTTGTTGGGGCAATTGGGGATGGCGGAGGAATCGCTCCTTAAAGAAATTCTCCTGCCGAACGACCATATCCGGCCGGGCTATGAGACGACGCTTATTGAAATGGCGAACCAGACCACGGTCGTTGGTATTTTGAAGGACGACGGGGCTACCAGCCTGACGTTGGTCTTGCCGAATGGGGTTGAGCAGGTGCAGTTGCGCAAAGATGTGCTGGGGGTGCGTCGTTTGGCCACCTCGCTGATGCCATCTTTCGCTGAAGGGCTGACGCCTGCGGATGTTGCGAATGTTCTCGCGTGGCTGCGGAGTAACCTTGGAACTGCCCCACCGAAGAAGTGAGGAAATTTGCGTTTACCCCTATTGGCATGGTGCTGGCGGCTCGACAAGGGTCTCGCCAATTGCTTTCTCTGCGGAGCCAGATCACCAACGAAGCAACCCCTCTTTTTATGACTCCAATTCCTAATCGTTCGTCCGCGATCTTACCGCTGATCGTTGGCCTGTGGGTGGTGATGGCATTCGGGGTGGCGCGCGGGGGAACGTGGGTCGAGTCATTTGAGGGGAAGTTTTCCCGAAATTATTTCGTGGAGCCGCAGGAATTGAGCGGAGGCTGGAGCAACCAAAGAATCCATCCTGGGAAAGGCTACTTTGGTCCTGCGGGCGAGGTCAGTTTAGTGAAGGATCCCGTGCGGAGTGGAGCGGGAGCGATGAAGTGTGTGCGCAGCGAAAAAGGCCGGAGGATGGAATTTGAGCTGGTGAACCGGGAGGAAAAGGAGAGCCCGCGGATCGGTGAGGATTGCTGGGCGGCGGTGAGCATTATGGCTCCCGCAGAAAGCCTTAGCCATTCAGGCATGGTGGTTCAGTGGCATGGGGGGTTTCCTGGAAAAGCCGAAGGTAAAGAATACGCCCAAGGCCCGGAGGCGTGTCTCCGACTGGATAACGGACAATTTATTTACCGAACCAATTATAAACCATCGAAGGAAGCGGAGCCGGGAAACCGGGTGGAGACCTTGGTGGAAAAAGTGGTGCCGGGCCAATGGTATGACTTCGTCTTTCACCATTCCTTTTCCCTCAAAGATGAGGGGCTCACGGAGATTTGGGTTCAGGGTAAAAAGGTTTATTCTCAGCAAGGATGTAACGCTTTTTACTATCGGGGGAAGTTTGCTTTCAAGTTTGGTTCTTATGGGAGTGGCACGGGTGGCACCCTCTATTTCGACGACGCCAAGGTCATGACGGGTGCGGGCAGTTATGAGGAGGTTTCGCCCCGCGGGGTGAAGCCTTTGCCGCAGGCTACGCCTGAAACCGTTCCGGCTTCTGCAAAATCAAATGCGCCAGCGACCACCGAATCCGTGGGTGAAAAGTAAAATGCGAGTCCTGGCTATTTCGATTGCCTGGGCATGGGGCGTCCTTGGCGGGCAGATTTTTTCCGCAGATTCTTTGTCTGTCGGCACTGCCCAGAAAAAGCCCGATGAGGAAGAACCCGCCGCTTACTGGGAAGTCCGGTTGCGCCCATTCATGGAGGAAAAGGCTGAGTGGTATGGCGGCGACGAGGCGATGAGGATCGCCGATAATCTGCTCCTTTATCAGAGCGACTCCGGCGGTTGGCCCAAGACCATTGCTTTCAAAAAAAGGATCAACCTGACGGCGCATGTCTCCGAGGCGGAGCGTCCCGCCCTTGAAGCGGCGAAAAGCCAGACCGACAGCACGATCGATAACGGTTCGACCTACACGCAGATGGAATATCTGGCGCGGGTTTTTAACGCCACGAAAGAGGCACGATTGAAGGAATCGTTTCTGAAGGGGCTCGATTATCTTTGCCATGCCCAAGGGGAGAATGGTGGTTGGCCCCAGTTTTATCCGTTCCCCAAGGATCAAGCTTACCTCGCTCGCCTCGCCTCCAATCGGGATACGAGAAACTACTTTCTCCACGTCACTTTCAACGACGAAGCCATGGTCTCGGTCATGCGGTTGTTGCAAAGAATCGCCAAGGGCCACCCGCGATACGCCTTTGTGGATGCGGAACGCCGCGGGCGATCGGAGCAGGCCGTGGCCAAAGGCGTGGCGTGCATCCTAAAGTGCCAAGTTTTGGTCAATGGGAAACGCACGGGGTGGTGCTCCCAGCACGACGCCAAGACTCTGGCGGCGGCTGGGGCGCGGGTTTATGAAAAAGCTTCGCTGAGCGGGAGTGAGGCGGTGGGGATCGTGCGTTTTTTGATGAGCCTCGACAATCCCTCTCCGGAAGTCGTGGAGGCCGTGCAGTCGGCGGTGGGGTGGTTCGACGCGGCGAAGATCAGGGGATTCCGCTTAGTGGAGAAGCCGGATGCGGCTTTGCCGAGAGGATTTGATCGAGTCCTCGTGGCGGATCCAGGTGCCGAGCCCTTGTGGGCACGATTTTATGAAATCGGCACCCAACGGCCGATCTTCTGTGGGAACGACGGGGTGATCAAGTGGCAGATGGCTGAGGTTGAGGCAGATCGGCGGACTGGCTATATGTGGTATTGCACGACGCCCGCGGATTTGTTGGCCAAGGATTACCCGCTTTGGCAGAAAAAATGGGTACCGGGAAAAAGCGTCCTGACGGAGTGATTTCCACCTGAAGTGGAGTTGGCAGGATGGGTGGGACGCCCGCCTCGGGTTCGGCCTGAGGGAGCGCGAAACTCGTGCCAGCGGTGGAGGTTGGTTATTGGAGGCGGAAGAGTTTGCCTTCGCCGGCTTCGAGGGGAAACTCGAGGATTTGGGCTGGGGCGGGGGTGATGGGGAGGAGGTTGCCGGTTTCTTGGGAGACTTCGGCGGTGGAGGTGAATTGGGGATCGATGGTCAATTTGGCGGTCACCTTTTCGCGGGTGCTGTTGTTTGTGGGGAGGATGTAGACTTTTCCTGAGGCATCTTTAAAGCAACCGATGACGAGGTTCCCGCCTTCGGCTTTTTTGACGGGAGCTTCTGGCAAGAGGGGGATTGTTCCGACGGTGGGGTTGGTGTGATAAACGCCTGTGGAGGTTAATTTGACGAGAGTGGGACCGAGTTTGGCGATGTGTTGGTTGATTTTCTGGACATAAAACCATTTGCGATCGCGCTTCATTTCTTTGCTGAGAAGACCGGGGGAGTTGCCTGTAGCCATTCCGGGGACGTGGACATAGGTGAAGTATTGGATGCCCCGGGAGCCGTAAGCGAGGGAGGTCCAGACCTGCCAGCGGAGGTCGCCCTCGCTGCATTCGCGGTAGCCCATGTGGGCGAGGGAGACGATGATCTGGTTGAAGGGCGTTTTGGTTTTCAGACATTCTCGGCGGACCGTCTCGAGATTATCGAAGTAATAGCGGGGTTCATTGTCCTCGTGCATCTGCCAGTAGGCGTCCCAGCTGAAGAGGGCGGGGTTGACGACTTTGAGGTAATCGGCGACGAGGCGTTCGTAGCTTTTCGGGGTATTGGCGTAGTTGGGGAGGAGGTTGTAGTAGGGGAGATGGCTGGGGTCTTTTTTGAGGAGATACTGGGTGACGGCGCCGAGTCGCGGGTGGGCGTCGGCGCCCATTTCGTCGCCGAGGACCATCCCCATGAGGCCGGGATGTTTGGAGTAAGCGGTGAGGATGGCGTCGAGATCCTGGTGGATTTCGGGAAGATCGGTGGGTTGAAATTTTTCCCAATGTCCGCCTTTGATGATCCTGCCGTCGTAGATGAAAGCCTTGATGCCGGCTTCCTTGCAGAGGTCGAGGAATTGGAGGTTAAACTTTTCTTGCTGAGGATCATAGGGTTCCCAGAGGTTCGGTGATTGGGCGACATTGAAACCGCATTCGGCGATTTCCTTGATGCGTTCGAGGTTAGTCTGTTCCTTGGTGGGGCCGCACCAGTAGGAGATGATGAAGGGGGCGTCGAGGGGTGGAGGAGTGATGAGGGGGGCGACTTTGGGGGTGCTGACGATTTTTTCTTTGGCACCGGGGACGCCGAAGAGTTCGAGTTGGCCGAGGTAAAAGCTATGGGGGTTGCGGTAGATCCAGTTGACTGCGCTGGGGTTGAAGCAGGAGTAAATGGCGACGCGGAAGTGGGTGAAGGTTTTGGTGGGGCGTGGGAAGTCGATTTTGGTGATTGGTTTGCCGGCGAGTTTGGCGTCGAGTTTTTTGGCGTCGGTGGGGGAGACGGAGGTGGGGAGTTTTTCGGAGTTGAAAGAAGTGAAGAGGAAAGTTTCGTAGCGGCCACTTGGTTGGAAGGGGGTTTCTGTGCGGTCTTTGGGGTCGCAGACGTAGATGTTGGTCCAGTCGCCTTCGTCGCCGGTGTTGGAGCCTTGGATCGCCCAGTGTTTGGGATCGCGGTCGGGGTTATCTTTGCCGGCGGTGGTGATGGTGAAATGGGTGAGGGTGAAGGCGTCTTTGAATTCGAGCGCGGCGAAGTAGGGATCGGCGATGGATGGGCCACCGTTGCCACTTTCGCGGAAGGCGACATACCACTTGGTCTTTTCGGGGTGATTCATGAAGATGCCGACGGCGGGAGCGCCTTGCCAACTTTGGTAAGGGTGGCGCTGATGGGGCATGGAGTAGGGGCCGCTTGAGGGCCAGGCGGTCATCTTCACCCAGGTGGCGGTTTTGGGGAGCATTTCGGCTTCGGTCTTGCCTTCGCTAGGATTGACAGTGAACTCCAAGGTGTCGGTGGGGTCGGATAAATCGCCACCGATCAAGCTGGCGTTGCCTTTGCCGAGGCTTTCGAAGGCGGGAGAGGGGGAGGAAAGCAGGAGGACGGAGGCGAGGGCGGCGAAGAGAAGGGATGGGGTGGTAGTGTGCATCGGTTTTTTAGTGGTGGGAGAAGAACGTGATGACTTCGAGTGGTTAATTCTTAGGGAAGTTTTTTAATCAAAGACGGGTGGGAGCTTTTGATGTTTAATGGGTGTGCGAATGCATCTCGAATAGGTTGATTGATGGGGCGAATAGTCATTTCAGATTTCGGAAAAATTTTCTGGGGGTGGGGTGATCGTCGGGAAACTTATTTTAATCGGAGCTTGCTATGGGGTTGTTTTGCATTGAGAAGGTAACTGAGTGTTCACCGCCAAGCGACATTCACAGATTTTTTCGCGGGTTCTAGTGGTTTTGCGCCAAAATCGGCTGGTGGGGCTGATTCTGAACGGGTTAGTGGTTGGATTGGTGGTGAGTTATTATTTGATTCCCGCGACGAGAGGGATTTGGGAAGGGATCGGGGCGTTGCACCTCCGGTGGTCCTACGGGTTTTCCTTAATTTCGACCGTCTTTGCGGCGGTGCTTTTGCCGATGAGCATTCAGTGGATTGCTGGGGTGCTCCCTAAGGAGAGGTTGGTTCAGCGGATGGGTTTTCTGACGGTATTCTGGGCAATTCAGGGGATGGAGGTTGATTTTTTTTACCACTTCCAGAGTGAGGTGTTTGGCGACGAGCATGATGCGTGGACGTTGTTGAAGAAGGTGGTATTGGATCAGTTTGTGGCGACGCCGCTGTGGTTTGTGCCGAATTATTTGATCGCGTTTCGTTGGGCGGAGGTTGGTGGGGGATGGTCGGAGTTTTGGCCCACCTTGGATCGGGAATTTTGGCGGAAAATTTATCCATCAGTGGTGCTGACCAATTGGTTGATCTGGATTCCCACGGTGGCCTTGGTTTATAGTTTGCCACCGGTGCTGCAGTTTCCCGTGAGTTCGCTGGTGATGTGCTTTTACATCCTCATCGTCTCGGTCTTGGCGAGGACGCATCGGGGCAAGGATGCGGGTTCGCGATCAAGCGGTGGATGAGGAGTGGAGGGGGCGTCTGGCCGGCTGGTGTTGGATGCGGATGGAAATAGTTTTAGCTGGGGGAGAATGATTTGCATCTGCGGCTGTGGAGTCGGCGAATAATGCGAATACTTATCCTATGAAACCTACTCACCATACCCTGCTCAGCCAAATTTGTTTTATATGTGGGTTCGCATCTATTGTGGGGTCGATTGTGATTTGGGTGGTGAATAGTGGCGACGCGGCGGAGGCCAAAGCGCACGCCGAGCGTTTTGGGATTTTTGTGGGGCTTTGGGCGCCGACATTTTTTATTCTGTCGAATCGGTTTGATCGGTTTTCGGAGAAGTCAGTTGAAACCGCGAAGTAATTGGCGGGTCGCTGGGGGATGTTCAAGGGGTTCGGTGGGGGGGGCTTGTTTTCATCTTTGGGTGAGCAAGTAGATGGGTTTTGGTTTTTTTCGAGAGGAGGAGGAGGTTTTTATTCGTCTGGTCGTTCGGGGAGAATTTCGATAGAGATCATTTACGGAGGTGATTTTCACTGATCGGGGCGGGGATGCCGATTTGAAAAGCGCCTCGTTGTTGTTAACCAATCCCTTCACCGCATATGCAGACGATTTTCTCTTCACCGCTTCGATACACGCAGGGCGCTCACGCCACGGAAAGTCTGGGTGCGGAGATGAAAGTGCTGGGCCTGAGCGGGCGGGTGTTGATTGTGGCGAGCGCTTCGCCACGGAAGTTACTGGAGGGTATCTGGGGGGTTGCGCTCACCCAAGCTGGCTACGGATTTTCCATTCATGATTTCGCGGGCGAATGTAGTGCGGCGGAGATTGCTCGGATTGTGGCTGGGGCGCGTGCCGTGGATTGCGCGGTGATTGTGGGGGCTGGCGGCGGGAAGGTTTTGGACGCTGCGCGGGCGGCGGCGGCGGAGTTGGAGCTGCCCTTTATTTGTTGCCCGACCATTGCCTCTACCGATTCCCCCACCTGTGCGATTTCGGTGGTTTACAATGAGCAAGGAGTGGTGGAAACCGCCCTCATTCACCCTCGCAATCCGATGTTGGTGCTTGTGGATACGCACGTGATTGCCAACGCGCCTGTGCGCACGCTGGTGGCGGGGATGGGCGATGCGCTGTCGACTTACTTTGAAGCGCGGGCCTGTATGGCCGCGAAGAAACCGAATATGCGCGGGGGTGCGGGTTCGCTGGCCGCTTTGGCGATTGCGGAGTTGTGCTATAAAACCTTGTTGGCGGATGGGGTGGACGCTTTGCGTGCGGCCAACGAAAAAACCATCACTCCCGCGTTGGAGCGGATTATTGAAGCCAATACCTTGCTCTCAGGTTTGGGGTTTGAGTCCGCGGGTCTGGCGTGCGCTCACTCCGTTCATAACGGCCTCACGATGGTCCCGGGATCTCATGCGTATCTGCATGGGGAAAAAGTGGCTTTTGGGGTGATCGCGCAGTTGATGTTAGAAAAAGCCGATGCTGGGCAAGTGGCGGAGGTGCTGGCGTTTTGCAAATCGGTTGGATTACCCACCACCTTGGCGGCGGTTGGTTGCGGGAATTTGAGCGAGGAGATGCTTGCTAAAGTGGCCGCGCGCGCCACCATTCCCAGCGAGTTTGTGCATAACGAGCCGTTTCCGGTGACGGCGGAGATGGTCGCGGAGGCGATCATGGCGGCGGACGCGGCGGGGAGTTAGCTATGGTAAAAAACGCCTGCCTTTGAGGATGAACGGGAAGCTGTTCTCTTGATTTTCAACGGGTTGGGAGGCAGGCATTCGACTTGGACCCTTCAGTCGTCAGAAGCCGTATCGGAATGCTGCCGATTGGTTCTTCGATTGAAGATCAGAGTGAACCCGGTTTCGGGAAAAGGGCCTTGATCAGAATGGCACTAACTTAAGGCGGATTTGGGATGAAATCGGGCATTCGGGCTGAGGAGGGTGGCAAGTTCGGAAGAAGCGCGGAAACTTCGGAAAACCAGGGGTAAAAGCCACCACCCGTGGCAGGGTTTCAGGCTTACGCAACCCGTTGAAAATGGATGTTTTCTTCTTAATTTAGCGCTATTTGGGACAGGCTCCTTCACCACTTTGCCTTTGACCTTGGCTTTCTTGGCGCGAGTCTATTCCCCGGCCCGAAATCGGTTCGCGCAAAGGACGCAAAGGTTAGGAAGGTGATCACTGGCGTGTTCCTGGATCATCTA
>JBAWZW010000041.1:0-19706 GCA_037142835.1 Verrucomicrobiota bacterium
ATCAGGCAAACGCCGTTCGGAGTCTTTATTTAGAATAATTCTTGATATGGATTAAGGATATTGGGATATGTTAGGTTCGCTGATGGCCAAAAAACCTCCACTAAAATCTTACGACGAAACGATCTCTGAAAATGGTCTGCGTTTCACGGATCAACGTCGCGCTGTCTACGACGCATTGATGGATCAGCAAGATCACCCAACTGCGGTTGAGTTATTCATCCGAGTAAAAGGCAAAGCTCCCTCAATCTCTCTGGCCACAGTTTATAACTGCCTAGAGACGCTTACCGAGTGTGGCTTAGTGCAAACCATCAACCACGAACGGGAGTCCGCGCGCTACTGCCCGAACCTCAGCGAACACGCTCATCTTTTCTGCTCAGGATGTGGCGGAGTGACCGATATTCCTCTCCGATCGAAGAAGCGTGCCCAAGATATTTGGGAGTTCCCCGACAACGCGGCGATCACCCATCACGAAATTTCTTTCCGCGGCCTCTGTCCAAAGTGTGCCGTTACTCCGCCGCCTTTAACAAAATAATTCCCATGCATTCACTGCTTATTCAAAACCTCCATGTCAAGATTGGCGAGAAAGAGATCATTCGCGGATTGACCCTTGAAGTGCCTCAGGGAGAAGTGCATGCGATCATGGGACCCAACGGCTCAGGCAAAAGCACCCTCAGCAAAGCCATCGGTGGACATCCCGACTACACGGTGACCCAAGGAGATGTCTTGCTCAACGGCCAAAGTATTCTAGCGATGCCTCCTGATGAACGATCCAGGGCAGGCTTATTTCTCGCCTTCCAATATCCCATGGAAATTCCCGGGGTGAGCAACGCCAACTTTCTTCGCGCCGCACTCAACGCTCGCCAAAAGGACGGTGAAGAAATCGAAGCCACGGAGTTTTACGCGCAGATGTATGCGGAAATGGATAAGCTGGAAATTCCCCGCACCTTCACCGCCCGATCAGTCAACGAAGGCTTCTCCGGTGGCGAAAAAAAGCGCAACGAAATCCTTCAAATGGCGATGCTCAAGCCAGACTACGCGATCCTCGACGAAACTGACTCCGGGCTGGACATCGATGCGCTCCGCATCGTGAGCGCTGGAGTGAACGCCCTGCGCGGACCGAACCTCGGCATCCTCCTGATCACCCACTACCAGCGCTTGCTCGACTACATCGTTCCCGATGTCATTCACGTGATGGTTGCGGGAAGAATCGTCAAGAGTGGGGCAAAAGAACTCGCCATCGAACTCGAAGAACGTGGCTACGATTTTATCAAAGAAGAACTCGAATCCTCGGGGACCGCCTGAGCGGATAGACATTCAAAGTCACGATTATGAACAAACTCACGGACAACGCGACGCAGCTGGATATCGACCGCACTCGAGGAGACTTTTCCTATCCAGAAAGCCACCTTTTTGACGCAGGAACGGGGCTCAATAAAGAGACGGTTGACTATATTTCGAAAGTCAAAGGGGAAGCGGAGTGGATCCGGGAATTTCGTCACCGGGCACTTGAGATTTTTCAAAACAAGCCTATGCCCACTCACTGGGCTTCCCACGATCTAGAAAACATCATCTTCCAAAACATCCGCTACTATTTAGCGAATGGGCAAAGACCAACCCGCTCCTGGGACGAAGTTCCCGATGACGTCAAGCGGACTTTTGAACGCTTGGGCATTCCAGAACAGGAACGAAAATTCCTCGCTGGCGTGGAAGCCCAATTTGATTCAGAAGCCGTCTACTCAAACATCAAGGCCGCCGTCGGAGATCAAGGAGTGATTTTTTGCGGATCCACAGAAGGACTTCGCGAACATCCTGAAATCTTTCGGAAATGGTTCGGCAAAGTCATTCCCACTGGGGACAACAAATTCAGTGCCCTGAACAGCGCGGTCTTTAGTGGCGGTTCCTTTATTTATGTTCCACCGGGAGTAAAGGTGAAACATCCGCTCCAAGCCTATTTTCGAATTAACGCCGAAAACTTTGGTCAGTTTGAACGCACCCTGATCATTGCCGATGAAGGAAGCGAAGTAATGTACATGGAAGGATGTACCGCACCAAAATTTGAAACCGCCACCCTCCACTCTGCAGTCGTAGAACTAGTCGCGATGAAGGGCGCAAAAATCCAATACGTCACCGTCCAAAACTGGTCCGCCAATGTCTTTAACCTCGTCACCAAGCGGGCCATTGCCCACGAGGAAGCGGAAGTGAAATGGATCGATTGCAACATTGGTTCACGCCTCACCATGAAGTATCCAGGAGTCATTTTAAAAGGGCGGAAAGCTCGTGGCGAAGTCATTTCCATCGCCCTGGCGAGCGATGGACAGCATCAAGATACGGGGGCGAAAATGGTTCACGCCGCCGATGAAACAACCTCCAATATTGTTTCAAAATCGATCTCCGTTGGAACGGGGCGGGCAACCTATCGAGGACTTGTGCACATTCCTAAACACCTCAAAGGCTGTAAGAATAATACCGAATGCGATGCCCTCCTAATCAACTCGAAATCCCGAACTGACACCTACCCGGCGATCACTGTCCGAGGTACAGGCAATTCCAGTCAGCACGAAGCGAGTGTCTCCCAAATTTCCGCAGAGCAAATTTTTTACATGCAACAGCGTGGCATGACCGAGGCCCAAGCGATGAGCCTTTCCGTTAATGGCTTTGTCAACGATTTGGTCCGGCAATTCCCCATGGAGTATAGTGTAGAGCTCAAACGATTGATCGATCTGGAGATGGAAGGATCGGTCGGTTGATCCGAATTTTGCTCACTTCCATTAGACTCTCACCACTATGGGAACCGATCTCTTAGAACCTTCAACGACCAACGAAGCCCCGAGGACGAAAAAACCGATTCTCAGCGCAGGACCGCTCACCAAGGATCAAGAAGGATACTGGAAAGAATTTCTCGCCCTTCCTTGGCCGGTTCGAACGGATGAGGCTTGGCGGTTCGCCAATGTAAAAGACCTTGATCTCAGTCCCTACGAGGTCGCGGACGCCGTTTGCGTAAAAATCCGCGAACAAATTCTCGGTCGATCGATCGGCCTCGAATCCGTCGCAGGCCGAATGACTTTTGCCAATGATCAACTCATCGACCAAAAGATCGTCAGCACGGAACTCCTCCAAAAAGGAGTGATCTGGCTTCCGATCTCCCAAGCAGCCATCGAACATCCAGAGTTGTTTCAGAAACATTTCATGCAGGAAGAAGCCATTCTTGGCGGACAAAAGTTTGCCGCCCTCCACGCTTCCCAGATGCGAGCTGGAACCTTCCTTTATATTCCTCGGGGCGTAGAGATCGCCTTGCCTATTGAGGCTTTCCACTGGCTTGAAGGCGCAAACTCTGCGGTTTTTCCCCACACGCTGATCATCGCCGAAGAATTGTCGAAGGTAACCTTCATCGACTATTACGAGAGTGCCGATCAGGAAGTGCCCGGCCTGGCCTGTGCAGTGAATGACCTCCGTCTCGCCGCCGGAGCGAGTGTGACCTATGTCTGTGTGCAAAATTGGAGTCCGCTTGTGCAAACTTTTCAAATCAACTCCGCGGTAGTTGGACGAGATGCCCAAGCAAGGTCACTCTTTGCCCAACTCGGCGGACGCCATGTCCGCACGGAAAGCGTCAGCCATCTCCGTGGCCAAGGCGGTCGTAGCGAAATGCTCGCCGTCGCTGTCGGTACCTCCGCCCAAGAAATCGATTCCCGAACCTTACAAATCCACGAGGTCCCCAACACCACCAGTGACCTACTCTATAAAAACTCCCTTGATGACAGCGCTCGCACGATTTTTGCGGGTCTAATTCGAGTCCATCCGGGAGCCCACCGGACGGATGCTTATCAAAAAGTCCGCAACCTGATGCTGAGCGATGCCGCAGAGGCCAACAGCGCACCAGGACTTGAAATTGAAGCCGATGATGTTCGTTGCACCCACGGAGCGACCAGCGGACAAATCGAACAGGAGGAACTCTTCTATCTGCTTTCAAGGGGAATTTGTCGCCAGCGTGCCCAACGCTTGATCGTTTTTGGATTCCTCAATGAAGTCATTGAGAAACTAGAAAACGAGCCCCTCCAAGCAAAACTCCGCATGCTCTTAGAAGCAAAGTTTTCCGAAGAGAAAAAGCTTGCGACGGCCGAGTAAGCGGCCCTCGAACAACCGACCAAAGCTTGAAAGGTAAAACGTGGAGGTCGGACAAGCCGCCGACCACCTTTCCATCATCGGGGCAATCCAACCAAGCCAATTGACGCCAAGGTCCCGCTGACTAATCTCACCCAAATATGGCGTCGCTTGTAAAATCTTTAGGACTGCTTGCAGACGAAACTCGATTGCGCCTGCTCCTCCTGCTCCGCCGTGAAGAACTCTCGGTAGTCGAACTCCAGCAAATTCTCGGACTGGGTCAGTCGCGGATTTCCATGCATCTCGGACAACTCCGCGAAGCTGGTCTCATTCGGGACCGCCGTGCTGGAAAAAATACTTACTACGCCCTCACTGAAGTCCCTGCGCACCGTCAAATCACCCCATTAATCTTGGCCTGTGCAAAAGAACTCGCCGAAGCCGACCAAGATCAAACCGCCCTCAAACTCGCCCTCAAGAAACGTCAAAACACCGCCCGCGAATACTTTAACCAACTCGCAGGAAAATTCGGACGAGCTTATTGCCCCGGTCGCACTTGGGAAGGTGTCGCCCATCTCCTTTTTGCCCTCGTCCCTCCCATCGTCGTCGCAGATCTCGGAGCCGGCGAAGGCACCATCTCCATCCTTCTCGCCAAACGCGCAAAAAAAGTTATCGCCATTGACAGTTCAGAAAAGATGGTCGAATTCGGTGAGGCACTTGCGAAAAAGCATGGCCTCAACAACTTAGAGTTCCGCCTAGGCGACATCGAAAACCCGCCTATCCCTCCAACATCCGTCGATCTTGTCATTCTTAGCCAAGCCCTCCATCACGCCACCAAACCTGCGAAAGCCGTCCTCGCCGCTCATCGCATTTTAAAAAAAGGTGGTCGAATCGCTGTCCTTGATCTCCTCGCCCACCAGTTTGAAAAGGCCCGAGAACTTTACGCCGATGCATGGCTAGGCTTCACTGAAGCCCAAATTCATGGATTTCTTTCCGATGCGAAATTCAAGGACATTGAAACGACCATCGTCGCGCGGGACGAAAAAAACCCCCAGTTCCAAACCATTCTCGCCACCGCGACCAAAATGTAACCGCCTAAGCGGCTATCCCAAAGGGGGCGAACCGATCCTTGATCTAGAGCGACTACGTCACCCAGCACCGACAAGCGGATCGGACTACTTCTCAAATGCTACCGCTTAGTGGTTCCGACGTCGCTTCACCTTCAACTGAGCAAGGGACTTCGCCAAGATCGCCTGCATGGTCGCGGATTCCTCCGCACTCACGTCCTCTTTTCGTGCCATCGTTTCCTCAGCTCTCTTCACCGCCGCTTCCACAGCGGCCTCATCAATCTCATTCGACTCAATGGCCATATCAGTAATCACTTTCACTGAGGTCTGATCGATGGTCACAAAACCTTCGCCAATCGCGAGAAAAAGCTTTTTCGAACCAATCGTGACCACCAGTTCGCCAGGCAAAAGAATCGTCATAAGCGGAATATGCATCGGATAGACGCCCATTTCGCCTTCGACTCCCGGGATCACAACACCATCGACATTGTCGCTGTAGACGACTTTCTCAGGGGTGACGATTTCGAGTTTAAGGGTAGCCATAATTTATGGTGCAATCGGATTGAGCTAAGGAACCTCGGGAAATTCTCGAGGCGTCGCTCCTTCCTAATCAACTCAGTCCTTAATCATCTCGATCCCACCCTTCATGTAGAAGTTGGTTTCGCCAACGTCATCATGCTTGCCCTCAAGAATTTCTTTAAACCCGCGAACGGTGTCTTGGATCTTCACATATTGGCCAGGAGTCCCCGTGAAAACTTCCGCAACACTAAAGGGTTGAGACAAAAACCGCTGGATTTTACGAGCGCGGAAGACCAGCAATTTATCTTCTGGCGAAAGTTCATCCATTCCCAAAATCGCAATAATGTCTTGGAGATCCTTATAACGTTGCAAGACGCGCTGGACACCACGCGCCACTTTATAGTGCTCTTCACCAACGATTTCGGGGGCAAGGGCTTTAGACGTCGATGCCAATGGATCCACTGCGGGATAAATGCCCAACTCCGCAATCGAACGCTCCAACACAATCGTCGAATCCAGATGCGCAAAAGTGTTCGCCGGCGCTGGATCAGTCAAATCATCGGCAGGAACATAAACAGCCTGAACCGAGGTAATTGATCCTTTCTTCGTTGAGGTAATCCGCTCTTGAAGTGTACCCATCTCTGAAGCAAGAGTCGGTTGATAACCCACCGCGGACGGGGTTCGTCCGAGCAACGCAGAAACCTCAGAACCTGCTTGCGAAAAACGGAAGACGTTGTCGACGAACAACAAAACGTCTTGGTTCCTCTCGTCGCGGAAATATTCTGCCATCGAAAGAGCCGACAGCGCCACCCGCAAACGAGCACCGGGAGGCTCATTCATCTGCCCATACACCAACGCAACCTTCGACTTGCTCAAATCCTTTTGATTGATCACCCCAGCTTCACTCATTTCGTGGTAAAGATCGTTTCCCTCTCGCGAACGTTCGCCCACTCCCGCGAATACCGAGAACCCGCCGTGCCCTTTGGCGATGTTGTTAATCAACTCCAAAATTACCACGGTTTTGCCTACGCCCGCACCACCGAAGGCCCCGACTTTTCCGCCCTTCGTAAACGGGCAAATCAAATCGATGACTTTAATTCCCGTCTCCAAGATCGTGGAACTCACATCCTGATCGACCAAGGCTGGCGCCGCTCGGTGAATCGGATATCGCTTGGTGTGTTCGACTGGACCACGCTCGTCAACGGGATCACCAGTGACATTGAAAATACGACCAAGGATCCCATCCCCAACCGGCACGCTGATGGGAGCTCCAGTTGCTGTCACTGGCAAACCACGCTTCAATCCTTCGCTCCCACTCATGGCGATCGCCCTTACCCAGCCTTCCCCGAGGTGTTGTTGAACTTCAAGAACGAGTTTCGTGTTGACGCCATTGACATCGAACTGAATTTCGAGGGCTTCATAAATCTTTGGGAAAATTCCCGAGACAGAAAAATCGACGTCCACAACGGGGCCGATGACTTGGACGATGGTGCCGGTATTGCTCATGATGATTGGGAGTTGCTATTAAAAATTGGTTGATTTTGTGAAGCGGCGAATTTTTAAGAAATGTTCAGAGTCCTCAAATTTTACAGTGTTGCTCGCCGTTGTATTGGTTCAATGCGATTCTTGCAATTATCCAAGCGCCATTTGAGCGGTGGTAATTTCCAAAAGTTCAGTGGTGATGGCGGCCTGGCGCACCTTGTTGTACTCAAGGGTTAAATCCTTGATCAAGGTCTTGGCATTGTCCGTCGCGCTCTTCATTGCCACCATCCGCGCGCTATGTTCAGAAGCTCGGCAGTCAAGGACCATCTGATAAACCTGAAAGTACACGTGATAGGGCAAAACTGCCGCCAAAACTTCGTTGCTGTTCGGCTCAAAACTATACTCAGTAGTTTCTCCAGTCTCCGCCTTGATGGTGGTCGATTCCACACTCCCGCCCAAGCCTACATTGACCTCTAAAGAGGTAATCGGCAAAAGCAACTTGGCGCGAGGAGTTTGCGTCAGGGTATTGATAAAGTCTGTGAAAAGCACCGTCACCCGGTCGACCTCGCCACTAGTAAACTTCTCCATGCAAAACTTTGACACCGCTTTGGTTTCCAGAAAAGTCGGGGCGTCACGGAGCTGAAACTCCGCGGCAATCTTCCGATTCGTTCTTGCCAAATATTGTGACCCCTTGCGACCACAAGCGACGAAGATCGTCTGCTCAGAATCAAATTTACCGACCTCCCGCAAGAGGTTGGTATTCAATGCACCGCAGAGACCTTTGTCTGTGCTAATCACTAAAACCAACTCTTTCTTTACTGGACGCGTTCCAAGCAATTCGTGAGCGCCTTCCTCCGCGCCCGCGGCCACGGAACGAAGCATTTTCGCGAGGAGTTCAGCGTATGGACGCCCTGAGAGAGCCAATTGCTGGGCTTTTCGCATCTTCGCTGCCGCCACCATCTGCATGGCTTTGGTGATCTGCGAAGTGTTTTTTACCGACTTAATTCGTCGGCGAATGTCGCGCGTGTTCGCGGCCATAATTAGCGATAGCTAGTTTTAAATTCGCTTAGTGCCGCTTTCAGTTCGCCACTAATTTCGTCGTCAATCGCTCCCTTATCACGAATCTTCGCCAAAATAGTGTCTTTCCGCGTGGTGAAGTAATCTTGCAGTTTCAATTGGAAATCCTTGATCTTGTCCACCGCCACGTCATCCATATATCCGTTCTGCATCGACCAAAGCGTCGAAACCATGATCTCCGTCGCCAACGGATTGTATTGCACCTGTTTAAACAATTCGACGATCCGCGCACCCCGATCCAAAATCGATTTCGTTTTCGCATCCAAATCGCTCCCGAATTGCGCAAAGGCTGCCAATTCTCGGAACTGAGCCAAATCACCCTTAATTTTCCCGGCCACTTGCTTGACCGCCTTAATCTGGGCTGCCGAACCCACCCGACTTACCGAGAGACCGACTGAAACCGCTGGACGAATCCCTTGGTAAAAAAGATCCGTCTCCAAATAGATCTGCCCATCAGTGATCGAAATCACATTCGTAGGAATATAAGCAGACACGTCGCCCGCTTGCGTTTCGATGATCGGAAGAGCGGTCACAGAACCGTTGCCGTTCTTTTCATCGACCCGCGCACTCCGCTCGAGAAGACGACTGTGAAGATAAAAAACATCTCCTGGATAAGCCTCACGACCTGATGGGCGCTTTAAGAGCAACGAGACTTGGCGATAAGCCACCGCGTGCTTGGAAAGATCATCATATACGATCAGTGCATCCATTCCATTATCCATAAACCATTCACCCATCGCTGCACCAGAGAACGGCGCAAGATATTGGTTCGTCGCCGTATCCGAAGCCGGCGCAGAAACAATGATCGTATAAGGCATTGCCCCAGCTGCATCAAGAACCGCCAACGATCTCGCAATGTTGGAATTCTTTTGGCCAATGCCCACGTAGATCGAGTACAGCGGACGAAACCCTGCTTTCCCTTCATTCGCCTTATTGATTCGAGCCTGATTAATAATCGTGTCGATCGCAATCGTCGTCTTCCCCGTCGCCCGATCACCGATGATCAACTCTCGTTGACCACGACCAACTGGAATCATCGCGTCGATCGCCATAATTCCTGTCTGTACTGGCTGGGTCACCGATTTCCGCTTAATGATTCCAGGTGCCACCTTTTCCACAGGGTAAATCGCCGAGGCCGTAATCGGTCCCTTCCCATCCACTGGCGCACCCAGCGTGTCAACCACTCGACCAAGCAACCCCATTCCCACAGGCACTGAAAGCAAGCGTCCCGTGGTTTTGACTTCCGTGCCTTCGACGATTTCTTTTTCGTCGCCGAGTAGAATACATCCCACTTCGTTTTCTTCCAGATTGAGCGCCAACCCATAAAGGCCACCAGGAAATTCAATCAACTCATTCAGCATCACGTCGCTCAAGCCTTCAATCCGCGCGACACCGTCGCCGATCTCCCGGACAATACCGACATTAGACTTGATTGTCGTGGTCTTGAGACCGTTGATTTGGGATTCGAGTTCTTCGAGAATGCTGCTCATGTTTTAAGGACGGTTTAGGCTTGGGTGAGTTGGGTGTGAAGTCGAGCTAAGCGCTCGCGGACAGAGTTATCAAAAACGTCGCTTCCGATCTTCATGCGGATTCCCGCTAAGAGCTCTGGAACGACTTTAAATTCACTGGTCATCTCAGCCCCATAACGGGACTGCTGATCCTTGACGAGCGATGAACGCGTTTTCGCATCGAGCTCCACCGCACTCTCAATTATGGCATGGCGCTTCGATACTTCCATCCTGACCAAACGGTAATACTCCTTCAGAATGCCAAGGTACATTCGGGGCTTTTGGTCAATTACCGCTTTGACGATGATCTTGACCTTTCCCTCATCAAGCCGACCTTCGGTCAGACTCGAGCGAAAAAGTTGCTTGGTCAATTTACGCGAATCTTTAGCGAGTTTCATCAGGGCGATGGGGCGAAAAAGTCGAAGTCAAATGAAAAAAATCAGGCAAGAATCGCTTGCGCCGACTCCGAGGAAATTCGTTTTTGATCTTCAGCGGTTAAAATCTTTCCCGTCACTTTAGCGGTGGTTCCGATCACCATCCGACCCACTTCACGCCGCAACTCCCCGAGCATTCTTGTGTGCTCCAGTTTGGCCGCTTCTCGAGCTTTCGCTAAAATTTGCTCCGCCTCAGCCGTCACTCGTTGGGTTTCTTTTTCTTTCAAAATCGCCGCGCTCGCCCGCGCGCCGTCAATCATTTTTTGGGCTTCCGCGTTCGCCTTCGTCAAGATTGCCTCGTATTGTTGCTCCGATTCCAAAAGTTGTTGTTTAATCTTCGCCGCATTTGCCAAAGCTTCAGCAATTTTATGCCGACGCTCCTCGAGGACTGTCAAGATGGGCTTGTACGCAAACCGCTGAAGCAGACCCGCCACTATGCAAAAACTGATGATTTGCGAGAAAAACAGCCAAGGATTGAACCCAAAAGTTAACCCAGTTCGCTCAGCGCTCGCAGCAAGACTTTCCACGATGCCACCTTCAGCGAGAATAGTGATAAATGTCATAAATTTAAATAGAGGAAAAACGCAAAGCGTGTGCGAGGCTGGTGCCCAGCCCCGCACCCACTAAATTACTTCACAAGGAAGATGGCGAAGAAAACAATTCCTTCAGCGAAGGCGGTACTCAGAATCGCTTGAACGAGAATCGGAGTCGCCGCACCGGGATTCCGGCCGACCGCTTCCGACGCTTTCATTCCGATGAATCCTACCCCGAGGGCCGCGCCAAGAGCGGCAAGACCAACGTGGATACTGCCAGTAATGCCAACTGCTTCTGCCAACATTGTAATGTTCATGATGTTTTTTTGGTTTGCTGTTTTTCCGTCGATCCCCGCAGATTGCCCACGGTCCGACCGCCGAAATTGTTAAAATAAATTAATGGGCTCCCTCTTCATGCTGACAGATCAGCAAAGTAAACACTGCAGTGAGAAGCATAAACACTAGAGCCTGAACCATCCCCACCAAGAGCTCCATGAAGTAAAAGGGAATCGGGATCAACCAGCTCAATGCTGGGACCAAGTTCGACATCGATTCGAGCATGTTTTCTCCCGCGAAAATGTTCCCATACAAACGGAAACTCAGTGAAACAGGACGGAACAGAATCGACACGATTTCCAAGCAACCCACCAGAACAAATACCACCACCATCATCACCTTCATCAATCCCTCGGTCTTTCCCTTGGGCCCGAAAATATGAAGGACAAATCCCCCAATTCCATTGGCCTGCACCGCCCAGAGAACCCAACAAATGAAGAAGACCGCCGCCATCGCCAGAGTCAAATTCAAGTCCGCGTTTGCCCCACGGAAAAGTGGAACGGAAATATGTCCCAATTTTCCCTGATCATTTAAATGACCCCACCCGATCGTTCCCACCCCAGGAATCAACCCCGCCCAATTCGTAAACAAAATAAAGATGAAAATCGTCGCAAAAAACCAAAAGGTCTTTTTGACCAAGGCGTGCCCGATGATCGTCTCGAGAAAGTTGTAGAGCATCTCGACCATCCACTCCCAAAAGTTCTGGGCACCCTCAGGAACCTCCTTGATTTTCCGCGTCGCATATTGCGCAAATCCAATGATCGCCAAGGCCACAATCCATGTCACCACCATCGAATTGTTAATCTTCAACGCACCACTCGTTACCAACGGCGCACTTGGAGGCAACCCCTCAATGACCTTTTCCGCGTCTTCCTCTGGATGAATCAAAGCGTCCGCCGCTTTCGATGTTGGGGTTGGCGACGTTGGCGCCTGCGCCAAAATCTTTCCCCCAAAAACGGCCAGCATCAAACCCAGCACAAGCAATCCCCGCATGCTCAGCAAACGGAAAGCCCGACTCCACGAGTCACAAAAATTTCGATGATACAAAAGGTTGCTCATTACAAATAATCAAACATTCAGTGAAAACTTCTCAACGGGCTTAGTTCGGAACTCTCACACAAAGTCCGACCACCCATCCCCACACGGGATCACTTTCAAAAATGCGACCGACATAAAAGACTTTGCGTGGAAACTTGGCAAGCACTTTGTGAAATTTTTCACAAAGTTCATCAATCAGCCCAACTTCTTCTAAGTAAATACGTTCCATCGCCCTCATAGTGCGCCCAAAACTATTCTACAACCAAAGTGACCTCGGTCGCCCGAAGAATCGGCTCGTTATCGTCGTTCTTGACGTCCCGAAACAGTTTGTTGCCAATCATGTCACTGTCCTTATCGATCCGACCATAGGTCGACTTCTGATTGGCGGTTTGCCCACACTCGTTCGCCACAAAAAATCCTTTCCCCGCAACCGCCACAATTCCCGAAAGAATCCCCTGGCGATTGTTCCCAAGAGGAGACAACTCCAAGTCCTCCCAAGGGACGCCCAGGTTGCCGAGAAGATTCATCTCATAATTTAGCACGGTGATCGCACGCTCCGTCCTCCGAGTGACCAAAACCCGATCTCCATCGATCGCCATATCCATCGGTTCCTTGACTTCCGCCACCTTCAAGTCTTTGCCGTCGGCCTTCATTCTAAAAATCTTGTTCGCACGAACATCCGCCACCCAAATGTGCCCCTTGCTGTCAATCTTCAACCCGCGCAAATCCGCTACCCCAGGCACTTTAAACACCCCAGAACCCCCAAACCCTTCCAGCTTCGCCGAAGCTAACCCCTCGCCCTTTTCTTTTAAAACCCACCGGGAAATCGTTCCATCCTCCGCGTCACTCGAGTAGAGCACCAACTGACCACCCTCCCTCGTCGCCCCCACCCCCACCGGTTGTCCTGCGGGAATTCTCAGCAACCGTGTCTCCAGAGCCGCATCGTAGACCTGAATCGCATTGAGGTCCGAAATATAAACTCTCCCCTGATCATCAGTCGCCACTCCCTGGGCCACAACACCCGCCAACAAGCCGATCGTCGCCCTCTCAAAGTCCGCGACGTCGATCTGAATCCGCCGCACTTCACCCGATCGATTAAAACTGTGTGAATAACTGGCGTAGAGATACTTGCCGTCTGGAGAGAGAGCCAGACCAGTATTGTGACGAGGCAAACTCTTCTGCGAATGCCCGAAAACCATCCGGCTATTATCAATCAAGTATTGCACCGTCCACTTATAGGCATCACCCGCACGCAGAGGCGATTCTAGGATAACAAGACTCAGAAGCAGAGCTCCCACCCGAGTACCTGCAAAAAGTAGCAATTTTCCCAGTGAAAAAGACGGCGGAAACATAGGTGAAAAATTAAATTTTATCTGGAGCTTTCCTTTATCAAAAGACACCTGCCTACCCTGATCAACTTCCCACGCATTGTCAACGCTTCGCAACAACCTCGCCCGCCGAAAATCTTCCATGACCCCCGACATCTCCCCAAGCCAACCATCCACCCCGACTCACCGAAATTTTTCCCGAGCCTCCTCATAAAAGTTCTCTAACTGGGCAACCGCCGCCCTCTGCTCGAACTCCGCGCGAACCGCCCTAGCCGCCCCACTCCCCAGCCGAGCCCACGGATCGCCCACGGCAACGATGTCCTTCATCGCTTCAAAAAGAGCCCCGGGATCTCGCTCAGGCACCAACCAACCCGACTGGTCATGCGTGACCGCTTCGGGAATTCCCCCGTGCGTCGTCGCCAACACCGGCAAACCCGTAGCCATCGCCTCCAACATCGAATTCGGAACCCCTTCTTGATTCCCATCTCGAGGCATCTCGCTCGGATGCAGGAAAATATCCGACTCCGCATAGAGCTTCGCCAAATCACTCTGCCCAAGAAATCCCCGCAATTCCACCGCTTCGCCCAATCCCATTTCCCCGATCATTTGCACCAACTCCGCTCGCATCGGTCCTTCCCCAGCAATCCTAAACTTTGACCGCGGATACAGCCCGTGAAATTGCCCAAACGCCAACAACGCCGTCCTCAATCCCTTCTTCGCCACTAGTCGACAAGCTTGGACAAATCGCCACGCCCCATCCGCCGGTCGCCTTCGCGAGGCCAAGGGGAAGTCGTCTAAGGGAATTCCCGTGCGGTTCAATCGAAGCTTTTCTTTCGGGCAACCCCACCGTTCCAACTCGCCGAGCAATGACCGAGAGCGCCCCAACACCAAGGGCACCGTTTGTAAAAGTGTTCGCATCTGCTCGTCATACCCCTGCTGATTTGGTCGCGACTGAATATCCATCCCATGAAACGAAACGACGCAAGGCACTCGGTACTCCTCGATTAATGGCAATAAATGCACGCCCGTATGACCAAAATAAATGTGCATCAGCGCAATCGGACGGCGGCGCAACAAACGAAGTAACACCTGCAATTCACCCCGATAATATACTGGCGCCTTCTTGGCGATGTACTTCAGCCAGAACCGCTTCAAAAAGTTTTTCCTCGCTCGGGGCAAAATCTCAATCTCTGGAAACGGAAACTCTTCAGCGTTCACCCTCTCCCGCGTCACCACAAATGTTCGATGTCTCTGCAAGCCAGTTACTTGACGATAAATATGCCGCATCTCTGGCTTCAGAAATGTCGTGCAATAGCTTGCAACCACAGGCTTTAAATCGTCCTCAAGTATCTCAGACATTATCGTTTAACTCTCAAAAATGTCCCCCAATCTGTTCCGTATCAGTGCTTTCCAAGCCCTAAAACACCACCCTCACTCAAACGGATTCACCGAGGTTCGCTCGCCCAACACCAAGACCCCAATTCGCTCTTTTAATTTCTCAATCCCCTCACCCTCTTGGGCCGAAATCGGGATGATCTCGATCTTCGGATAGCGCTGCCTAAAACCCTCCAAACGTTCGGCGGCCTCCTCCAAATCCATCTTGTTTGCCACCACCACCCAAGGCCGCTCGCTCAACTTTGGATCATACAAGTCCAACTCTTTCCGTAACTTCTGCAAATCATCGAGCGGTTCTCTCCCCTCACTCCCCGCCATGTCCAAAACAAAGACCAACAACTTACAACGCACAATATGCCGGAGGAAGTCGTGCCCCAATCCCACATCCGCATGCGCCCCCTCAATCAACCCAGGAATATCGGCCACGGTGATCCGCTCATAACCAGCCAACTCCACCACCCCGATGTGGGGCGTCAATGTGGTAAAGGGATAAGACGCCACCCGCGGATGCGCCGCAGAAATCTTTCCCAGCAAGGTCGACTTCCCAGCATTCGGATAACCCACTAACCCCGCATCGGCAATCTTCCTCAACTCAATGTAGAAGTAGCCCTGCTCCCCCGCTTCTCCTTCCGTGTACTGGGTCGGCGCCTGATTCCTCGAACTCTTAAAATGCACATTCCCAATCCCCCCCTTCCCTCCAGCACAAAGAATAAACTCCTGCCCAACCTCCGTCAGATCCGCAATCATCTCCAGTTCCTCGGGATTGATCGGCACTTTCTTCTTCTTCTCCGGTTTCGCCTCCCCTTCTGGCGTCTTCGAAAAATCCACAAAGGTCGCCCCATCCCCATGCGCCACTTCCACATCCACTTCCTCCACTTTTTCCTCATCCGGCAAACGATAGACAATCGTCCCAACTGGCACGGGCACAATCCGATCCAACGCACTCTTCCCAAAGCATTGCCGACCACCACCACGCTCCCCATTCTTTGCTTTCACCACAGGCTCGTAGAAAAATGGCGTCAAATTATCCTGATGCGTTTCCGCCCTCAAAATCACCGAAGCTCCTCGCCCCCCATCCCCTCCATCAGGCCCCCCCTTCGGAACAAACGACTCACGGCGGAACGAAACGGCACCATCCCCACCGTCCCCAGCTTTAGCAAATATACGGATATGATCGACAAACATCGGGCGCGGACTCTCGCTTCCCTTTCGCCTCCTGTCCAGCCATCAGGTCAGCTTTTTTCAAGGATTCGCAGATAAAGCGCTTCCACCTGTGCCGCAATCGCTCCCCAACTAAATAACTCCTCCGCCCGCTTCCTCCCCGCCTTCCCAAAAGCTCGACACCGCTCAGGATCGGCCATCAACTCATTCACCCGCCTCGCCAAATCCCTCGCAAATTGTTCCGGCTCTTCCGCCTCAAAGGGACTCTCCGCCATCTGCCTCAACGGAACCATCCACCCCGTCTCCCCATCCACCACTACCTCTTTAATTCCTCCCACCGCACTCGCCACCACCGCCGTCTCACACGCCATCGCCTCCAAATTGATAATCCCAAACGGCTCGTAAATCGACGGACAACAAAAGACCGCCGCATGGCTATACAACTCAATCTTCTCCGCGTTCGTCACCATGGCATCAATCCAAATAATCCCCGGTCGCTTGGCCTGCGCTAACCCCACCGCCGCTTGCATCTCCGCCGCAATCTCCGCCGTGTCGGGCGCCCCAGCACACAGCACCACCTGAAAACCAGGGGCAAAATGCTCAATCGCTCGCACCAAATGGATGATCCCTTTCTGTCTCGTAATCCGCCCCACAAAAAGGACATACGGCCGCCCAACCTCCACCCCATACTTCTCCAATGCTCCCACCGTCTTGACCGGTTGATACTCCGCCAAATCAATCCCATTATAAATCACTTCCACCCGCTCGGCGGGCAAATCAAAGAGGCGCAGAATATCCGCTTTCGTCTCCGCACTAACCGCAATCACCGCATCCGCCATCTCAATCGCTTGCTTCTCCACCCAAGAAGAAAAGTCATACCCTCCACCCAATTGCTCCCGCTTCCAAGGCCGCAAAGGCTCCAACGAATGCACGGTCAAGACCAGCGGAATCCCGTAGTTCAACTTCGCCATGATCCCCCCAAAATGGGCATACCAAGTGTGCACATGGACGATCTCCGCATCGACCCCCAAACTATTCCAATCCACCCCACGCTGCACGGCCCCAAAAACTCCCCTCAACGCCCCTGGCCCACGATATTCGCTCTCGTCCCACCCAAACGCCGTCGCCTTTAATCCCTCCCGCTCCACCCGCGTCTCCATCCCCATCTTCCCAAAACACCTCACCTCCACGTCAATCAACTTCGCCAACTCGCGTGACAAATAATCCACATGCACCCCAGCGCCACCGTAAATCGTCGGCGGATATTCATTGGTCAAAAAGAGCGTCTTCATAAAAATAGGACACTCTTCTGCCCTGCTTCTTCCCTCAAGTCCAGCACGGGTTCGCTCTCCAATCATTCACAACCCTCGCTCCACCCCTCCGCCCAAACCCCTCCATATCAGCAAAATAGATCCAATTAGAAAAAGATCGGGATAATCAAGATCGCCACAATGTTCACCACTTTGATCATCGGATTGATCGCGGGACCGCTCGTGTCCTTGTAGGGATCACCCACCGTGTCTCCCGTGACCGCCGCCTTATGCGCATCGCTCCCCTTCCCACCGTAGTGCCCTTCTTCAATATACTTCTTCGCGTTGTCCCAGGCTCCACCAGAACTCGTCATCGAGATGCCCATAAAAAGCCCCGTCACAATGCTCCCCACGAGCACCCCGCCAAGCATCTTCGCCCCTTCCATCCCAAAAGACCCCACCAGCACCACCGCCAACACGGGAATCAACGCTGGCACAATCATTTCCCGCAACGCCGCTTTAGTCACGATATCCACACAGGTGCCGTAGTCAGGCGTATCCTCACCCCTCAAAATCCCTGGCTTCGCCGCCAACTGACGACGCACCTCAGTAACAACAGCCCCCGCAGCCCGACCCACCGCATTCATCGAAAATGCCGAAAACAAATACGGCAACAAACCACCCAGGAAGAGCCCGATCATCACCTTCGGATCTTTCAGCGAAAAAGCTAAAACACTGTCAATCTGCACCTGCGTCAGGTGCAGGTGGCTCGCCCCACTTTCCAGGTGATGCTTCAAATCCACAAAATACGAACCAAAAAGCACGATCGCCGCCAGCCCAGCACTCGCAATCGCATAGCCTTTCGTCACCGCTTTCATCGTGTTCCCCACCGCATCAAGGTCGTCAGTAATCGCCCGCACCTCTTTCGGCATCCCACTCATCACCGCAATCCCCCCAGCGTTGTCCGTAATCGGCCCAAAAGCATCCAGCGAAATAATAATCCCCGCCATCGCCAACATCGCCATCACCGCCACCGAAATCCCGTAAAGACCCGCCGCTCCATAACTCAGCCAAATGCTCGCCGCAATACATCCCACCGGCAACGCCGTCGCGTGCATCCCCATTCCCAAACCAGCAATAATATTTGTAGCGTGACCAGTCACACTCGCCGCCGCAATCTTCCTCACCGGCGAGTACTCCGTAGAAGTGTAGTAATTCGTGATCAACACCGCCGCCCCCGTCATCAACAGCCCGATGACCGACGCAAAATAAATGCTCCCAGCCGTGTAGGTCGCATCGCCCAAGCCCAGTACATCCTTGGTCGCTAGCCCTTCAGGAAACATCGCCGTGGTCACGGGATAAAAGATCGCCGCACAAATCGCCGCACTCAATAACACCCCACCCATCAGCGCATTACCCGGCTTCACATTGGTCACATTCACAAAAATAATCCCCGCAATCGATGCCAGAATCGCCACCCCCCCAAGAACAAACGGATAAATCACTGCCGCTGGTGAAGCCGCCGCCGTCAGCGCCCCCACCAACACGGTGCCAATCAGCGTCACCGCATAAGTCTCAAACACATCCGCCGCCATCCCCGCACAGTCTCCCACGTTGTCACCCACATTATCCGCGATCGTTGCAGGATTCCGAGGGTCATCTTCATCAAGATTCGACTCCACCTTCCCCACAAGATCCGCCCCCACATCCGCCGCCTTCGTGTAAATACCCCCGCCAAGCCGCGCAAAAACCGAAATCAACGATGCCCCCAACGCCACCCCAACCAACGAGGAAATCGCCTTCTCGGGACTAATCTTATTCATCACCACCCAAAAAATCCCCACCGAAAGCAACGCCAACCCCACCACCAATAACCCCGTAACTGCCCCTCCATTAAAGGCCGCCTGCATCGCTTTCTTCCGACTCACCGTCGCCCCCTGGGCCGTCCGCACATTCGCCAAGACTGCCAACCTCATTCCAATAAAGCCTGCCGCCAACGAACACACTGCCCCAACTACAAACCCCACCGCCGTCGGCAAATCCTTGAACCATCCCACTAACCCCGCCACCACCACGGCCACCACGGCGATCGACCTCACTTGCCGCCCCAAATACGCCTTCGCTCCCTCCTCAATCGCCCCAGCAATCTGCTGCATCCGCTCATTTCCCGCAGGCGACGCCACAATCGTCTTGATCAAATAAAACGCGAAAAGCAAGGCGATCCCTGCACAAACCATCGACAAACCCAAGCCAGATTCGATCAAAAAAACCGCTAATTGAGGATACATAAAATAAACAATTTTGGAAGTAAGGCGGGGGAGCTTAGGTAAAAAGTTCCGCCGTTCAAAGGATAATTTTTACTAAATTATCCTCCCCAACTACCGAACCACCCGACCCTCCACTCGATACTCCACCCGAACCAATAAATCTCCTCGTCCCCCCCTTGCTTTCGGCAACCCTTCCCCAACCACCCGAATCACCTC
>JBAWZW010000042.1:0-19509 GCA_037142835.1 Verrucomicrobiota bacterium
AGTCGACGAGCACATAACAGCGCAGCAGCCGGTTGTAGAAAACGAGGTCCACTCGAAAGTGGTCGTTGTCGAAGGTGAAGCGCTTCTGCCTCGCCTCGAAGAGGAAGCCTTTACCCAGCTCCAGCAGGAAGCTCTGCAAATGGTCGATGATGGCGGATTCCAGCTCGTCTTCCGAGTAGTGCGGGCGGTCCTCCAGGCCGAGGAACTCGAGCACGAGCGGGTTCTTGATGAGGTCGGCCGCTTTTTCGACCACCTGCCCTTCCTTCGCAAGGCGACGGACCTCATCCTTGTCCCGGCTGAGGGCGAGCCGATGGTAGAGCGAGCTGGCCATCTGCCGCTGCAGTTCTCGCACGCTCCAGCTGCCGTTCGCGGCCTCGATCTCGTAAAAGCTGCGCTCTGCGGAGTCATTTAGCGTGAGCAGCTCGACGTAGTGGGACCAGCCGAGGGTGAATCGGTTCACAAGGCGGTCCATGAGAGCCTTCCTTCCGTCGCTCAGAGCAGTGGCGTTCGAATCGTCCGACAGTGTCGGACGAATTGGCGCGAGCCGAGAGGTTGCAGATTGGTCCAGCAGCGTCGGACCGATCTCGCGCCACAGGCGGTAAAAGCTGCGGTAGAGCTTGAGACGAGTGGTGGATACGCCCTTGATACCCATCGGCTTGAGTCGGGCCGCAAGCGAATCAAGAAGTCCAGCGCCATAGGCCGCACGGTCTGTTCCGTTTTGCTCAAACTCGACGATGGAACACCCAAAGAGCCAGTTTCGGGCAATCAGGAATAAATCCACAGTCCGCGCAGCCCGGTGTTGCACCTCCGCATGAGTTTCCCGGCAAAGCTCGACGAGTTGGTCAAAGTTCATGGTTCGGTGAGGAGTGTGAGGGTAGGTTTCATACGTCCTTCATTTCGTCCCGTTTTCTGCCGATTTCACTGTCCCCGTGGCGGGCCGGATGCAGCGAAATGGCTCACTGCGAACGATCACGAGCAGGGCGTCCGACCAGCGTCCGCCAGCGATCATGGTCTTGCTGACTTCATCAACGAGTGCACGGTCCGAGGGCAAGACGGCGCGGCTCAGGGCGTAGCCCGTGAACTTGCGGGCGAGGGTGCGGAGCAAGTCCTCGCGTCGTGGGCCGGCGAGGTAGTTCCGCAGGCCGACGAAGTCATGGATATCAGTGCCATCGCGGAGGGTCGCCTGGCTCTCGCCGGGCTTGATCGCGCTGGCGGGCCGCAGGCGGCCGAGGGCGTCGAACTGCTCCAGCGTCAGGCCGTAGGGATCGAAGCGGACGTGGCAGGCGGCACAGTTTGGATCCTTCCGGTGGCGCTCGGTGATCTCGCGCACGCTCAGCCCGGCGGGCACGGCGTCGGGCAGCGGTGGCACGTTGGGCGGGGGCTTGGGCAACCGTTCGCCGAGGACGCGGGCCAGCCACGCTCCGCGCTTGATCGGGCTGGTCCGGGCGGCGGCGGATTGCTTGGCGAGCACGGCACCGAGTCCCAGCAAACCGCCACGACCGTAGGTGGCGACTTTTTCCACACGCCGCCACTCCGGCCCCGTCACGCCGGGGATGCCGTAGTGCTTGGCGAGGACGTCATTGACGATGACCGCATCGGTGGCGATCAGGTCGCTCACCGCGCGGTCGTTGAGGAGCAGATCCTCAAAAAAACCCACCGGTTCCTCGGCCAGCGCGTCACGCACAGCCGGGGTGAACTCGGGAAAGTCCTTCAAGCTACGGCCATGGTTGGCGACGAAGTCCCGCACACCGAGCCAGCGAGCGCCAAACTCCTCCGCCATGCCGCGCGTCCGGTTGTCTTTGATCATCCGTCGCACCTGCGCCTCCATTACCCCGGGCTCGTGCAAACGCGGGGCCGACGCCCGCAGTTCGTCATCAGGAATGGAGTCCCAAATCAGGAAGCTCAGCCGCGTGGCCAATTCATCGCCCGACACCGGTTGCCAGCGCGGTCCCGCCGCTGGCTGCTCCACTCGGTAAAGGAACCACGGCGACGCGAGCACGCGGGCCAGGGTGGCGCGGAGAGCGGGATCATGCTTGGTCCCCTCGGCACGCTCAGCGCGATAGGCCGCGAGGAGCGTTTCGCGTTCATCGGCACTCAGGGATCGACGCCAGGCCCGGGCGGCGAAAGCGAGCAGTGCATCGAGGTGGCGGGGCTCGGCGTCGGCCCGATCGGCGAGGAGTGCCGCATCATCCCGCTTCAAGCGTTCTGCAAAAGTTTGGATAAAGAAGTGCATCTGGGCCTGGCCTTTTTGGGAATACAACTTGAGCAGTTCCGCATACATGAGCGTGTTGGCGGGCGCGTCTTCCCGCAGGAAATGCAGTTCGCTCCAGAGACGCTCCAACTCCGCCCGCCCCGGCTCATCGAGGAGGAGTCGGCGCAGCGGCTCGTCCTCGCGGTGGAACGTGAACAGGCTGGCTTGGGCGTCCCGCGGGTTGATGGGCGCAAAGAGCACCGCCGGTGGAAAAAGGGCACGAAACTCCGCTGCCGGCCGGGCCCGCTCGGCGGCGACGCGCGGATGCACGATCTGCGCGACTCGCGGCTCGGGTTCGTTGACAAGAAGCGGGGCTCCAGACCGCCACGAAGTTGGGTTGATCCGCCCTTCTCGTATCTCTTTGGCGTCCATGAGGTCCGGCTCAGCGAGGAGCAAAGCCTGGACCGTGGCCGTCTCCGGGCTACCAGCATCGAGGCTCACATCAGCGCGGAGGAGCCGTGGCAGCATCAGCGACTTCAAGAGTGGCGCGGGGAGTTTCCGCAGGTCGATGCGGACCTCCGTACCTGCCTCCGTGACCAAGGCGGTCGGGGGCACGGGCCGGCCTTGCGGATGATGGCCAAACCGAAGTCCGCACGCCGCCTCGATCGCGGCCCGCAACTCCGCGTGCTCCGCCAACACCAGGGTGGGCCCGTCACCACTCTCCAACCGCAGACGGTCCCAAACCACGTAGGTGCCGGACTCCGCGGGGGCGACTTGTCGCGCAACCAGCCGGAAGATCGGTTCGCGGGCCGCACCCTGGACCTGCTCATGGGCGACTATCCGGAGGATGTCCACCCAAGCAGGAACGCCGTTGCCGACCGCCATCACATTATGCCGGAGGTAGTTGCTCCAAAACAACTTGTCTTGCATGGCTTTAATCACGGCGAGCACGGGCGCGGGATCGGTGGTCGCCGCGCGCCATTTTTCTCGGACCACGCCGAGCATATCCTTCGGCTGACCAGCACTCGGCAGAATGGCTGGGCGCTCTCCCAGAACGGCCAGCGCTTGCCCCAACTCTGAAGCCGCCAGATGCGAGAGCTCGAACGCAACCCCATCACTCCCAGAGGGATGGACATCGGCGACCCGGCCCGAAACCAAGAGTTCGGCATCGATCGGGCTTGTCCAAGCGACCGTCACGGGGCGCTTGGGTCCCGGATGGACGAAGACCGACCGGGCGGGCAACTTCGTCCAGACCTGCACGGGTTCGGCGGCGGTGTTCACGAAGACCGAAGGCTCGGAGCCGAGGCTCCACGATTTCACTTCGATTCGCCCTGCGTTGCTCTCGCGCCGCTCGGTCAAAAAACCTGGGGCGGCTGTCGTCTCGAGGAAGCTCCAACTGGCTCCCTGTTTGTCCGGCCTGGGGTTGCTCTTCAAAAGATCGGGAATCAGATCCGCGACGCTCCAGCTTCGCCGCTCGCCGGTCGTTTCGCGGATCGTCCATTCAATGAGCGTGCTGTCGGCTCCGTGACTCTGGTTGGGTAGGACGGTCAGGAGCAGGAGCTCGCCCCGCCGAACCGCCACCTTCTGCTCAAAGGGGACTGAGCCCCCTTCCTCAACTTTCGACTCCACGAGCACTCGTTTCGACGCCGTCCAGCGCGACTCGATTTTCTGGCGCGCCGAGTCGAGAGCCGACTGCCGCTGTTTCCTCTCGGCTTCCACTTGGGCGGCTTTCTCCTCCCATTGTTTCGTTTGCTCATCGAGTTCCGCAGCGGACAAAGAGGTGTCTGCCTTGCCGCTGAGCCCCGCCCAGAGCGCGGACAGGTAAGTCGCGTTGAGCTTCTCTCCCGCAGCGACTTCCGCGATGGCAGTGGGACCGCCACGACTGAGCCGGTCGCGGTGTTTCAGCGTCGCCGCGAGATGGGCAGCGAGCGGGGGCTCCCCATTGGGCCCGGCGTAGCGGGAGTGAAAATTTCGCAGTGATTTCTCTGCCTCCGCCGTCCAATCGGGACCGTCCGGGGAGGTCGAGAAACGGAAGCCCGTGGGCAACAGCACCGCCCGCGCCGCGACATAGCGGGCCGCCTGATGGTAGCGCTCCACCAGCCCGGGCGTCATGGGCATTGCCTCACCGACATTGGCAAAGCCCTCGCCGCCAACGCTATCGGGCGCAAACTCGCCGGCCTGCGTCGGACGCATGTCCACGCCCGTGAGATCGCGCACCGCATGGTCATACTCCGCATTGGTCAGTCGACGGAGCGTCACTGGCCCTGGGTCGCCCGCGTGCGCCGCCGCCGCCTCATCCACCGCCGCCCCGATCCAGCCCAGCAACTGCTCCCGGTCGGCCAGGCTTGGCTGGACAGCCTTCTTCGGCGGCATATCGCCCTCATTCAACCGATCTAAAATTTCCGCAAGCACTTTCGGTTGAGCGAGAAGCGCCTCAGCGGTGACAAGGCTCGCGAGGTCGAGCTCGTTGTCCTTGGGGTCCTTGCCATGGCATTTCCCGCAGGACTTCACCATCAACGGGTGAATCCGCTCCGCATACGCCTTCGCCCTGTCGCCCGCCTCATCGGCAGCCGCCGCAGCGGTGAGCGCGAGGCACACCAGTAATGCGGGAATGGGGAATCGTTTCATGGAGCGGACGAGGCGCGGTGCGTTGAGGTTAGGAACGCAAATTAAATCATGCTTCTCCAAGAGGCACCGGCCGCCACTCGCCCCAGTTCGTGATCCCAGGCGCGCACGAACCCCAGACATTGAAGGACTCCAACCAAGGCAAGGCCATGGTGACGCCTTTCCCGCGAAGGATGGCACGATGAGTGAATCGATGAGTATTCATAGCTTGTTGTGGGTTAATGATTAACGACGAAATCCTTGCCGCGGACTTCGCGGAACTGGGGGCTAAGGACGATCAACTCGATGGCGGCGCCGACGCTGTGGTCATCGGTTTTGAGCCGAGTGAGCATGGCGGCGATCAGCGGCTGGTCGGAAAGTTGCACGCTCCGACCAAGGGCGTAGCCGAGAAGCTTGCGGCTGAACTGGCGGAGGAAGTCGTCGCCGCGGGTGTTCATAAGATAGGAGCGGAGGCCGGCAAGTCCTTCGATAGCAGTGCCACCGGGAAGACGGGTCCGCGTGTCGATGAGCAGACCCGCGGAGTCTTGACTGCGGGCGCGTCCGATGGCGTCAAACCCTTCCAGCGCAAAGCCAAAGGGATCGATGCGCTGATGACAGCCGGCGCACTGCTCATCGCTGCTATGACGCTCGATCAACTGGCGCTCGGTGAGGCCTTGCGGGGTTTCCTCGGGCAAAATGGGCACGCCTTTCGGTGGGCGGGGCAACCTCTCCCCGAGCACCACTTCGCTGAGCCAGTTGCCGCGCAGAATCGGGCTCGTCCGCGAGGCGCCGCTCTGTTTCGCCAGGGTGCTCCCGAAGCCGAGAATGCCCCCGCGACCCTTGGCGCGAAGGCCATCGACGCGCTGCCATCCGCTCCCCTTCCAATCGAGCCCGTAGTGTTTGGCGAGCGGGCCATTCACAAAGGTGTAATCCGCATCGAGCAACGAGAGCACGGAGCCATTTTCTTGAAACAGATGGGTGAAGAACTGCACGGCTTCCTCTTGGAGGTCGCTGCGCAAACTCACGAAGGTAGGGAAGTGGCGCGCGCTCTTTTCATCCAGAGTCTCCACATCACGGACATGCAACCACTGGCAACCAAACTCGGTGGCAAGGCGACGGATCTTCGCGTCCTTCAGCATGCGCCTCGCCTGGGCGGCGAGCACGGCGGGATCGTGGAGCCTGCCTTGAAGGGCGAGTGCCGTGAGTTCTTCATCGGGGGCAGACGACCAGAGGAAATAACTCAGTCGCGTGGCGAGTTCGAGATCGCTTACCGGCGTCGCCTTTAGTCCGGGGGCCGCTTTCTCCCCGCGATAGAGAAACGCGGGAGCGACCAAGACACGCGCGAGCATCATCCGCACGGCCACGGCGTGAGGCAGTTCTTGCTGGCGGAGATTTGCATAAAGGGCGCGCAGATCGCCTTGCTCCGCAACGCTTAACGGCCGCCGCCAAGCCTGTCCAGCGAAGCCAAGCACCGCCTCAAGTTGCTTCGGCTCGACTGCGATGCGCCGTTTCTTAAACGCTTCCGCCTCGCGGAGGATGGGCTCGCGGAGCGGCTCCAACCGCTTGTCGCCCTGAGGCGCGTTCGGCCCGTCCTGAGTGGAATACTGCCAAATCTGTTCGAAGGCATCCACCTTGGTGAGGGGTGACTCGCTGAGAAAATCCAGCTCGTTCCAAAGGCGATCCAGTTCCCGAGATTGAGCTTCATCGAGAAATAAACGCCTCAATGGCTCGTCCTCGCGGTGGAAGAGAGTCAAGGTCACGACCTCATCCACAGGGACGATTTTCGTGTAGCAAAGCGCAATCGGAAAGAGCGCCCGAAAATCAGCGAAAGCGGTTTCAAATCGTTTCCGCCCCGCGCCGCCATCGCCCACGATCACCGGTGAGGCAAACAAAGCCGCGGGGTTGCTCGAGGTCCACGCGCCAGACTCCACCTTGGAACTGACGGCACCGGGAAGCAGTCCGGCTGACTCCGCGGGTTTGGTGGTGAGGACCTGCATCTGCACGCTGCCTTCCGGGGATTGCAGTTTGCCCGTGACCACAAACTCCGCGCCTTTCACCAGCGCTGCGGGCAGGCGCACCTCGATCACCGAAGGCGCCTGAACGATGAAGTTCATCGGCGGATCCATGCCACGAGGCGACGCCAGAACTTCGCCGACCGGCGCTTTCACCGGCTTCACATCCGCTCCCAGCAGCGGGCCTTTAAACGAGAGCAACTGGGTGTGCAGGACTCGATTCGGCGAGTCCGCCGCGATACTGGCCAGTCCGCCCTGGAGCAATTGCTGGAGCTGAACGGCAAGGCGCCCCCGCTCGGTCGCATCCCTCGCTTGGCGCCACCTCGCGAGCAGCGATCCGGCAGGAATTTTCTGCGCGCCCTCCGCCGAAGCCGGCTCACTGAGAAAGTGCCACACGTCCTTGTTCCCGTGACTGTCGGCATGAGGATTCCCCGCGAGAATCTCCGGCGAGATGTCCTTCGCGAGGCTCCACTCTTGTTTGCCATCATGGAGCACGAGTTCGACGGCGGTGAGGTCGGAATTGTGATTGCCGTCGCGCGGACCGATCACCACCGCGATCACGTCGCCCGGCTGGACGCGGATGGTTTCATTCCTGCCCAAGTCGCTCGGTTGCGCGCCTTCATTGACACCGGCCGCCAGCACTTCACGGGCAGTACCACGGCGCACCTCTAACGACCAAGTCACCCCGTTGCCGCCGGCATGGGCATCCTGGACGCTCCCGCCAATCCGCAAGTCGCCCGCCACGGGACTGCGCCACGCGATGACCGACGCGAGTTGCGGCGCGGGATGGGTGGCGATGCTGTGCGGCTTCATGGTGCCGGGAATTTGCACGGTGGTGTCCGACGAATTGGCGAGCACGCCCAAGGCATCGGCTCCAATCCAGCCCTTGATGAAACTGCGGTTCTGGACGCTCTCCGTCTTCTGAGTGAGAAGCGGCGCTAGCCTCACCGCGCCCGGCGAACCGATGCCGAGGTAGTCGAACCACGCCCCCAGCAACGCGGGGTCCGCGCCATGTTTCTGCGCGAGCTGGGCGATATCCGTGCGCCCGGTGGCCTGCTCCGCTTCATCTACTGCCGCAAGGCATTGCGTGACGGTGGCGACCGCGGCACCGCGCCGTTTCTCCAACTGCTCCGCCCCGGCGAGCACCTCTTTGAGCGGCAAATCCGCACGCCCCGCAACCACCAGACGCGGGTTCTCCCAGACCGCGAGATCGTTCTCATTGCCGTCGCCCGCATCGCTGACGGAAAGATAGAGGGTCAGATCACCGCCATCGGCTGGGGGGGCCAGTTTGAGTTTCATCTCTTGCTTTGCCACGAGCGGGGTCACCGGATCCTGCCAGCTTGCGGCGGCGCTGGCCTTGCCGATGTGCCCGATGGTCCCGAAGCGCCAGAGCGACTGCTGCCAGGCTTCCACATCTGCCACCGAGAGCGTTCCAGCACGGACTTTTTTACCGAGACTATCCAGCAACAGCGAGGGTTTCGGGTTGGCGAAGGCACCCTTGAGGATGGCGAGGTATTTGGCGTTCAACCCCTCCGCGCTGCCTTTGCCTTGGAGCGCCGCGAGGTATTTTACCAAAGGCAACCGCCCGCCCGCGTTCGTGTCGAACTTGATCCCATGAAGATTCACCGACGTCGCGCCGCCGGTTGCACTGAATGGTGCATAGAAGGCGCGAATCTTCGCCAGCGTCTCGTCGGTCCAGTCCCGCGATGACGTGCCAGCGGAAAACCTCATGCCTGTGGGGGTGAGCGCCGCATGGCTGGCGATATCCTTCGCGGCATCGAGATACTTTGTCAGCAACGCAGGCGACATCACTAGAGCGGCGCTGGCATTAGTAAAACCTTCTCCCGCAGCGCCATCGACGGGAAATTCCTTCGCGGGATCGAGTGACGGGATGCCGGTGAGATCGCGGATCGAGTAGGTGTATTCCCAGTTCGATAGACGCCGCAACCCCACCGGCCCGGGATCCCCCGCGCTGGCCAGCGCGAGGTCATCTAGCGTGCCCTGCATCCAGTCCGTGAGGAGCTTCATTTGCTCGGGCGAAGGCCGCGGCTTGTTCTTCGGCGGCATCTCTTTGTCGCGAATCTGATCCAAGGCGTGCTCCCAAACCAAGGGGTCGCCTTTCACGAGAGCCAGCGAGGTAAAACGTTCCAGATCAAGATCGCCCTTCTGCTTCTCCGTGGAGTGGCAAGTGACGCAGAACTCTTTCAGCAAAGGACGAACGGCTTGCTCAAAGACTTGCGACTGTTCGGCACAGGCCATCGCGGTGACGAGCCCGAGGATAGGTGTGAGCAGTTTCGTTTTCATCGCCTTGTTCCAATGGAGATTCACAGGGCGTTCAATTATTTGGCGGTTAGCTTCGGAAGTTTCCCCGACCCGCACGACCTGATGTCCGCATTTTGCCCACGAACCTTCGAGCACGAGATCACGGGGGGTTTAAAGCCGCGGGCATCGATCATCTCTCCACCATTCCCATGGGTCCAAAACCCATTTTTGCGGATGCCTTGTTGATCGTTTGCGGGAAGCGAATCCCCGAGCCACTTGGCTTGCGTTGTGAAAACTCGTTTGCTCACAAGGGCAAATTCATCTCCCGCAATCGGGTAGCGGTCGAGCAGGAAGTGTCACGCGCTCTCCTCGCGCTGTCGCGGATGCCGATCCCCCAGCCTCTCACTGGAACCAGAATAAACTCATCTACGATACCAACGGCTTTACCAATCGGAGACTTTGCGATGTGCTGTTGGAAAACTCCCAGCCAACCCCTTGAATCTATCCACATGATCATCGCGAAGTTTCTCCTCTTCTCCGCTATCCTTCTCCCCACCTTTGCCATCGGGCAAACTGCGGTCAATCCTGACCCAAACGGCATTCTTCGGAAGCCCATCCCGGACAGGCTGGTGGTCCTGACTTTTGACGACGCACCCGCCAGTCATGCGACAGTTGTCGCGCCGATCCTCCAGCCACTCGGCTTTGGGGGCTCGTTCTATGTCTGCGACTTCGATTCGTTCAAGACCCGCAAGGACTGGTACCTGACCTGGCGACAGATGATCGAGCTGGATCGCAGTGGCTTTGAAATCGGCAATCACACCGTGGGCCACGGCGGAGGCTTGGATAATTATCTGGCGATGGAGGATGAGTTGTTTGCCAACAACGGACCCAAGATGACGACCGTCTGCTGGCCTCTCTATGGGGTAGTCTGGGGTATTTGTCCGGCGCTCGCCAAGCGCGGCTATACCTTTGGCCGCGGGGGCCATGAGCGCCCCTACCGTCCAACAATCGACAATCCATTTGATGTGCCTTCCTTCACCATCAAGGACGGCGTGACCATCGAAATGTTTGTCAAACAAGCCCAGCAGGCCTGCCAAGGAAGGGTGGTCGTCTATTGTTTTCATGGCGTGCCGGACATGGAGCATGCGGGCGTTTCCCTCGATCCAGAAGTCTTTAAGGTGATGATGCAGTATCTGAAAGACAACAACTACAAGTGCATCGCCATGCGCGACCTTGCCGAATATATCGATCCCGCAAAAGCCGCGAACCTCTTGCCACCAAAGGGGGTCAAGGCCGAAGAGCCCTTCCTGACGAATAAGGACGACAAACCATTCGGAGTCGTGGCCAAGGCCGTTAAGCCAAATCCCCAAAAGGAGAAGCATCCCGCGCCCGCCAAAGCGACTCTCACCCAAGTCCCTGCGGTGAAGGCGATTAGCAGTAACAAGCCCAATGTGTTCACCTGGAACAAGGCAGAAGCCGGCAACTGGAGTGATGGCTCCAAATGGACGAACAATCTCTCCAACGGATCCACCCCCGTGGCGACTGGACAGCCAGACTATGTCCTCAACTTCGAGCAAGCCGGAAAATATGAAGTGACCCAGGACCTCGAGGAAGGGTTCCAGCTCAATCAGCTTAATCTGCGCGTGGGACAGGGGAATGCCCTGAAGCTGAACGGCAAAGGCCTCCAGTTTGTCGGCACCACACCGAGCATCAATCAGCATGCCATCTTCACAGACGACAGAATAAATCTACCCATCCATCTAACCTCCGATGTCGCGGTGAATGCGTATGGTAAAAATTACTCTCGGCCTAGCGCCCGGCTAATCATCGCAGGCTTGATCTCCGGGACCGGTGGACTGGTCGTCAACGATGGCGGACCGCTCTTCATTACCAATTCGGCCAACACCTACAGCGGTGGAACCATCATCAACAGTGGCACGCTGAATATGGATAGCTGGTCGAACGGGAAGCCGGGAACGCTGGGAACCGGTCCGGTGACCCTAAACGAAGGCGCCTCCTTCTCGCCTTGTGGCGGGATCTGCACCAATCCACTGATTTTGAACGGAGGCACGATTGAGGGTAACTTTGCTTGGAACGGTCCGATCACTCTGAATGGGGTTGCCGAAATTGCTGGGTTTAATTTGCATCTCAACAAACTGAGTGGCGGCATCAGCGGGCCCGGCGGGCTTACGGAGATTGGGATTCAGGGGGCCTTCGGGAGGAATAACTTCGGCTCAGTGTATCTCTGGGGCATTAATACCTACACCGGTCCCACCACGGTTCGTATGGCTAAGTTGTTCGTCAAGAGGGCCGCGTCGCTTTACAACGCCGACCCCGCGCAGTGGACTCCCGCGAAAATCAGCGTTCACCCCGGGGCAGAACTGGTGCTCAGCGCCGGTGGCCCCGCCGAATTCAACGGGAATCAAGTCGGCACGCTACTCAAGAATCTTACCGCAACGGTCGACCACAACGGCCTGATGGCCGGGTCGATTTTGTGCTTGGATACCGCCAATGCCAAGGAAACGGTCACGGTTTCGGCCAACGTCCCCGATTCACAGGGGCCTGGCGGCGGCGCGTTTCTGATCAGGAAAACCGGGGCAGGAACCTTGCGAATGTCAGGCAAAAATACCTACACGGGCCAGACGATTCTTGAGAGCGGCGCCTTGAGTATTGCTTCATTGAACAGCTTCAATAAAGGCCAGCATCGGGACAGCAGTAGTCTGGGTGCCCCGCTGGACATTGAGGCCAGCGAGATTGTCGTCGGCGAGTTGGGCAGGGATGGCGATGGCGCCATGATCTATACCGGGCCCGGTGAAATCACCGACCGCGTGATCAATCTTGCGGGCAAAAAGTCAACCGTTACCTTTGAACATTCTGGCAACGGCCGGCTCAAGCTAACCAGCACATTTGTGCTCTCCGGCTACGGTGCCGACAAGACGATCGTGCTCAAGGGTGACACGGCAGGAACCGGGGAGATCGCTGGCAATCTGTTCAATCCCCATGACCGCGCAGGCAAGGCAATCACCGCCGTCACCAAGTCTGGCACAGGCACTTGGGTGCTCTCTGGCACCAATACCTACAGCGGCAAGACGACGGTGCAGCAGGGCACGCTGTCGCTAGCCAGCGCGAAAAGTCTTAGTGCCCAGACAGATGTGGCTATTTACGAAGGCGCGATGGTGGAATTGAACTTCACCGGTGAAATGAAGATCGGCAAATTCTATCTTGATGGGAAGGAGCAGCCCGCCGGTACGTTTAGCGCAGAGAACGCTCCCCAGTTTATCAAGGGTAATGGGACGCTCAAGAATCAGTAACGGGACGAGGATTCAAAATCAGCGGATGGGCAAAGGGGAAGAGCAGATGACCATCCGTCTGGCAGGTGGTGTGGAGTGGTTGCGATGCGCTTCACAGCTCTGGCGGTTCTCTGGTCAGCGGGCACGGATACCGGCGGGATACTGAAAACAGCTTCCAAACAGGCTGATGGTGCTGGGGTTCTATGATACCCGGGCCAGCGGCCAGCATGACCGCCAGAACCGTTCGTGGCCGCGCCTGACTACGTGCCTTCGGTGGTGCGTTTAATATGGTTCAGAACTCGCTCATGGATCTGATGAATCATGTAGTCGGAAATCGGCCCCCAATACCACTGCGGCGATAAAGTGTGCGTATACCAAGTGGTGCCCTCCAGGACCACCTGCCCGTCGCGCTCAAACAGGCGGAATTGCCCTCGGTGCGAAACCATCTGGCCGTGGAGGTGTGGTGCCTCGACGTGCTCATACAGGGACAACTCCCGCATCGGGGGCGGCGACGACAAAACATCGAACGCGAGGAGGTTCGGCGCGTCCCAACGGGTGATGGGTTCGACAAAGCTACCCGTGGAGAACACGCAATGGCGAATGGCTCCGACGCCTGCGCCGTCGATGCGGGCCTCGATGGGGTAAGCGATCCCCGCGCGGAAAATCCCGGTTGGGGGCTCGGAAATCTTCGGGAAGGCCACGACGGTCCGCCAGACTTGCTCAATCGGTGCACGAACGACCACGCTCGTGCTGACGGCGCGGAGCGGTTCCGGTGGTTTGGTGGTGCGGTCAAACGCGACCAAGCCGGGGAACATCAAAACGAGGATCAATGGAAGGGCTGGAGGCAAACCGCCACGACAAGCCGAGCCGAGCCACAAACCAAGAGCAGCGCCGATCACGCCGAGGAGCATCGCCAGTGGGAGAGCGATGAGCAGGCAAATGAGACCGTCGAGAGCGAAGACCCAGATGAGGCCACCAAGGCAGAGCAGGCTGAGCACCGCCATCCCGTAAGCGGACAAAAACGAAACCTTCCGCCGGAAAGCGGTGCAGAAAGCAGAAAGGAAGCAGACGACGATCGGCAAACCCAGAAAGAGACTCCAACCGTAGAACTGAAAAACGCGAACGCACAACGCCGCCAAGCCGAAACCCAGCAAAGCGGGGATGAGGACCGCAAACCAACGGTTGTTGATGATTCTCACGAGAAAAAGCGGGTGCAGTGGCCTAACGGTCCTAGCCTCCGTGATAGCTCAAACGGGGCTTAATCGCAAGGGCTTCGTTGCATAACCGAGACCACTTCGTCCGTGATTCTCCTGAGCGACTCGGCACTGAGCATGCCAGCCTCGGAGGCGAAAAGACTCGCATGCGCCGTGAAGAGTTTCGCTGGCCATGCGGAGCTCACCAAACGAAGGCTGCCGTGCTTGAAGTCGCCATCCTTGAGTCTAACCGCGCGAGCGTCCTCACCCGACTTGCTCGTGACCTGACAGAGAATCCAGTCACCGCGCTCCGCATTGGCGAGCACAACCCCGGACGGCACTTGGACGGCGACAAATCCGCGCACGCCAACGGAACGAGAACTCCGGAACCTGCTCCAGATGTGACCATGCGGCGTCCTCTTCGGTACGGTTCCAATCTTCGGCCAAGCCCGCCTCGCTGTGCAGCGTCGTCTCGTAGGCCTCCGAAGGCTCATCCTCGAGAATCGTCACCCATGCGCGGGGTCGTCGATCGAGATGGAGAGGTTTAATCAGACCCACCGCACCGTGCATCATCAGCAATGGCTTCGATGGTCTGAAGCATGGGAGGCGCATATCTTCTACCGATTTTATGGCAAGTGCGGAAGCCCTGCCGACCCGGAGCTCAGTAACCGACCGACGAGTACCGACTCTCTTTGCACGGGACCCAGAGCGGTCTCTTTCTTCACCGATCCCCAAAAAGACCACCGCGCATCCAAGCCCACCGCTCAGTGCAGGGCCCGCAAACTCTCGTATGAAAATTCGCCGATAAAAATTCCAAAAAAACCGCCCGACCATTGCTGATCGGACGGTTTATGAAGAAAACTTTCTCTGCTCAATCTAACTGCGCCGCCGACGGGACACCAATCCCACCATTCCCAGAGCAAGCATCGCCAAGGTGCACGGTTCAGGAACAGGGGCAGTCCCCGCGACATAGCTGGAGCTAAAGTCCGCCGCAGTCCGCGGAGCACCCCAAATCACCACCTCATCCAGCCATCCCTTGAAGTGCTGGATGTCCGTGTTCCGATGCGTCAGATTGATGCTGTTGGCCCCACCCACATCCAAGGCAGTTCGGATCCCTGAAGCCGTCCCAATCGACTGACCCGCCGCGACCCCATCCACAAAAAAGTCAACCGTCAGATTCCCATCAAACGAAAACCCAATCTGATGCCATAGTCCGTCGGAGGGCATCGAACCCGCAATGTAATCCTGCTTACCAAAAGTGGTAAAATGAAGCCCGCCGTAACTGCCACTGGCCGTAAAGCCCATCCCCCACTCCCTAGTGGCAAAGAAGCGTTCGCTATCAACATTGAGGGCCCCATCGGTTTTCACCCAAAATTCAGCGGCAAAACCCGATCCAGCCCCAGCAGCGTCCGCAAAACGCAGAACCGGCGATGTGCCCGTTGGATTCGCATAGGCATAAGGAGAATTTCCATAAGCGCCTGCAGCACTCGTACCATCAAAGTAAGCCGCGTAGTTCACCCCGTCGGTCGGCACAAACCCCGTCTCCCCAGACAAGGAGTTCACCCCAGGATTCTGGTAGGTGAGATTAAAACCGCCCGCCAGAGCCGTCGTGGTCACACTAGCTGAACCAGGCTCGTTCATTCCCCACCAATCCGCTGGGTTCGTGCTGGCAATGTAACTGGCGTAATCGGCTCGGACCGTCGGCACATTCAAAAAGACTCCAGCAAAGATCAACGCGATCAATGAGGATGAGTTTTTTATCACAATAAGGTTAGGACTTCTTTTCATCATTTTTTGGGGTTTGTTTGGGGTTTGTTTGGGGTTTAGTTTGGGGTTTAGGAAGGTTGCCCTTCTTTTACTGTCAGCGACACATTCGCTGAATCCACTAAAAGTATCCATGCTGATCGATTAGTCAAATTATTTTTTCAGAAAAATAAAAAGGGAAGATTGGTCCGCCGAAAAGGAGAGTATTCCACCCCACGCCAAGCTTCCCGTCCCTTCCCAAAGGTGGCCGCTTGCGGCTGACCTTGCCGCAAGCGACCGATGGGAGGAAAACATCACCACATCACCACATCACCACATCACCACATCACCACATCCCGCCCCACGCCCCATAACCCTAGAGCGCTCTCGTTTATGGCTGAGCATCCAAAGGCGGAGTTGCGGGCGAAGTTGGCGGCCTCTTCCGACGCGGAGAAGGTGATTTCGACTTGGGAACTCCCGATTCATCCTTCAACGGCGCTGCCTGAAAGTAACTACTCATCGACAGCGAAGATGCACAGTATTGTCGCGACTGCTTCCGACTCCGCAGATCCCATCTCACCACCTTCTTTTCAAAAATTCGCAATGTCTCCAGCGCCTCCTCCGTGGCTTTCTCCATTCCGTAACCTTCCAACTTCTCCTTGGTCCGCCGGATCCGCTCCCGCACAACCAACTCATCCCCACTGTCACGCTCCAAGATCGCCGCCATCATCATCCTCCCCACCTCTTGAATCGCCACCCAACGAACCGCTTGCCCATTCCTCACCACTTCCGCAGGATTTTGTACCGCACTAATGCGAATCGTCCTCTGCTCCACCCGCGAATGAACCCCCTCCTCGGTGATCTCGTCATACACAATCTCCAAATCAAGCAAAGCTTCCCCCTCGAGCGACGCCACCGGCAAACCGTCACCCATCAATGGCAAAGGCAAAACTTCCAACACCATGACGAGCACCCGTTCCTCATCACTCACCAAATCTCCAATCGTAATCTCAAACACCCCCTCGGGACGCTCCAGTACGGTATACGAACTCACCACCCCGAATCGATCGCAATAGTGGAGCTTCCGCACCCGCACCCGAAGATTTTGGACGCTCAAGGCCAGCAAAGATTCCAGCTCAAGCATGAAAATCTTCTGAAACGCCTCGGGTTCCGTCGCGTCATGCATCGCCCCAGTCCCAACGGTCGAAATCGTCGCCAACAAATCCTCGTTGTAGTGATCCCCAAAGCCCAAACAACTCGTGCGAATGTGCCGATTTTTCGTGGCATCGGTGATCAGCGGAACAATCTGTCCAAGCTCAGTAATCCCCGCATTCAAATGGCCATCCGTCAGGAGCAGTAACTTTCGCGGAATGGCCCCAGGAGCCTTCTCCAATTCATCCCGCCCCAACATCCACCCAGCCATCAAGTTCGTCAACCCCTCGGGGTGAATCGCATCAATTTGCGCATGCAACGCCGCCCTATTTTTTCCAGTCTGCAACGGAATAATCGTCCGCGCGCTCTCCGAAAAAACCACCAGCGCAATCAAATCATCCTCCCGAAGATTACTCAAAACCATCTTCGCCGCCGCCTTCGCCTGCTCCAATGGATGCCCTCCCATCGATCCGCTATTATCAATCACCAACCCAAAAGCAAACGGCTGATTTCGCCCACTCAGCTGCTTCTCCGCACGAAACGAAATCGCTAAGTGAACGACTTCCGCTCGGCCATGGAGTATTGATTCGTAATCGAGGTGACAATTAGTTTTCATATCCCCAGAGTCTTGCAGATGGGGTCGGACATTTGCGGTCCCACCCTCGAAAAATTAAAAAATATTTCATCGCCACCAAACCCCACCCCAATCACCCTCTCAGCCCCGAGCATTTCCCAACTCTTCCAACTCACCCTTTCACCGAAATCTCCACCATCTCATCCCACTTATGAAACTCGCCCTCATCGCCTCGATCCTTGGCTGCGCTTTCCTCGGATCCGTCAACGCCGAAGAAACCAAACCCACCACCCCGCCCCCTCTCACCTTCCTCTTTCTCGGCGATAGCATCACCCGAGCGGGCGGTTATGTCGGCCAAATCGGGGCCGCTTTAGCCAAAGAAAATCCCGCAAACCCTCCCCGCGTCATCAATCACGGACGAAACAGCGAAACCACCTCCGACCTCAGCGAAGCCTATCACCCAGGCCGACGCCCCTGCGTTCTCACCCGCATCGATGCCGAACTCGCCGAAACCAAACCCAATTTTGTGGTCGCTTGTTACGGAATCAACGACGGCATCTATCACCCCTTCAACGAAAAACGCCTCCTCGCCTACCAGACAGGCATGGAGTCGCTCATCAAAAAAGTCTTGGCCAGTGGCGCCAAAATCATCCTCCTCACCCCACCGCCCTACGCCCGCACAGGAACTTTTCCCCTAGACGCCGACGCCGTCGCCAAAGAAGCCACTTTCAATGAAGCCAACGCCGCCGCCGAAATCGAAGCCAACAAGGACGCCAACAAATTTGGCTACCGAACCCCCTACGCCTACTACGACGAAGTCATGGCTCGCTATGCCAAATGGCTCCTCACCCTCAATGGCCGAAAGGATGTCTGGGTCATCGATATCCGCACCCCCATGCTCGCCAAAATCAAAGAGACCCACGGCGGCGACCCCATCCACCCCAATGGCTTAGGGCATGCAATCATGGCTGATACTTTCTTAAAACAATGGCCCACCATCCAATCCGAGGCGAAAATAAAGTAGCCATCTCCCCACCAACACAGCCTCTCCACAACCCATCCACCGAATGAAATCTCTCGCCTGGTGCCTCGCGACCGCTGCCCCCCTCCTCCTCACCCCAATCCCCACGTTCGCCGCCGACTTTTTCCTGAAGAAAAACGACAAGGTCGTGATGATCGGCGACAGCATCACCGAACAACATCTCCATAGCACTTACCTCGAATGTTGGGCGCTCACCCGCTTTCCCCAGCAAAATCTCCAGTTTATCAATGTCGGCATCGGGGGCGATACCGCCCCAGGTGGTCGCAATCGCTTCCAACGTGATGTCTTACCCTACGCACCCACGATTTTAACCGTGAACTTTGGGATGAACGACGCGGGCGGTCCAGGAAACCAGTGGGTAGAAGAGCGCTTCAAAAACTACCGCACGGGTCTCCAAGGAATCGCCGACCAATCCAAGTCAGCGAATATTCGCGTCGTCTGGTTCACCCCTCAGCCAGTAGAAATCGCCGCCGCGGGCCCCTCGATCCTCCCCGATAATCTCAACCTCGAAAAATTCTCCGCCGGGGTCAAAGAAATCGCCGCCTCAAACGGCGACGCCCTCTTCGTCGATCAGTTCCACCCCTTCGCCGCGGTGGTCGACAAAGCCCGCCAAGCCAATCCCCAAAACCGCATCGGCGGTGGCGATCCCGTCCACCCCGGCCCTCCAGGCCAAGCCCTCATGGCCGCCACCCTCCTGCGGGGCCTCGGCTTTCCCACTCTCGTCGCCGCCACGGAAATCGATTTCCCCACCAAAAAAATTGTCGCCCACCAGAACTGCCAAGTCGATGGACTCGTGGTCAGTCCCGATGGCAAGGTGGAGTTTAATCAACTCGACCAATCCCTCCCCTTTTTCCCTGAGGAAGCCAAATCCATCTTGCCGTGGGTCTCGCTCCTCGACGAAATGAACGATTACCGACTCAAAGTCACTGGCCTAAAACCCGGCCAGTTTGAAGTCCGACTCGGGGGCGTCAAAGTCGGAGAATACTCCGCCGCCGCCCTCCAAACGGGCGTCAACCTCGCCGCCGCCGCTCTCTCCAAAGGCCCAATCGCCGAGCAAATCAAATCCGTCTGGACCGCCGTTAAAAATAAAAATCAATATTTCCACGACAAAATCTTCGCGGGAGTCCTCCGCGCCGGTGGCGTTCCAGACTTCCTCGAAATCACCCCAGCGATGCTCGAAGAAAAACGCCAAGCCGCCTTCAAACAACGCATGGAAAAGATGCCCGACCTCTATGAGGCCATCAAAACATCCCTGATCATCTCCCCCCATCATGTGGAAATTCTCCCCATCCAATCAGCCGCAGATTCCTCCAAGCTCCCTTCCCCGATTCTCTAACAGAAACAAAATGCGGATAATGATTGCGGATCCTCCAAATAAGGTTCATTAGTTTTCCCCACATTCCCAAACCGATCATTCCCCCTTTCCCCTCACCATGAATATTCCCC
>JBAWZW010000043.1:0-19475 GCA_037142835.1 Verrucomicrobiota bacterium
ACTTCCAAGGCTTTGGCTTTTCCAAGGTATGGAATCCGCTGAGTGTGTAAATAGAATATAGATTGCCGCCATGCCCGAAATCCCCCGAATTTCCCTGCCCGAACAGGTCGCCGAGCACCCGCGCGAGGGCATCCGCCGAGGCCAGTGGAGCGGTCACCTGCCGAGGGTGCCGCTACTGGCGGAGGAACTGAATGTCGCGCCACGCACGGTCCGGCAAGCGCTCCAACTCCTGGAAGCCGAGGGGCTGCTGGGCGGACGCGGGCTGGGCCGCAGTCGGGGCATCACTGCCGCCGGCGTGGCCGCAGTCTCCCAGCGCCCGCTGCGCGTGGCCATTCTGCGCCACGACGTGCGCTTGACGGACAATCCGCGAACGTCCCTGAACCTGACCGAGATCATGCACTCACTGGAATCCGCGGGGCATCGCATGTTCCTCTGCAAAAAATCCCTGCTAGAGCTCAAACACGAGGTCCCCCGCGTGGCCCGCGAACTGGCGGAAACCGGGGCGGATGCCTAAGTGGTCGAGGCGGGGTCCCGCTCTGCTAGGAAATTGCTTTCGCGCCCTGCGCACCGGGGACGATGAGAGCGGGGAGCGGCGTCGGGGAGTGAGGGGGTCTGATATTTCGACGGAATCGACCGATGCCGCCGCAATGGAGCAAACTTTACGGCGTGCTCAAGAACACCAAGCGGCGACAGGCCAAGACCCGCCCCCTCAAAGAAGGCATGATGCAGGAACTCCTCGTCGGAAGGACACGCTTGCTTTGACGGCTTTTTGGCACTAACCATCCAAGCCAACAAACCATGATCGACTCCGAAAAAGCACTCGACTATCTGGAACAGCAGATTCCCAGCCTGTCCGCCGCCGCGGTGGATGTGGCGTATTGGCAGGCCCTGGCCGCCGGGCAAACCGTGCTCATCAGCGGTGAGGGCGGCATCTACGAGGTTTTCCCCGATGGCACGCGGACCTTTGTCAAAGCCACCGCAAAGCCCTTGAACCTGCCGCTGGGAACCCGGGTGAAAATCGCCTGACCGTGAACGTTCCTCGCCTGCGGATGTTCGCCGGTCCGAACGGGTCGGGGAAAAGCACGATCAAGAGTGTGGTGCCACCGGAATTGCTCGGTGTTTACCTGAACCCCGACGAGATCGAAAAGGAGATTCGCGGCCGTGATTTTTTGGATCTCCGGGCCTATGGAGTGGAGACGACCCGCGAAGAGATTCTGCCATTTTTTGCGAACTCAACATTGCTGGCAAATGCAGGGCTGGATGACGAAGCCGAAGGCCTGCGCTTCTCGGATGGGAAACTGAGTTTTTTCGAAGTGATTGTGAACGCCTACTTCGCCTCCGTGGCGGCGGATTTCATCCGGCAAAAGCTGTTGGAAAAGCGGGTGTCGTTTTCCTTCGAGACGGTGATGTCATCGCCGGACAAGGTGGCCTTGCTGGAAAAGGCCCGGCTCCTTGGCTACCGGACCTATCTCTACTTCATCGCCACCGAGGACCCACAAATCAACATCGCCCGCGTGAAAAGCCGCGTGCATCTGGGTGGGCACGATGTGCCGGTGGATAAGATCGTGAGCCGCTACGCCCGCTCACTGGATCTACTTCTGCCCGCCATCTGCCAGAGCAACCGTGCCTACCTTTTCGATAACTCCCGCCACGGCGGCGAGCACCTGTGGGTGGCGGAGATCACCGACGGCCGCGATTTGGAAACCAAATGCTCTCCCGTGCCGCTATGGTTCCAGCGGGCCATTTGGGACAAGATCACTCCGCCCATCTGATAGAATGAGTGATAAAGGACCTGTCCCGAATGTCGCTAACTTAACGAATACCAGAGTAAATCAGGCTCCCATGGAGTGGATGGTCTCCCGTCCAAGCCGATTTTCAAGGACTTGCACAGCCATTCCGAGATCGGATCCTGGAAAATCTTGGCCCGGAAACCCTGTATTCATCGGAACCCGCCCTTAACTTAGCGACATTCGGACCTGTCCCTTATCCTCTTAGCAGGACCACGCCCATGAAGAGAAGCATGCGGTCGAGGAAGCGGCGCCAGTCGGTCGCGTTGGGCAGCCCGCGGGCGAATTCGAGCGCCTCGCGGAGCCGGTCGTGGGGAACCCGGCCCTGGTCGGACCAATCGAGGATGTCGTTGCGGTTGGAACTCATGCCGTTACCTCCAGCTGCCATGAAGGGGCAAGCACGGGGGACTGCAAGGCCTGTGGATTCGCCTGCGCCTGCGCGAGAGGCGAGCCTGTCGTCAGGCCGATTTTTCTGAACGGTGCGAAGGGCCAGAGCATGCTCATGGTGGCGACGACCTTGTTAGGAAATTGCCTTTGGGGTGAAGGCCGTTGAAAGAACTGGAGGCAGGACTGGAGGCGGGGGAAAGGGGGTTATTAAACCGGTGCCACTGGAGTGTAAGCGCTGTCGCGGGTATTCTTTTGAACGGCGACTGCGCCGAAAAGGGCAAACATGAATGAGAAGGCGTAATAGCCTTTTTCGCTAGGTAGGAGAGTTGCATTAAACAAGCCGACAACGAGCAAGAGAAGGGACATCATCACAGCGGCCCAGCAGATGGCGTAATAAATATCGCTGACGGGAATATTATCCAAGCGGTCTCTGATGCTTTTCTGTAAGGAGACCGTTGAAAAAAGGCCAAACATGAGAACGATGAAATAAAACCCTTTTTCATTAAGGAGCATGTCCTTGGCGTCTGCTCTCCAGAGTCCGATCAAGTAGCCAAGCGAACCGACGATTAGTGCCATCCAAGAGGCTCCGACGAATGCTGCTGAGGGTTTTGGGTTCATATCTTTGTTATTTTTGGGTGTGGTTGGTTGCTAGGAAATTGCTTTTGGGGTGAAGGCCGTTGAAAGAGTTGGTGGCCGGACGGGAGGCGAGGGAAAAGGGGTGACGGGGGAATTTGGGTAAAGCTGAAACGGTGGAAGCGGAAATTATGAAATGAGGAGGGTACTCCGGAGGCCGATTTAGCTGAATTTAGCTGAGCCGGTTGATTTCACGGTGATTCTCATCAAGATCGACCGTAGCTCTCCAGACTGCTTGAGCAAGGTTATTTTTTGCAGCGATTTTTCGGATTGGGTAACGGGCGGGATGCCAGAGGCCCTTTGTGAGCTGGATTCGAGAACCAGAGTTCGCTCGTCGATTGCTTGTCAGATGGAAATGCTCGCTCTTTGGTAGACGAAGCGAACTCACACGGCATCAGGCTTTTCGGGAAATAACTGCCGCATCCATCCACGGCTTTTTCATTCACCGCCGTCGGCGGGACGCGCCACTGAAAAAGCCGCCGATGAGGAGGAGGGCGATGGTTCCGGGTTCAGGAGCGGTGTGGTAGGCGACGACTAAGGCGTAGCTTTCGCCGAGGGCGGGTTCCGCGATGCTGGTGCCGCGGACTTCGAGGCGAATGTTTCCACTTGAGGCGAAGGTTGGCAGGTAGATGTGTTCGACATTTCCGAGGGTGCCAGCGGAAAGATAGATGTCCTCCCAGACGCCGGGAGAAGTTTCCTGCTGGACGATGAGGTCGAGGTTGCTGAGGAGGTCTTTGGTGAGGTCACCGGTGGTGTCGTTGCCGAGGCTGGGGTTGACGGTGAAATCCACGTGCCGATCCCAAACGAGGGTGGCGGTGAGGTCGGTGAGGGGTTGGCCACCGAGGGTGTCGGCGGTAAATTTGCCGGTGCCGAAGGTGTAGAAGTGTTCGGTGCCAGTGGTGAACAGGGTGTCCATCGTCCAAAAGCGGTTGGTGGTTTCGCGCAGTTGGGCGAAGGCTTCTGCGGCGTTGGCGCTTCCTGCTCCGACGGCGTAGTTCAGTGGAACTACCGCGTTGGGCACGCCGCCTGTCGTGATCACCGCGCCTGGTTGCCAGCTGGTTTGCGGGGTGCCTGAGGCGTCGAGACCAGGAATTTTCACCGCACTATTGATGATCAGCGCCTTGACGAGTTTGTGGTCGATTCCAAAAAGAAGGGTGTTTTTCTCCGTGAGGAAAAGGCCAGAGACGGCGCCATAAAGGAGGGCGGCTTCACCAGCGACATGAGGAGCGGCGAAGCTGGTCCCAGAAGCGACGCCAGCGACGAGATCATTTTGAGCGAAGTAATTGATCGCCAGAGTGGACCAAAGATTCGTCCCGGGGGCGACGACATGGACGCCGGCGCGACCGCCCGCCAGTGGTCGCCATGAGCTGTAGGGAGCCACTTGGCCGATGGGGGTGCGACCGGCGTCGAAGAGGCCTTCGGCGGTGGGATTAGCGACATGGAGAGCCCCGACGGAAAGGCCGTTGAAGGCGTCGGCGGGTGAACCGAGGAGGCCGCTATCTTCGCCGGAGTTGCCGGCGGCGATGACCATCAATCGATCGAGATACGCGTGAGTGGTGCCAGCGATTTTTCCAGAGTAGCCAGTGTATTCATCGAGGAGGAGGGACTCGGCGAAGGTCGAGCCGTCGAGTTGGGAGGCATTGGTCGGGGTGGAGCCCCAACTATGATTGACGACTTGGGCGTTGGCGATTTGGAGGACGTAATTGAGGGAATTGTTCAGGGAAAGGAAGCTCGCCTTGGTGCCGGCGCCGTCGAAGATTGCCCCGTAGTATTTGGCCAGTGGTGCGACCCCGAGAAAGGGGGCACTTTGGACGCCGTTGGAGACGGAGAGATATTCGCCCGCCATCACGCCCGCGACGAAAGTGCCGTGAAAATTGTTGTCCGACGGGTTGTTTTGCCCGGTGAAATCTTGGACATCTTGGTAACCGAACTCGCCGTAGTTCAGGTCACCGGGATTAGGGCCTAACCCGCTCTGGCGGTGACCATTGAATCCGTCGATTCCATTGCCTTCTTCGCCGCGAACTTCGATCTGGCCGACGACCGCGCCGTAGCCCGCGAGGCCGCCATTGCCAAAGTAGGGCAGGCCTTGGCGAAGGTAGGGGACGGAAAGATCTAGCGCGGTGGCGGAGAGTGCGGTGGCGATCCAGAGGATTGCCGCGCCGAAGACTCGGCCTTTTTGGGAAAGGAGCATCATAAAAGTTTAGAGGCCGAGGCTGTAGTTCACGAAGCTAAGGCATGGAAACCTTGAATTCAAGAGGCGCGGTCATAATTTGTGGAAATTATGATTTTTAAATAGAAGGTCGTTCATCGCCGAGGAATTCCGCGATTGTGGGCTCTCGTGAAGACTCGGTCGTCAGGGAGATTTCCGGAAGGATTCTGTCGAGTGGCTCGGGTGATGGGTTCATGGGAACGGACTGGGCGATGGTTTGGGGAAGAATTTTCTTGGGATTGGGGAGGGGTTCTAGTGGGGTAGGGGGATGAGTTTTTCTGAAATGCGACCATTTGTTCGGATGGGTGGAGTGAAGACATTGGAGGCATTTCGGGTGGTGTGTGAGGGGTTGGGGGTGGAGTTGCCGGTGGAGGAGATGAGTGGGGGAGTGGGATCGGCGCTGGGGGAGGCGGCGACGGTGGTGATTAATGGGAAGCGCGCGGGGAATCGGGTGGCGATTCATCCGATGGAAGGTTGGGATGGGACGGTGACTGGCGGGGTGAGTGAGGAGATGAAGCGTCGGTGGCGGCGTTTTGGGGAGAGTGGGGCGAAGATGATTTGTGGTGGGGAGGCGATGGCGGTGAGAGCGGATGGGCGGGCGAATCCGCACCAGTTAATTTTGACGCGAGAGAATGAGGAGGGGATTGGGGGATTGGTGGAGATATTGAGGGGGGCGCACGGGGAGAAATACGGTGGGGTGAGTGATTTGGTGGTGGGATTTCAGCTGACGCATTCGGGGCGGTTTTGTCGGCCGAATGAGCGGGGGCGATGGGAGTCGCGGGTGGCGTTTCGGCATCCGATTTTGGATCGGAAGTTTCAGGTGACGAGCGACGCGCAAATTTTTACGGATGGCGAAGTGGAGGTTTTGATTGCGGACTATGTGAAATCGGCGCGGGTGGCGTGGGAGGTGGGGGCCGACTTTGTGGATTTGAAGCATTGTCACGGGTATTTGTTGCACGAGTTTTTGGGGGCGCACACGCGGCCTGGAAAATACGGGGGAAGCTTTGAAAATCGGACGCGCATTTTGCGAGAGATGATTGGGGGGATTCGAGCGGATGGGAACCCCGTCGACATTGGAGTGAGGCTGAGTTTGTTTGATAAGGTGCCGTATCGGCCGGACCCCGCAGAGGGAATTGCGGGGAAGATTGGGCGAGGGATTCCTGAAGATTTTTCGGGGTGTTTGCCTTACCGGTATGGGTTTGGGGTCAGGGAAGATGATCCGACGGAAGTGGATATGCGAGAGACTTTTGCGTTTGTGGATTTATGTGGCGAGCTCGGGGTGAAGGTTTTAAATACGAGTGCGGGGTCGCCTTATTATACGCCGCATTTGCAACGGCCGGCGATCTATCCACCGAGTGATGGGTATCAACCGGCGTACGATCCGCTGATCGATGTGGGGCGACTGATTGCGGCGGTGAGGGAGGTGAAATTGCGGGCACCGCGGGAGCTTTTTGTGATTGGGTCGGGGTATACTTATTTGCAGGAGTTTCTGGCGCCGGTGGCGAACGGAGTTGTGAGGGCGGGGTGGGCGGATGGGGTGGGATTGGGGCGAGCGGCGCTTTCCTATCCGGGGATGTTGACGGATGCGATGGCGGGTGGAGTGGTGGAGAAAAAGCAGATTTGTCGGACGTTTAGCGATTGCACCACGGCGCCACGGAATGGGTTGATTAGTGGGTGTTATCCATTGGACAAATTTTACAGTGAGCGAGGGGAAGCGGTGGAGTTAAAGGCGATTAAAAAGCGCTTGGGGGCGTGAAGATGAAGAAGTTTATTACTTGCAGGGAAGAGCTGAGGCCGGAGACGAAATGGGAGGAGACGAAGTGGGGTTGGGTTGCTGAGGAGGAGTTGATTGATCACCGGAGGAAGTCGCGATTGTGTGCGGCGGCCTTGTTGCCGTTTCGGGATGGGCAGCCCGATTGGGAGGGATTTGTGGCGAGTATTCGATGGATGATGCGAGCGGCGGAGCATTATGGGGTGGAGCTGGTCGTGGTCTTGAATGCGGACACGGGGTATATTTTTGAACTGGATGATCGGCTGTATGCGGAAGTGCTGAGGCGGTTTCGGGGGGAGTTTCCGGGGGTGAAATTTATCGCTGGGGTGACGGCGCGTGGTGGGGAAAACGACTCGGTGTTTCGGGTGGAGCGCTATCGCCCTTTGCTCGACATTGTGCAAGCGAATGAAAATTGCGAGGTGATGTTGATGACCTCGCGTGGGCTGAGTGGGCTGGGTCCCGAGGAGCAGCGGGATGCTTATTACGAGATTGCGGAGTGGCTGATTCGGCCGGGGATTGTGCATGCCTTGGAGCCGGCGTTCGTACCATGGGCGAGGCCATTTGGGCCGTGGTTGCTTTGGCAATTGGCGAAGCATCCGCGGATTGTGGGAGGGAAAATCAGTACCTTGGATGAGCCCCACTTTCTCTATTGGGTGGCGCTGTGTCGGGATCTGGGGCTGGATTTCGCCCCGCATAGCGGCGATGACTTTGGGTTGGCGACGGCGATTCGGATGGGGGAGTCGTTATTGGTGGGGGCGGCGTCGAGTGCGGCCCCGTGGATCTGTGCGGCGAAGGATTTGTGGTTGAGTGACGAGGTGGTGGGGAAGAAGTTTCCGACGGGGTCGGGGGGCTTTGACACTCGGGTTTACAAAGTGTTTGAGGCGTTGCAATCCTTGGAGGATGAGGTTTTTCGTCTAGACGAGCGGATGAGCGCGGCGGCTTACAAACACAGCACGGCGCATGTTCTTCACGCTCTGGGCGTCATTGCCGCTCCTGAGGCGCATCCTGCGTGCAAGGATTTGCGTGGTCCGGATGAAGGTGCGCGGATGGCAGAGGCGTTGCGGCGACCGTTGCGGTTGGCGGAGCGTTTGGGGATTCCTGTTTAGGGGTGGGGTTTGGGGATGCTTTAGCGGTCATTTTTCCACTTTTGGCGGGTGGTCAGCGATGGTCTTGGTGGGGGAGGTCGTCTTTTTGGAGACACTTTTCACAGAGAATTTTTAAGGCTTGGGCGGTTTGGGGGTTGTTTTTTCTCCAGCGTTCACCCTTTGATTCTTTTCACTATGCAAAATGTATCTCGTCGTCGGTTCATTCAAAGCTCCGCTCTCGCGGCGATTGCCGCCAGTTTCAATCCGTTTTTGCCCGCTCGAGCTGCGGGCAAAGAAATCCCCATTGGGGTTCAGATGTATTCAGTTCGAGGCGATTGCGGGAAAGACTTTGATGATGCCCTTGCCCGGATGGCGAAGATGGGATTTACGGGCGTCGAGTTTGCGGGCTACTACAAATACGGTGGAAAGCCGAAGGAACTACGCCAGAAGCTGGACGATCTTGGGTTGAAGGGAATCAGTACGCATATCGGCACGAACAACTTGCGGGGCGATGCGTTGCAAAAGGCGATTGAGTTTCACCAGGTGATTGGCTGTAAATTTCTCATCGTGCCAGGCGATGGAGCTTTCACTGATCCAGAAAAGAGCAAGGAGCTCGCGGAGGCTTTCAACAAGGCTGCGGAAATTTTGAAGCCTGTTGGGATGGCGTGTGGCTATCACAATCATACTAAGGAGTTTACGAAGGTCGGAGACAAGACCTACTATGATTTATTTGCCGAACGCACCTCGGCGGATGTGGTGTTGGAACAGGATTGCGGGTGGAGTTCGGTGGCGGGATTGCAACCTGCGGAGGTCATGAGTCGGTTTCCTGGGCGCACCAAGTTGGTGCATTTCAAGCCGTCGGTGTTCGGTCCTGACAAAACGAAGAAGGCTATTTTTGGGGAGGATTCGGTGGATTGGGTGTCCACCCTGGCGGCGTGCCGGACGGTTGGTGGTACGGAATGGCTCTTCATCGAGCAGGAAGCGTATCCTGATGGAAAGTCGCCGATGGAGTGCACCGAGCTTTCCTTGGCTGGATTGAAGAAGATCCTCTAATTAAATACTTTATCACCGGAGATTTTCGCCTCGAGATGGGGTTGGAAGGGTGGACCTCTGGTAATTAAGGCGGTTTGGGGAAGGCTTTTCGCAAGCTGATCGGCCAAGCTGATCTGCTATGTTGCTGGACGGGTCCGCAAAATCAGTGAATGGGGCCAAGCGAATTTTGGTGATGTTTGTCCGACCATGAAGGGTGGGACTGGAGAGTAGGGGGATCGAACCCCTGACCTCGTCATTGCGAACGACGCGCTCTACCAACTGAGCTAACTCCCCGATGATGTGAAACACTACGGCTGACGGATTGGTTTATCGGGGATGAGAATATTCGATCAAGAAAAAAGAGTGAGATTGAAATATTCTCTTCGGCGATTTCGGATGCTCTGGGCTCCGTACGTCACCGATTAGGGGTTAAAGGAGACGGTGAGGAGGTTCGCTTGGGAAAGGCGGGCGTGGGTTTCGATGGCGCGTTGGGCGAGGTTTCTCCGGAACGAGGCCGACATCTGGGAGCTTTCGGCACCGATGCGGCTTTCCAAAGAGGCGAGGCATTGGGCGGCGGTTTTTTCGAGATAAGGCGAGTGGATTTGAGCGGTGATCGCGCTGCCGACCTCCTCGGAAACCACCGCCGTGAGGTAACGAATTTCTTCGGATTGGACGATATTTTCCAAGCCACTGAAAGCCCGATAGACCGCCGCCAGTTTGAGCATTTTGGCAAGACGTTCGGCGGCCTCGGTGGTGCGGCCTTGTTTGGCGAGGCGTCGGGCTTGGTTGGCGTATTCACGCCAGGCGGTGCGGGTATCGGGGAGGACCTCGCCACTTCCTGGAAGGGCATCGGTGGTGGGTAATTCGATGGTGGCGAGGAATTCGTCCATTTTGATGCTATCCGCCACCCAGAAGAGATCAGCGGCGACTTTGCCCGCTTGCGGGGCTGGTGGGCGAGAGAGGCTGACGGGGTTTGGGATAGGGTCGGCATACAGAGAGCTGATGCAGAGGGTGAGGATGGGCAGGATGAGGAGAGGTGATTTCATAATTAGTTGTTTCGTTGTTATGGTAATTATTGAAAGCATAATCAATGCCTAATTATGAGAATTATAGAAATTTGATAAATTGGGGAGAGGTGACTTGGGAAGAGGAGGGTTTTGGGGAGAGAAGTGGGAGGTGAGGGGTGGAGTTTCTTGTCAAAAGTGCGAGGGAATGGGATAGAAGTGAGAGAAAGACCTTTGTCTGATGAATTCTTCTGAAGTTTTTTACGTGCACCTTCAAGGGGTGCAACGCGGGCCTTATACGATTCCGCAGATTGATCACATGTTGAATTCTGGGTTGATCGAACTGGAGACGCTGTATTGGCGGGAGGGGATGGAGCAGTGGCAACCGGTGACGGAATTGGTGGTGGTACGCGAGGTGAAGAGTCGTTGGGGGCGGTCTTTGGTGATGGGGGCGGTGGCGTTGATTTTTGGGGTGTTGGCGTGGGTTTTTGGACCGATCACCTTGGAGGGGTGGAGGGAAACGAATCAGCGGGAATTTACGGAGGAGGGGGCATATTGGCGGGCCCGGGATGCGGTTCGCACTCAGGGGATGCCGAAGGGTGGGACGGTGATTTTTGAAGGGCAGAGGTCGGCGACAGTGGTAATGGAGGCGCCGAGGCGGGCGCGGGTGATGTTGGCTGGGGAGGTGCAGGTGAGTGGTGGGGTGGCGCGTCGGGTGGTTTGGGCGGTGAGGCTGATTTTTGATCCGAAGGAAGCGAGTTGGTTTGGGGAAGAGGTGAAGGAGGCTTCGTGAGAGGTTTAGGGTGGAACTGGGGCGTGTTGGTGGCGGTGGTGGGGTTGGGAGGATGTGGTCGTGGGGAAAAGGCGAAGGAGGAGGTTGTGAGGGTGGAGCGGGTGGCGGTGGTGAATCCGCGAGCCTATGAGGAGGGATATGCGGTGGGGTTGGCGAAGGGGGAGGCGAGTGGTCGAGCGCGGGCGAAGTTGCCGACGGAGGCGGAGGTGGCTGGTTTGGCGGGGGTGGAGGGAGGAGAGGTGAAGGAGGGAAGGGACCGATGGGAGCGAGGCTTTCTGGGAGGATATTTTGAGGGGTTTCGCAAAGTCGTGACCGGACAGAAATAGTAGGGTATGATTAAAGCTTGAGAGCGATATTATGAAGACATCATCGATGCTGGTCATTTTGGCGTGGGGAGGATTCGTGGCGCTTTCGGGGGGGAGGGCGGCTGAGGGCAATGGAAGTTTGGCGGAGAGTGAGGTGGTGAAGTGTGAGGAGAAGATTGCCACGGTGAGGCGGGATGTTTTGGGAAAATACGATGACGCCTTGGCGGAGTTGCAGATGAGTTTTCAAAAGGCGGCGGATTTGGAGGGATCGTTGGCGGTGAGGGCGGAGCGCCAGCGTTTTGGGAAAGACCGGAGCTTGAGTGAGCGGGAGTTGGTGGTGGAGCCGAAGTCATTGAGGCAGACGCAGTTGCAGTATCTTTCGAAGATGCAAGAATTGGTGGGGTTGGTCGTGCAGGAGACATTGCCGCGACTGGTGGAATTGAAGCGATCGCTGACGACTGCGGGGAAATTGGACGAGGCCGTGTTGGCGAGGGCGGCGATGGAGAAGTTGCAAAACGGGCATGTTCCTGTGGCGCGGTCGGAAGCGGGAGCGGTGGTGGGAGTGGATGCGGTCCTCCTGGCGTATGCGGGGGATCGGGGTCGAGCGGATAAGACCTATAAGGGGCAGAAGTTGATTGTGCGTGGGGTGGTGAGTGGGTTTCGGCCCGAGGGAACGGACGGACGATTTTATCAAGTGTATCTGAGTGGACCGAGTGGGGGTGGGGTGGTCCAGTGCACGCTGGCGTCGAGTGTTTATCGGATTCGGGAGGATCGGAGTAACCCGAGCGTCCCGGTTTTGGTGGTGACATTGGCGGACGGGGATGGGGGCGTGTGGCGGATACAAAAGGGGCAGGCGATGGATATTCGGGGAGTGTGCGAGGGATTGGACGAGGTGGTCCGGTTGGGGCGTGGGGAATTGATGCGTTAGGGTGAGGTGAGGAAAGATCATGAGGAAAGCGGATTTTTTCGGGGGGAATTTGTGGCGAGTGCGAGGACTTTTTCGGGGGGCACTGAGCGGATTTTTGACGATTTTTATGATGAACACCACCATTTCAGGGGCGGTCGAGCCCTCACCGACGACTGAGAAAAAGCCCGTGATCGACATGTATCACGGGGTGAAAGTGACAGACGAGTATCGGTGGTTGGAGGAGTCGGGGGCGGTGCGGGTGAAGGAGTGGACACGCGGGCAGAGTGAATTTGCGCGGAGATACTTTGATCGTTTGGAGGATCGGGTGAAGATTGAGAGTCAGCTGACTGCTTTATACGCTGAAGATCCGCCATCGTATGGAGGATTGGTGGCGCGGCCGGGGCGGCTCTTTGCTTTGAAATTTCAGCCACCGAAGCAGCAGCGGTTGTTGGTCTCGTTTCGATCTTTCGGCGATTTGCGTTCGGAAAAGGTCGTCCTTGATCCCAATGAAATTGCCCCGAAAGGTCAGGTTTCGATGGACTGGTTTGTGCCATCGCCCGATGGAAGTCTTTTAGCGGTATGTCTTTCCGAGCATGGGAGTGAAGAGGGGACGCTGTTTTTTTATCGGACGGAAACTGGGGAGATTTTGCCGGACCGGATTCCTCGGGTGCAGTATCCGACGGGTGGCGGGAGTGCAGCGTGGACGGCAGACGGAGCGGGAATTTTTTACACGCGGTATCCGCATCCTGGGGAGAAAGCGGCGGAGGATCTGCACTTTTTTCAGGAGATTTATTTTCATGCGATGGGTCGGCCGGTGAGTGAGGATGTTTATGCGGCGGGGCGAGATTTTCCGCGGATTGCGGAGACGGATTTGTCGACCTCGCCTTGTGGACGGTGGGTATTGGCGCGAGTGGCGAATGGGGATGGGGGAGAATACGCGCATTATCTGCATGATTTACAGGGATCGGATCGTGGGAAGTGGAGGGAGATTTCGCATTGGGTGGATGGGGTAAAGGAGGTGGATTTTAATCGGGCGGGGACGGCGATCTATTTGCGTTCGGTGAAAGGGGCACCGCATGGAAAGATTGTGCGATTGGAGCTTGGGGGTGAGGCGAAGTTATCGGAGGCGAAGACGATTGTTCCTGAGGGTGAAGCGGTGATTGAGGGGATCACCATCACGCCATCGTTTCTCTTTGTGGTGGATTTGGTTGGGGGGCCATCAAGGGTGAGGCGATTTGATTTGGACGGTGGAAATCTACGAGAGGTTCCTTTGTTGGCGGCGGCTGGGGTGGGGCAGTTGTTCGGGTTAGCCGAGCGATCTGGGGACGAGCGGATTCTTTTTCGGGAGACGAGTTATGTGGCGCCATCGGCGTGGTATGTCTATGATCCGCAAGCGGATGGAGGGAAGGGATTGGCGGAGAAGACGGGGCTGAGCCAGAGATCGCCTGTGGACTTTGGGGATATCGAGTGTGTTCGGGAATTTGCGGTGAGTGCAGATGGGAGCAAAGTGCCGATGAATATTTTGCGTCGCAAGGGGATGGCGCTTGATGGTTCGAACCCGTTGATTCTCAGTGGGTACGGAGGGTATGGAATCAGTCTGCGACCGGGATTTGATTTTACGCAACGGCTCTGGTTTGACCGCGGAGGGGTGGTGGTGGTGGCGAACTTACGAGGTGGCGGTGAGTATGGTGAGGAGTGGCATTTGGCGGGGAATTTGACGCGGAAGCAGAATGTTTTTGATGACTTTGCGGCGTGTGCGCGGGCCTTGATTGCGCGGGGTTATACGCGACCGGAGAAGTTGGCGATTGAGGGGGGAAGTAATGGTGGGTTGCTGATGGGAGCGTTGCTAACCCAGCACCCGGAGTTGGTTCGGGCGGTGGTCAGTCATGTGGGGATATACGATATGTTGCGGGTGGAGTTGGATCCCAATGGGGCATTTAACATTACGGAATTTGGGACAGTGAAAGATCAGAAGCAGTTTGAGGCGATCTATGCGTACTCGCCTTATCATCGGGTGGTGGATGGGGCGAAGTATCCGGCGGTGTTTTTTCTTGCTGGGGAGAATGATGGTCGGGTGAATCCTGCGAACTCGCGAAAGATGGCGGCGCGGTTGCAGTCTGCGAGCGGGTCTGGTCGGCCGATTTTGGCGCGATTCAGTGCGGCATCTGGGCATGGAATGGGGACAGCGTTGAGTGAGCGAATCGCGCAGAAAGCGGACGTCTTGGCCTTTTTGTTTGACCAGTTGGGAATGCCGCGACCGGGAGCGACGGAGGCGAAGCCTCCTCGGTGATATAGGGAAGGGTGAGCTTGCATTGGGGGAAAATGGTGGCAATTTGCGACTATGAAACTCACGCCCCGAACTGCCCTTGATTTATCGAATTCAGCATGGCCTTTGGATGGTGGCGGGCGGGCGGGAATGGAGCGTCGGGAATTTCTTCGGGCGGGTGCGGGAGTGGTCGCGGGGGTGGTTTCTGGGATGGCGGGATGGGCGCCTTGGGCCCGGGCGGCGGAGCCGGTGAGGAGCGAGACCTTGGTGGGGCAGTTGTATGGTTCGCTGAGTGATGCCCAGCGGGCGGCGGTTTGTTTTGGCTTTGACGACGAGAGGCGGACGCGGGTGGAGAATAACTGGCAGATTGTTCCGCAGACGGTTGGGGGATTTTTTGATGGGGATCAGCAGGCGTTGATTGGGGAGATTTTTCGGGGGCTGCATTCTCCAGAGTATGCGGAAAAGGTTCTTGCGCAAGTGGTTCAGGACAGTGGGAAAGCGGGATTTGGGTCATCGAGTGTCGCCTTGTTTGGGGTTCCTGGGAGTGGAAAGTTTGAGTTTGTTTTAACTGGTCGGCATTGCACGCGGCGTTGCGATGGGGATTCGGTGGCGGGGGTGGCGTTTGGGGGGCCGATTTTTTATGGGCACGCGGCGAAGGGATTTAAGGAGGGAGCGGAGCACGAGGGGAACGCCTATTGGTATCAAGCGAAGCGGGCGAACGGGGTCTTTCAGATGCTTGATGGAAAGCAGCGTGAGCAGGCGTTGATGGAGCGCGGTCGGGAGGAGGATGGGCTAGGAACCGTCAAGTTGACGGGTAAGAAACGGGGGTTGGCGGGAATTCGGGTGGGGGATTTGAGTAAGGATCAGCAGGGGGAAGTGCAAGCGGTGCTTCGCGATTTACTGGCGCCTTTTCGGTCTGGGGATGCGGATGAGGCGATGCGGATGATTGTGGGATCGGGGACGGAGCATCTGCACATGGCCTTTTCGAAGAGCGAAGATATTGGGAACGATGGGGTCTGGGATGTTTGGCAGATCGAAGGTCCAGATATGGTTTGGTACTTTCGGGGTTCGCCCCATGTCCATGTGTGGGCAAATATTCGGGCGGCCAGTTAGGTTGGCCGATGGTTGGAGAGGTGGTGAGTTGTTTGGGGAGAAGGCTTTAGCCGGCGAAGATTTTGTCGGTGCGCTGGGCGAGGAACTTTAGGCGGGCGGCATTGCCACCGCCGACTTCGAGGATGCCCCAGCCGTGGTAATCGATGGCGTCGAGGGCCTGCATGACTGCGGGCCACTCCACATCGCCCTCCCCGAGTTCGACATCGAACCCCTTCCAGAGGCCGGAATCGTCGCGTTTTTTTCGGCTAAACTCTTTGATATGAAGGTTGAGAACGCGGGGGCCGAGGATGCGGAGCCACTGTTCGGGCCAACCAGTATTGACGACATTGCCGATGTCGAAGTGCCAACCGACCCACGGGCTGTCGATTTCATCGAGATAGCGGGCGGCTTCGAGTGGACTGAGGAGGAATTGGTTCCAGACATTTTCCACGGCGATGCGGCACTTGGCGGCTTCGGCGAAGGGGACGGCCTGTTTGATGAGGGCTTGGGAGCGGGTGTAGGCGTCGGCGTAAGAGACCTCGCGATTGACGACAGCTGGGACGAGGAGGAGGCGTTCGCAACCGAGTTCGCCGGCTTCTTTGAGGGCGAGTTTCAGGCCGTTGAAGCCTTGCTCGCGGACTTTGGGATCGGGTGAGCTGAGAGGTTTGCCCCAGTGGACGGAATCGATGACCCCGGCGATGGGGAGGCTGGTGAGATCTCGTGCTTTGATGATTTCGTCGAGGTGGGTGGCGTCGGGACGATTGACTTCGACGCCATCGAAGCCAGCGTCTTGGATCATTTTAAACCGATCGGTCACCGATGCTCTGGGAGCGGTTGCCATTTCAAGATTGACAGCCTTTTTGAGTTGGCGCTTTTTCTTGGGAGCTTCATCGGCCCCGAGGAGCGGAGAGAGGATCGCACTAGCGATCGTTGCTCCAGAGGCTTGGAGAAATGATTTTCGAGTCATCGGTGGTGGGGGCGGGACCGGGGTTAGAAAAACTTCGTGCGACCGGGCATGGCGACGACTGGCTTGGGCAATTTCATTTTCCAGTCGAGGACGCCTGGAGGGCGGAGATCGTCTGTGGAGTTGGTGGCTTCATCCCAGGTGATGACTTGACCGGTGTAGCCCGCCATGCGGCCGAGGATCCCGACCATCGTGGAGTGGGCGAGTTGTTCGCCCATATTGAGGGGTTTTCCTGCGCGAAGTGAGGCGAAGTAGGCGTTGTGTTCGTTCTGATACATGTCGGCTTTTTCACCGGCATACTTCCAAGTGGTGCCGTCGAGGAGTTGGTAGCTTTGGCTTCGGAAAGCGATGATTTGGCCGGTGCCTTTGGTGCCAAAAATGCGTTCGCTGCTATCGTTCCAGACGCCTTGTTGTTGGCGGCAGAAGATCGTTCCCATTCTTCCACCGGAGAATTCGTAACCGACGGCGAAGTGATCGAAGACATTGCCGAATTCATCTTCGATGCGTTGTTGGCGACCCGCGAGGGACCAAGCGCGGACGGGGGTGGCGTCTTTGAAAGCCCAGAGCATTTTGTCGACGGAATGAATGGCTTGTTCCACGATATGATCACCAGAAAGCCAAGTGTGATAGATCCAGTTGCGGAGTTCGTATTCGAGGTCCGTCCAGTTTTCTTTGCGGGGTTTAGGTGCCCATGGTGAGCCCGCCATGTAGGAGCCGTAGACCGAGCGGACATCGCCGATTTCGCCCTCGTGAATCCGTTTAAAGAGTTCTCTTTCGCCGTTAGCGAAGCGGTAACAGAAGCCCGAGAGGAGGCCGAGACCCTTTTCTTTGGCGGCGGCGGCGGCGGCGAGGAAACGCTTCACGCCGGGGGCATCGGTGGCGCAGGGTTTTTCGCAAAAAGTGTGCTTGCCCGCATCCACACATTTTTGGAGGTGCTCGGCGCGGAAGCCTGGAGGGGTGGTCAAGAGAACGATGTCGATGTCCTTGATGGCGCAGATTTTATCGATGGCATCGAGGCCGACAAATTTGCGATCGTCTTCCACTTGAACTTTTTCGGGGTTCGTGGATTTGAGGTTATTGTAAGCGAGCTCGAGGCGATCGGAAAAGGCGTCGCCCATGGCGACGAGTTGGACATATTTGTCGGCGGCGAGGGCTTGGCCGGCGGCTCCAGAGCCGCGTCCGCCGCAACCGACGAGGGCGACTTTGAGCATTTTGCTGTTATCCTCGGACCGACCGATCGTGGGGAAGCCGGCGACGGAAGTGGCGGCGATGGCGGCGGCGGAGCGACCGAGGAAGTGGCGACGATTGAGTGGGGATTGAGCGGATGGGTTCATAGTGGATCGAGGATAGTGGAAGTTTAGAGTTTTTTGAGGAAAATATTGCGAAAGGAGACGGGGTCACTGTGGCCAGCGAAGCCGAAGAAACCGCTGGGGCGATCCTTGCCGGGGTGGGCACTTTTAGCCATCACCGTGGCCATATCGACCTTGGAGAGATCGGCATCGAGGATCACGAAACCATTTAATTCTACGCGGAGATTGGGGCCTTTGACCGTGACCTCCTCGAAGTTCCAGGAGCCGTTGGGAAACTGATAGCCGCGAGCGGCGGCGACCATCCCATAAGCGCTTCCGTGGGCTTGCCGGGGGTCGATCTTCCCCTTCACCTTCTCGTAGTTGTCATCGAGAATCTGGCATTCGCACATTCCGACATAGGCGGTATCGCCACTTCCGGGGTAGCGGATGGCTAAGCCGTTATTGCCACCGGGTGGGATATTAAATTCGAGGCGAGCGACGAAGTCGGAGAGTTCCTGATTGTAGTAAATCGTCCCACCTTTGTTGGGGAGACACACGATTGCCCCGCCTTTGACTTCGTATTGATCCACTGGTCCTGCCCAGCCTTCGAAGTCTTGAGAATTCCACGCGGATTTGAAGCCTTCGGCGCCCCGCTTTTCGAGAAATTGGACGGATTCTTCGGAGCTGATTTCGCGGATGAAAATGTTTCTCCAGCGGATTTCTCCGCCGTGGGTTTGGAGTTCGATGGGGCCGCGCACGGGGATGGGAGTTTTGCGATCGTAAAAGTTTTCTAAGATGGCGTGATCGACCACTGGTTTGTCGTTCAGCCAGACGCTGACGCGGGAGCCGACGATGATGATGCGGAACTGGTTCCACTCGCCGAAGGGTTTATCGGCGAGGACGAGGGGATCTTTGCCTGGGGCACCTGGGGAATTGTTCCAGAGGCCACCGGAGCCTTTACCGGCGCCATTTTTCTGGTCATTGGGGTTGGTGTGATCCCAAATTTGGACTTGGGGGACACCGCGGAGATAAATTCCAGAGTCTGCGCGGGGTACCGTCTTATATTCCACGAGGAGCTCGAAGTTTCCGTAATCTTTTTCGGTGGTGGCGTAGGCTCCTTGGCCGTCATTGACGAGCTCGGCGTTTTCATCGACCCACCAATGTGGTTTGGTGGTTTTGGGGTTGATTTGAGTCAACGACTTCGTCCAGCCATCGAGCAGGGTGGCGCGTGCCTCTGGGGTCGCTTCGAGGACTTTTCGGTGATCGAAAGTGTCGCCTCCGCGCCAACCAGTGAGATCTTTGCCATTAAATAATGCGGTAAACCCAGCTGGGGGAGTGGGTTCGGCAGATTGTGCATGGGTGGCGAGAGCCACGAGAGTGGCGAGGATGAGGGGTAATTTCATAGAATATTTCGAGGGTTAAGCGGTTTTGTCCATGGGGTCAACCTTGGGCGAGGCAAACTCTTGGGAATGAATGTAATTCTCCTTGGGGTGGAGTCGGGGTGGGATTGGCAAACGGACTAAAGCGGTGGTTTTTTCGACTTGAAAGAGGGATTTAAATTTTTTCGGAAAAAATGGTTGCTCGTGATTCGATTGGTGGATAATGTTCGGCTCTCCCTTCGAGGAGCCTTAGCTCAATTGGTTAGAGCGCCGCCCTGTCACGGCGGAGGTTGCCGGTTCGAGCCCGGTAGGCTCCGCCACTTTGCGAAAAGCCGCGAAGTGGTGGTGAAGAAGTAGTAAATCCATGGGGAAATTCGAGGGGAATGGTGCAGTCAATTCCCGGTCCCTGCCGAGGATCTGCGGGGGCCTAGAGATCGGGGGATGCTTCGGTTGAGGTTTGGAGAATGACCAAATTTAAGCTTGTTTCGCAGGGATTTTTCTTTTTCTGTTTGTGAAATGCAGTTGCCGCCTTTTTTCATGAAAAATTTCTCGTTTCTTTTGAATGGTCTTTT
>JBAWZW010000044.1:0-19107 GCA_037142835.1 Verrucomicrobiota bacterium
GGAGTGTGGGGTGGGGTGGGAGGGTGGTGAAGGGGACGATTTTTCTTTGGCCTCTTTGAGTAGGGAGCGCTTAAATTTGGCGAAGAGACTGTCGTAGAGTCCTTTGGGAAGGGATTTGGGATGGACGCCGAGGTTTTGGGAGGCGATTGATTCGAAGAGGCGTTTTTGTTCGGATTCTGGGAGATGGGCAAACTGGGCGAGATCTGGAAGAGGAGAAGAGTCTAGGGGTGGGAAGTCGGGAGTGGTGGGGGGATGGGCGAGGCGTTGGAGAACATTGGCGTAGGCGACGCGGTAGTTGCGTGCGCGGCCGAAGTGGACTTCGTCATCGACTTGGCAGATGAGGTCTTCCTGCTCGAGGATTTGGGTTTTGAGGGCGGCGATTTTGGCAAGGATGGGGGCAAATTTTTGGGAGCGCCAGGTTTGGAAGAGGGGGCGATCTTCGTTGAGAAACTTTTGCCAGTGAGCGTTTGCGGTATGGAGAGCGGCTGATTGGTGTTTGCAGTTGGCGAGCAAGGTTTGGCGGGGAAACGATTGATCGAGAACGACGAGTTCCCGGGTGGTGACTGGTGGGGTTGGGAGTTTTTGGTGGCGAGAGAATGGGTTTTTTTTCTGGCGAAGTTTCATCGGGGAAGATCGACGAGTCGGTGAAGCGGGCGCGATTCGGCATGGGGGGGGAGAATCAGCGGAGTAGTTATTGGAACTGGATATTGACGGTTTCGGCGGTTTCGATTTTGACGCCTTCGATGCCTTGGATGAGCCGCTTGATGTCTTCGAGAGATTTGGGGTCAGCTTTGGCGAGAGCTTTGACGCGATCGGGATTGGCGAAGATTTGGTCGAAGTTCATTTCGAGCAAAGTGACGCGAGAATTGTTTTTGTATTGGGCGTTGGTGGCGAGGATGGGGCCGGCGACCTCGACGGCGATTTGGACTTTCATGCCTTTGAACATTTGTTGGAACATTTGCATGGCCATTTCTTCGGCGCCTTCGGGCAGGTCCTTCTTGGGGAGTGGCTTGATGGATGGCGTGGGCATTTTGATTGCCAAGTTTTTGGGATTACCCGGTTTAAACTCGAAGGTGATGGCCTCGGATTGGGCGCCAGCGGCGGCCAAGGGATTGGGGCCCATTTTGGGGAGCATGGCTTGGGGATTTTGGTCGAGTTTGAGGAGATTGATATCGGTGAAGGAGTAGAGGGCGACGAAGCCGGACTGGTTGGGGGTGGAGATTTTTTTTGCGGAAACGAATTCGACCCCTTTGCCGATTTTCTGGGCATTTTGGCGGAGAGCGGGTTCGTCGATGAGTTCGAAAGCGGCGGGAGGAATGGAACCTTTTTTGGATGGGGAACCGCCGAAGCCTGCGGCCATTTTTTGGAATTGGTCGAGGACCGCGGGGTTGAGGGTGACGGATTCTTCGATCGTGCCGCTGCCGTCGGGGTTGAGTTTGACGAGTTTGTCGACTTGGAGGCAACCGGTGAGAGTGATGAGGGTGAGGATGAAGAAGAGGGCACGCGGGAGATTTTTCATAGTGGAGACGGTGAGCGAGGAAAGAAGGAGAGGCAAGAGTGGTTTCTGGTGTGGGGAAATTCGGGAGGCTTGTTGTTGTTGGGGGAGGGGTGATAAAGAAGTGTGATCGCATGAGCGCCGAACCTGATCATTTAATTCAAGCTTGCCCGTCTTGTGGGGCGTTGATTGATGGGGCGGAGGCGGAACCCTTTGCGTTGGTTGAATGTCCGAGTTGTTTGGGGAGCGTGAGGGTGCGGAGATTTTTTGATCACTTTGAGCTTGAGGAGGAGTTAGGGGTGGGGGGAATGGGGACAGTGTATCGGGCATTGGACCGAAATTTAGGGAGGTCGGTTGCCTTGAAGCTCTTGCAGAAAGAGCAGAGTAAGAATCCCGAGTTTATTGCGCAGTTTGCGCATGAGGCGGCGATTACGGCGGCGATCAATCATCCGCATGTGGTGAAGGTATTTAGTACGGGGCAGGATCATGGGCTGGTGTACATTGCGATGGAGTTAGTGGATCAGGGGTCTTTGGATGATCGGTTAACGCGATCGAAGATTTTGGAGGAGGAGGAGGTTTTGACGATGGGGATTCAGGTGGCGGAGGGATTAAATGCGGCCTTTCAGTGTGGGTTGATTCATCGGGATGTGAAGCCGGGGAACATTCTTTTTTCGAATGCGAAGACGGCGAAGATTGTGGATTTTGGGTTGGCGGTGTTGATGGAGCATGCGGGAACGGTGATGGGGGAGATTTGGGGGACGCCTGCGTATGTGGCGCCGGAGAAGTTGGATAATCGGCGTGAGGATTTGCGGAGTGATATTTACTCATTGGGGGCGACGCTTTTCCATGGGTTGACGGGGGTGCCGCCGTGTGATTTGGAGACGAACCAGATGAGTGTTTTGCTGGAGGCGAAGCGGAAGCAACCGGCTTTGCGAACGCTGGCGAAGGGGGTATCGGAGGCGACGGCGTTTGCGATTGATAAGACCTTAAAATTTGAGCCTGGGGAGCGGTTTCAGAGTTATGAGGAGTTGATTAAGGCCTTGGAGTATGCGCGTCGGGAAGTGTTGGCGAGAGGTGCGGGGAAGGTGAGGCCGGCGAGTAAAAAGGCATTTCCGGTGATGCCGATTGTGATGGGTGCGGTGATCGTTTTGGGGTGTGGATGGTATTATTTTGGAGGGAAGAAAGAGGGTGGAGTGGATGCGGTGGAGGAGGTTGCGGGGAAGGGTGGGGGAATTGATACTAAATACCGAGCGGCGCAGATGCTTTTGGCGGGGAGTGATGGAGGGAAAGCGGCGGCGGCATTTCGGGTATTGGAGGCGATGCCGAATGTGCCTCAGCCGCGGTTGAATTGGATTACTTTGAATGCGGGGATGGCGGAGTTTTTGGGTGGTCGGGTGGGTGAGGGGCGAGCGGAGTTAGCGAAGATGGCGGAGCGGGGAGTATTTTCTACGGATCCAGCGGAGGCGCGTTTGGCGAATTTTTTTGTGGGGGTGGCTAAGTTGGGGTCTGGGGAGTCGGCGGTGGAGTTGAGTGAGATGAAGCGGATGGATTTGGAGGGTGAAGAAGTGGTGGGATATTTGGTGGGGGCGTTGAAAGATTGGGCGATGAGAGATTTTGAAAAAGCGGAGGGACTTTTTGAGCAATTTCGGGTGGAGGCGAAGGGGTCGAAAGTTTCATGGGTGCAGGAGTATCTGGTGCTTGCGGAGCCTTACTTGCGGGATTACGCGATTTCTGGGGCGGCGATATTGGTGGCGCGGAGAGCGGAAGAGGAGGGGAATTTGACTGGGTATGAGGAGGCGTTGGTGAATGTGGAGAAAGCGGCGGGGAAGTTGACGTATGCTGGGGCGTTGGGGGGGCGTTTGGAGCCTTTTGCGAAGCGATTGCGGAGAAAAATTGCGGATGCGAAGATTGCTGAGGCGGCGAGGGTGATTGCTCAAGAGGAGACGGAGAAAAAAGCCCTTGGGGAATTGAAGGGGAAAATGGTGATGCTTTGTGGGCAGATGCGTTATGCGGAGGCCTTGGGGATGGCGAAGGGGTTGGTGATTCAGAATGAGGCGGGGAAGCGGTTACGGGTGTCGATGGTGACGAAAGCGGAGTGGTTGGCGATGTTCAAGGCGACGCTGATCAATGATTTGGGGAAGGTGGGATATCCTGAGGCAATCATTCGGAAGACCAATCAAGCAATTCCCGGTGGTGTACGAAAGGCGCAAGAGACTCAGGTCGAGGTTTTTAGTCAATTTGGCTCGGTGCCAGTGCCGTGGGCAGATATTTCGAGTGACTGCATTTTTGCGATGGGTCAGTATTTTTTGCGAATGGGGGCGACGCCGGAGGCCCGAGCGGATCGTCAGTGGTTACTGGGGGTGTATGCGCTCTTTGTGGGGAAGGATGCGCAGGGGAAGGAATTGTTGATTTTGGCGAGTCGGGGGAAGGACGAGTATCGGAGTCAGATTGGGCTCTTTATTGGAATAGCGGAATCGCTGTGAGGAGAAGGTTTGGGGGGTGGAGGGTTTGGTGAAGAATATGCTCCCCTTCGTTGGCTTTTTGGCGCAGTTTCCTCCCCTTTTATTTATGTATCGCACACATCACTGCCAGCAGATTCGCCCGACCGATATTGGCCAGACCGTCACCCTTGCGGGTTGGGTCAATTCTCGGCGGGACCATGGTGGGGTTATTTTCATTGATCTCCGGGATCGGGAGGGTTTGACGCAAGTGGTTTTTCGGCCTGAAGAACAGCCTCAGTTGGCGGAGGCGGCGCATGGGTTGAGGGGTGAAGACGTGGTGCAATTGACGGGGATAGTGGCGGGGCGTTTGGAGGGGTCAGAGAATGTGAAACTGGCGACGGGAGCGGTGGAAATTATCGCTACGGCGTTGACGATATTGAATAAAGCGGATGTGCCACCGTTTCCGCTGGACGATTCGAGTGTGAACGAGGATTTGCGATTGCAGTACCGTTACTTGGATTTGCGGACGCCGCGGATGCTGAGGAACTTACGGATTCGGCATCGGGTGACGAAGGCGGCGCGGGATTTTTTGGATGACGCGGGATTTTTAGAAATTGAGACCCCGATTTTATCGAATCCGACGCCTGAGGGAGCGCGGGATTTTCTGGTGCCTTCGAGGCTGACGCCGGGATCATTTTACGCACTACCGCAAGCGCCGCAGCAGTATAAGCAGCTTTTGCAAGTCGGCGGAGTGGAGAAGTATTTTCAGGTGGCGCGATGTTTTCGTGATGAGGATTTGCGTGCGGATCGGCAGCCGGAGTTTACGCAGATTGATGTGGAGGCGTCGTTTGTGACGGAGGAGGAGATTCAGACATTGGTTGAGGGGATGCTGGCCCGAATTTTTCGGGAGGCGCGGGGGATCGAGATTTCGGGGCCCTTTCCGCGGATGGCGTATGCGGAGGCGATGAATCGATACGGGAGCGACAAACCGGACACGCGGTTTGGTTTGGAGTTAGTGGAGTTGGCGGATCTCTTTGGGGCGTCGGACTTTAAGGTTTTTCGTTCGGTATCGGACGGGGGCGGGGTGATTAAGGCGATTAATGCCAAAGGGGCGGCGAGTTTATTGAGTAAGGAGCAATTGAAGAAGTGGGAGGAGTGGGTGAAGACGGAGTTTGGAGCGAAGGGATTGGCGTATGTGAAGTGGAGTGTGGGAGGGGAGTGGGAGTCACCGATTGTGAAGTTTTTTAGCGAGTCAGAAAAAGCGGCCTTGGCGGAGCGGATGGGATTTGTGGAGGGCGACGTGTTGTTTTTTGGGGCGGATGTTAAAGCGGAAGCGGTGTGTGAAGTATTGGGGCGGGTCCGGTTGCGGTGTGCGGAGTTATTGGGATTGTTGGCGGCGGCGAAAGATCAGTTGAACTTTCTTTGGGTGGTGGACTTTCCATTGTTGGCGTATTCGCCGGAAGACGCGCGATGGGTGGCGGTGCATCATCCATTTACGCGTCCCAAAGAGGCGGACCGAGGCTTATTGGATGGGGGCGAATTTGGGAAAGTGCGAGCGATTGCCTATGACGTCGTGTTGAATGGAGTAGAGTTGGGTGGAGGATCTATTCGGATCCACGAGAAGGAGTTGCAGGCACGGATGTTTGAGGTTTTGGGGGTAACGCCGGAGGAGCAGGAGTTAAAGTTTGCGCACCTTTTGCGGGCCTTTAGTTTTGGGGCACCGCCGCATGGGGGGATTGCGCTGGGTCTTGATCGGTTGGTGATGTTGATCGTGGGGGCGGAATCGATTCGGGAAGTGATTGCGTTTCCGAAGAACAATCGGGGGGCGGATTTGATGACGCAATCGCCGGTGGAAGTGGACTTCAAGCAGTTGCGAGAGGTTTACATTCAGAGCACGGCGAAGAAGGGAAATTGAGGGTAAAATTTGAGAATTTTGAGTAAAGAAAAGAGACTGGGGATTTTTTTTGAAATTTTTCCAAGGAACTGAATGGAGGCGGGTTTATGAAGGAGACTAAAAAACTGAAACCGATGTTTGGAAAAAAAGAAAAAGCTAAGGCCCTATGGGTGCAGACTGCAATGGAGCGTTACGAGCGTCCCCTTTTGCAGTATGCGATTAGTTTGCTTCGTTCTTTGGATCGGGCGAGGGATGTAGTGCAGGAGACATTTCTTCGACTCTACAAGCAGGATCAGGTGGCGATTGAGGGCCACCTTTCGAAGTGGTTGTTCACGGTGTGTCGAAATTGTGCATTGAAGTCCTTAAAAAAAGAGGATCGCTACATTTATATTGAGACTCAGGAATTTGAGCAGAAGCGGTGTGAAAAAATGACCCCCTCGGCGGAGTTGGAGCATAAGGAGCGGATTGAGCGGGTGATGGAGTTGGTGCAGAGATTGCCGAAGAATCAGCACGAGGTGGTGCGGCTGCGGTTTCACGGGCATCACTCCTATCAAGAGATTTCGGAGATCACGGGCCTGGGGGTTGGCAATGTGGGCTTTTTGCTGAATGCGGCGATGCGGAGTCTCCGGGGGATGATGGAGAGGGACGACAAGGAAGAAAAAATTATCTATTTAAAAAAAGGAGCAGTCTAAATGAAAACAACCATTCCGGAGCAGTATTTGACGGATTACGCCCTCAACGAGTTGGGGCCTGAGGAGCGGATTTATGTGGAGGCGCTGTTGAGTGCGTCTGAGGAATCACGGGAAGAAGTGTGTCAGATGGTTGATTTGGCGATGTTATTAAATCTGGGGTTTGAGCAGGAGGAAGATGATGCGGAAGTGACATTGACGGAAGCGCAGAGGCGGTTCATTGGGGAGATTCGCCAACCGAATGTGTTTCAGCGGAACATCGTGGCGATTTTGGCGGTGGCGGCGTGTGTGGCGGTGGCGGCAGTCAACTTGGATGAATGGAACCCGTTCACGACTCGTTTATCGAAGCGATCGACGGTAGCGGTGAGTGGCGGATTGAGCGGGAATGGGGGAATGTCGGTCGTCGCCAATGGTGTGGAAACCGATTTTGTGACTGAGCTTTTGCAGTTTCCGCAATTGGCGCGAGACCCACTTTTGAAGCAATGGTTTGCGTCGCACCTTCGGGCGATTGCTGCGGAATCAGCGGTGAGTTTCGAGGGGATGCCGAGCATGCCAAGTATGCCGAGTATGCCTATCGACCTTGTTCCATAATTATTTCTTCGAGAAACAATTTAAGGATTGACGACCAACCACTTTCTTCTTAAAACCTCCCGCCCGCAAGGCGAAAATGTTCTCCCCAAAGCAGTAAAATTCACTTCATCTATCACCCAGTAATTCCTATTTAAACCACTAACATGTCAACAACACCTAGCTCTATTGAACCACACAGCGCGACGTCGGCGAATGTACCGACGGACGACAAAGCCGCCGCCGCTCTCCTTGTGGAAAGTTATAAGAAGATCGTCAATGAAATGGGGAAATTCATTGTCGGCCAGACGGACGTGATTGAGCAATTGATCATTGCGGTTCTTGCTGGCGGTCACTGCTTGCTTGAGGGTGTTCCTGGGCTGGCGAAGACGGCGATGATTCGGACATTATCGGAGACTTTGGCGATGTCCTTCAGGCGGATTCAGTTTACGCCTGATTTGATGCCGAGCGACATTACGGGTACGGATATCATTCAAGAAGACGCGGAGACGGGGCGTCGGTCGTTTGTTTTTCAGAAGGGACCGATTTTTACCCAGATGCTCTTGGCGGATGAAATTAACCGTACGCCACCGAAAACGCAGGCGTCGTTGCTCGAGGCGATGCAGGAGAAGACCGTGACGGTGGGTGGGCACACCTTGAAATTGGATCAGCCCTTTTTCGTGTTGGCGACGCAGAACCCCATTGAGCAAGAAGGAACGTATCCGTTGCCTGAAGCGCAGCGCGATCGGTTTATTTTCTTGGTGAAAGTGGTTTATCCGAGTCGGGAAGAAGAGCGGGAGATTGTGGCGCGAACTACGGGAACATTTAATGTGAAGATTGAGCCAGTGATGAGTGGGGCTCAGATCATTGAGTTGCAGAAGACGGTAAGGAAAGTGCCTGTGCCTGATCACGTGATTGATTTTATTCTGGATTTGGTGCGATTTACTCGTCCGAACGAGTCGGAGGCCCCAGACTTTGTGAAGGATTTGATTGCATGGGGAGCTGGTCCGCGTGCTTGTCAGAACTTAGTGTTGGCGGGCAAAGTCCGAGCGGTCTTGAAGGGGCGGTTCCATGTGACGATTGATGACGTGATCGCGATGGCGTTGCCGATTATGCGTCACCGGGTGGTGCCGACCTTTAACGCTGAGGCGGAAGGAATTAGTGTGGACGACATTATCACGCGAATCATCGCCAAAGTTCCTCGGAGCGAAGCGAAGGGCTCGCTGTAAGTATCACCAAGCGAGAGCTTGCTGAGGCGCGCTTTGGGCGTGCCTCAGTTCCAAGATTCACCCACGACCTGCGGTAAAATCCATGGCCCACGTCAGCGACTTTCTCAAACCATCCGACCTTAAGCGGATCTCCAATCTCCAGGTGCTCGCGCGCCAAGTGGTTGAGGGATTCACGACCGGTCTACACCGCTCACCCCACAAGGGATACAGCGTCGAATTCAAGCAACACCGGCAATACGTGCCTGGGGACGAGATTCGCCATATTGATTGGCGGGTTTTCGGCCGGAGCGACCGCTATTACATCCGGGAATACGAAGAGGAAACGAATCTGCGTTCGACGATCATTCTGGATCGCAGTGGGTCGATGAACTATTCGGGGACACGAGCTGGCGGGGTGACGAAGTATGAGTATGCGACCAAATTGGCGGCGTGTTTGGCGTATATGATGGTGCATCAGGCGGATGGCGTGGGATTGGCCACCTTTGATACGAAGATTCAGAAGTATATTCCGCCGCGTTCGCGAGTCAGTCATTTGCGGGTGATTTTGGAAGAATTGGAGAATGGGAAACCGGGTGGGGAAACAGAATTGGGCCAAGTATTTCATGATTTGGTACCGAAATTACATCGTCGGGGATTGTTGGTAATTATCTCTGATTGTTTCGGGGAAGTGGCGAGCTTTTTGAAAGCAATGGCCCACTTCCGTCACGCGCATCATGAGATTCTGGTTTTTCAAATTTGGGATCGGGATGAGTTGGAATTTCCTTTTAATGGGTGGACGCAGTTTGATTGTTTGGAGCAAGCGGGAGTCAAGCATTTGCTGGATCCTGCGATGCTTCGCCAAACCTATTTGGAGAACCTTAGCACGTTTAGAGATGACCTCGTTCGGGGTTGTCGGAGACACAAAATCGATCTCGTGCCATTTTGCACGGACGAGCCTTATTCAAAGGCATTGGCAGCATATATGAGTCGGAGGCTCGCACGGGGATGAATTTTCTTAATATTGCAATGCTTGGTGGATTGGCGGCGCTGTCGATTCCGCTGATCATTCACCTTTTTCATAAGAGCCGATTTAAAATTGTTCCGTGGGGGGCGATGCACCTCTTAGTGGCGGTTTTGCGGACCAATCAGAAGCGGATCAAAATTGAGCAATGGATCTTGTTGGCGATTCGCTGTGCGATTCCTGCGCTGTTGGCGTTGATGATGGCGCGTCCGGTCTGGCGTGGGGCGACAAAAATGCTTGGGGATCAGGCAACCTCGACGGTCATCTTATTAGACAACAGTTATTCGATGGAGGCTGGTCGGGCTGGGGCGACGAACTTTAGTTTGGCTCGGGATGAGGCGAAGCGGGTGATTTCCGAGTTGAAGCCAAAGTCAGAGGCTTATGTTTTCATGATGGGTGAGGGATCGGGTTTGTTGGATCAATCGACCCGAGATCTCTCGAGTGTGACCCAGGCTTTGGGAAAAGCCGGTGCGGGGTATGGAATTGCCCGAGTGCCAGCGGCCTTGGATTTGGTGGCTGGGACCTTGAGTAAAATGACGGAAAGCAGTCGTCAGGTCGTGATCATGACGGATCTACAGAGGGTGAGTTTTCCGCCTGAGGAAGGTGCGATCCTCAAGCAATCGTTAGACCGGTTGCGGGGGATGGAGTTTGCGCCCACGATTACTCTTTGGGATGTGGGAACAGAGGTAAAGGACAATGTGGCGATTGAGTCATTAGACTTTTCCAAACTCATGGTGGGCGTGGGTCAGAAGATTCAGATTCGGGCGAACCTCCGTAATTTTGGGGAGACCGCGCATCCCGATCTTCGGGTGACGATGAAAATCGACGGCAAGGAGAAGACTGGCAATGCCAAGGATCTTGGGTCGCAGCAGATTTCGCTTAATGGCAAATCGCAAACCCAGGTTTTGTTCACGCATGTCTTTGACAAGCCAGGTTCGCACGTCGTGGAGATCCAGACGGATGGAGACTCGATCCAAGCGGATAACAGCTATTTGGCGAGCATCCCTGTGCGGGACAAGTTGACCGTTCTTTTGGTGGATGGGGCGCCTGGGGTGGCGATTGATGATCTAAAGGGTGAAACGGGATTTGCGCAGATTGCCTTGTCGCCATTCGCCGCGGGAAAAGTGGAACAGGCCGACTTGATTCAAGCTAAAGCGGTGGCGGTGGAAGGGTTGACGGCGAAGAACATCGGGGAGTCGGCGGTGGTGGTCTTGGCGAATGTGGCGAAACTGTCTGATGACCAAATGAAAGCGTTGGATCTGTTTGTGAAGCAAGGCGGCGGGTTGTTGGTCTTTGCTGGCGACCGAGTGGACGCGGCTTGGTGGAATGGGCCGTTTGGGAAATTGGCGCCATTGCAAATGGGAGCGATGGCTGGGGATCTCAAAGAGGGCGGAAAGACGGTCAGTGTGGTGAGTTCTGATCGTTTTGCGAATCCTGCACTAGAAATTTTCAACGATCCGAAGAATGGCAATCTCTCTGACGTGGCGATTAAGGCGTGGATGAAGTTGAAGCCAGCGGAGCGGAGTGGTGGGCCGGATGATCCGGTGGTTTTGGCTCGGCTAGATAGCGGCGACCCATTTTTGGCGGAGAAGACTTATGGGGAAGGTCGGGTGATTGCTTGTGCGACCAGTCTGGATTCGGATTGGAGCAATTTTCCTGCGCGTCCGTCCTACCTGCCGTTTGTGCAACGCCTTTGTGTGTATTTGGCCTCCAATGTTTATCCGCCCCGCAATCTGCGGGTTGGGGAAACCTTGGTGAGTTTTCTGCCAGCGGACGCCGCGGGAAAAGCGGCCTCGATTACTTTGCCTGATACCAGTGTGGTGCCTGTGAAAGTGGTGAAGAAGGGTGAGCGGGGGGTGATTGAGTATGCTAAGACCCAGCGACCTGGCTTATACAAGGTGCAACTTGCTGGTGGAAGTGTGGTGGATTACGTGGTGAACGCGGATCGAGCGGAGTCGAATCTGGCGAAACTCACCCCTGAGGAGATCAAGGCTTTAGCAAAAGCCAACGGTCTTCAGGTGGTGAAGAGTGCGGAGGAATTTAAGGCAAGAGATAAAGCTCAGCGAGTCGGTTTAGAGATTTGGAAGTGGGCGCTCTTGATCCTACTTGGGTTGCTCTTTGCGGAGTTAATCCTTCAACAAAAATTTGCGCGGGGAAGAAGTAAAGTATGAAAAGCGAAAAAGTAACCACTACACTCCTCTGGGTTGGGGATTATCCTTGGTATGTCGGGCTAACGGCGGCGAGCGTATTGGCGCTGATCGCTTGGGGGCTTTACCGTAGGGAAGCGGGGGGGATGCGGCCGATTTTTCGGTTTCTTCTGCCTGTTCTCCGTGCCTTAGCAGTTTTTCTGATTGTTGTCTTACTGGCTGGTCCAGTTTTGCATCATCGAAAAGTCATTGGGGATTTAGCTCGGCTGACTTTCCTTTTGGACGGCTCGGAGAGCATGCAATTGGCGGATCCTGGGATGGATGCGGGGCGGAAGATTCAAATTTTGGAGAACCTAGACCTTTTGCTACAGGGGTCAGTGAATCTTGATCAGCCACAAGCGTCAGCCGCACTGGCGGAAGCGCGGAATTTGGCGGAGAGTGTGAAAGCGATGGAGTCGCCGACGCCGGAGACGCTGACTAAGGTGGCCAAGGGATTTTCGTTATTGGTGGTCAAGGCGAACGGATTATTGGTGAAGGGAAAGCAGGTGGAGGAAGTGCATCAGCGGATGGATACGGAGTTAGTGAAGCCCGCGAAGGAAATGGCTGACCTTGAGATTAAGTCGACGGATGCAGCGAACCGAACTGGCCAAGAGTTGGCGAAGCTTGGGGAAGCGGCTGGACGGTGGTCGGTGGAGGTGGCGGAAGCCTTTCAGAAATCGATTAGTGGGGAGGGATCCAACCCTGCGGTGAAAGCAGCGCTAGAAAAGTTTAACAGTTTGCAGCGTTGGCAACGGGTGCAAGCTTTGTTGCTTGGGGTGAAGCCAGACGTGAAGCCAGAGGACCAGTTGCTTGGGAAGCTTGCGGGAAAGTTTAATTTGGAAGTGGTCAGTTTGGATGATGGTGAAGTCCAAAAAGTCTGGCAAGGGAACAACAAAGAAGCGCCGATGCCGAAGGCGTTGAACAAGCCAGTGGGATCGAAGACCAACTTGACGAGTGGCCTGAGTTTCACGGTAAGTAATGACCAGAAAACGGGTAAGGGAGCGGTGATTTTAATTACGGACGGCCAACAGAATGATGGCGGGTCGCCAGTAGAGGTGGCGAAAGTGCTCAAGGGTAAGGGCATCCCGATTTATTCTTTGGGTGTGGGCAGCCATGTGGCGCCGAAGGATTTGGCCATTTTGAAGACGATTGTCCCTGATAGCGTTTATCATGAGGATGTGGTTCGTGGAGAGGTGGTCATCAAAGAGGAAGTGGTGGCTGGGCAACCATTTACGGTCAAGGTCAAGGATGGGGAAAAAGTGATTTGGGAGAAATCCTTTGTGACTGAGGGGAAAGCGAACCGAACCATTCCGTTTGACTTTCCCGTGAAGGAATTGGCGGCGGAGCGGATTAAAGCGTTGCCAGCGGACGTGCGGGCGTTGGGAGTGCCGATGGATTTAAAGATCAGCCTTACGCCTGTCGAGGGTGAAGCTGAATTGACAAACAACGAAGGGAGCCTGCGCTTTCGGGCGGTCACCCAGAAGCGGAAGATCCTCTTGGTGGATGGTCGGCCACGTTGGGAGACTCGCTATTTGAAGAATCTGTATCAACGGGATGAGAAGTGGGAAGTGAACGCGGCGATTGCGGGGATGCGTGGGGAGACGGGCTTCATCCGTGGGGATAAAGAGGGGAATTTTCCAGCGGACAAGGCGATGTTGGACGCCTACGAGTTGATCATTTTTGGTGATGTGCCGAAGGATCTATTGAAACCGGAAGAGATTCGGTGGATGGCTGATTTTGTGGGGAAGCGTGGTGGGGCGATGATCTTTATTGACGGGGGTCGTGGGCACCTCCGGCAGTATGGTGACACGGAGATGGGTCCGTTGTTGCCCGTTGACTATACGGATTCGAAGCCTCCGACGGGATTAAAGTCACTTGGTTTGGTGGGCCGGGCGTCTGGACTGGCGCCGTTTGCTTTGACTTCCGACTTGGCGACGAATGCGGAGGCTTGGGCGAAATTGCCCGTGCCGAAGTCGGTGGTTGGGGTGAAGCCTTTGCCTGGGGCGGAAGTGTTGATGGATGCGGAAGCGACAGGCGGCCGAGTTCCGTTGGCGATTTTCCGTTCGTTCGGAGCGGGGAAGGTTTATTATCAAGCGTTTGATGATTCTTGGCGGTGGCGCTATGAGGTTGCGGACAAGTATCATGTGAAGTTTTGGAATCAAATTGCCAATTTCATTGCTGAAGAGCCCTTTGCGACTCAGGACAAGTTTGTTTCCCTGGATGCGGGGAAAATGACCTACGAGCCTGGGGCGATGGCATCGATTCGGGCACGGATCCGCAATGGTGAAGGAAAGCCGGTGTCTGACGCGGCGGTGACGGCCGTTTTGAGCAAGGATGGGAAAGTGGTAGCGAAGCTTGGATTAACGGCTGATGAGGGTGGGCTCTATCGGGGGATGACTGCGGCTTTGGAACCGGGGAGTTATGAGGTGGCGATTGAGAGTGCGGCCGTGCCTGAGGGTCAGATTAAAGTGAGGACGGAATTTCGTGTCGAGGCGAGTTTGAACATTGAGCGGACTCTGCTGAGTGTGAATGAGGATTTGTTGCGTCAGGTTTCGCTGACCAGTGGGGGTGAATATTTCCGGGAGGAGCAGATGAATCTGCTTATGAAGAAGATTGAGCCTTTGACAGCGGGAAACGTGGAGGAGAGTGAGACGGCCTTATTGGAGAGCAAATGGTGGTTTGCGCTTTTGGTCGGTTTGTTGACGGCGGAATGGCTGATTCGGAAGCGTGTCGGGATGCTCTAGAGGTGTGGTCGGAGCATTTGCTTAAGTAGCTTGGTTGTGTATTCTGAAACTGACGCACATCTTCTGTGTGTCTTATAGTTTGTCTTTATGAGTTCTCATCTTAATCCGTTAATTATTCAGAAGTTGCAGTCGTTTGCCCGACGACGTCGGGGTCTAATTATTGTTCGAGGAATTATTGCGGCCATCGCGATGTTGTTTGTGACGATGTTGGCGGTGGCGGCGGTTGATTACAGCGTGCCACTCTTGGAGGATTGGGTGCGGTGGGTGATGAGTGCGGTCGCCTACTCGGCAGTGATTGTGATCGCTTGGCGGCAAGGACTTCGGCAGTTGCTGCACGCGCCGGATGAGCGGCAGATTGCCCGGTTGGTTGAGCATGCGGAGCCGGCTTTGCGGGAGGATTTGCTCTCGGCAGTGGAGTTGGGGCAGACCCACGGGGAGGTATTTGATTCTGAGCAGTTTCGGGATTTGTTGCAAACGGACGTTTCGTCGAGGATGGCGGGGTTGGAGGTTAAATCGCTCCTTCCTTATAAGTTGATCATTTTTTATCTATGGGTAGGTTTGGGAATCGCGATTGTGATGGGCGGATTGATGGTGGGAAGCGGATTTCGTTTTGGGACTCTCTTCCTTCGGGCGTTGAATCCTGGGGCGAATTTGGACAGCGTTTCGAGCACGCGTTTGGAGTTGATCGAGCCGAAGCCCGGTAATCAGATGGTGGCGTTTGGGGATGCGGTGCGGCTAGAAATTGAGCTTTCGGGCGAGTTGGCGAAGAAGGCTCAATTGGAGTCCCAGGGGGGTGCGGAGGGTCGGAGGGTTTCGGAGATGATTCCGCTGGGGAAAAACCGTTTCGCGGCGACCATTCAGGTTGGTCGTGAGGACGTAAAGTATCGGATGCAGGCTGGGGATGGGCGGACGCAATACTACAGGTTATCGGCGGTGGCGCGGCCTCAGGAAATTGGTTTTGAGAAAGTGTATCACTACCCTGCGTATAGTAAATTGCCCGCGAAGACCGTTAAAGAGGTGAATGGGGGAATCACCGCGATGGAGGGAACCGACGTGGAGGTGAAGATTACGGCGAATCAAGGGGTGGAGAGTGGAGAACTGCGATTGGACCGGGGAAAAGCGGTGGTGAACATTCCGTTGGTCAAAGAGGGGGAACGGGTGTTGACCGCGCGAATTCCCATGACGGCGTCGGGGAATTACCGGGTGCATTTAGTGGCGAGCAAGACGAAATTTGAGAATAAATTTAGTCCAGAGTACGAAATTCGGTCGTTGCCGGATTTGGTGCCTTCGGTGGACTTTGAGCAACCGCAAAAGGATTTGGTATCGCCCGCGAACGAGTTAGTGAAAGTGATTGCGGTGGCGAAGGACGACATTGGATTGGCGGACCTCGTTCAGGCGATCAAGATTAATAACGGACCGTGGAAGGAGATTAACTTAAAGAAAGAGGGTGGGATGGAAGTGCGGATTGAGCGGGATTGGGACTTGTCCTTGGAGGGGGTGAAAGCCACCGATTTGATTACCACGAAACTGATTGCGACCGATTTGAAGGGGAGCAAGACGGAGAGTCGCCCGGTGCAGATTATGGTGGTTGCGGAGGGATTTGATATTAAGAGATTGACGATGTTGGAGAGTCGTCAGGCGTTGTTGGCGAGTGTAAAATTGCTGGCGGGGGCGGGAACGGCGTTGGGGGACGCTGGGCGATTGGCGCGATTGAAATTTGATCAGACGGAGGAAGGGGATGCGGGGCGGAAGCAAGCGTTGACCGCCTTTGGTGCTGCGTACACTGATTATGACGCGAAGTTGACTCAGGCGTGGATGGCATTAAATGTGCCATTGAGGGACGCTGGGGTGGGGCATGAGAGTGCGGATTTGGCGTTATTTGGGCGGTTATTGAGTCGGATTCATAGTGGGGAAGCGCAACAGGCGAGGAAAGTGTATGAGATACTAAGTGGGGATGGGTCGGCGGCGGGGCAGAGGGAATTGATTCATGAGATTCATGATACGACGACGCGTTTGGCGTTATTGACGAATTTGGCGTTGTTGACCTGTCAGTATAATGTGGCTGGGGAGCAGATTGATAGCATCGTGGAGTTGGGATTATTTTTGCGGGACGACTTGGATCGGATTGGGCAGATTATGCTGACCTGCAGTACTCCGGAAGATTGGTCGCGAATGGTGACGCGGTTACGAACCGTGCTTAATTTGACGAAGAACTTCGAGTCGGTGATGTTGGCGATTAAGGCTGGGGGCGGGGTGCGGGCGGTGATTGGAGATAAGGTGAACGGAGATTTCTTTGCTCGTGATCGGGAAAAGTTTGAAGAGAGTTTGGCAGACTTGCCGAAGGAAAATGTGGGGCTTTATTTAAAGGGAATTCGGGAGGGGATTACGGGGCAGATTTTGGCGATTGCTAATGACAGCGGGATGAGTGAGCGAGCGGCTTTGGCTGGGGCGGCGTTGGCGTTGGCGCCTCGGTCGTATGATCGGCAAGTGCCGATGCCTGAGTTGATCGCTGGGGCGCAGAGAAATCTGATTGATAAGTTGGAGCCTGCGACCGAGGCGATTCAGCGGATGATTGAAGAGCAGGCGGGTTTGAGGACTTTGAATAAATTACCAGAAGCGACGCGGGAGAGTTTAGTGATGGCGCGATGGGCAGCGGCGGCGGATCTTTTTAAGGCCCAAGCGGACTTCGAGGAGGTTCGGGCGGTGGCGGACAATGGTTTTGTGGGGGATTTGCGTCGGGTGACGGTGGCGTTGCAATCGATGCAAATGATGGAGAAGGGGAATGGGGCGGAGAAGACGGCGGGGTTATTGGGGGAATTGGATCAAGCGTTTCGGTTATTGGAAGCGGGGCATAATTTGCAAGAGTTGATCGATGGGGTGACGGCGTTGATTGCGGTGGAGCGGTGGGATGTGAGGAGTCCGCAAGCGCGGACCTCGGCTTCGCGGGATTGGGCGTGGATTAGCACGCGCATATTGACGGCGCCGATTCAGTTGAATCGCCTGCGATTGAAGAACGCGGAGTCGCAGAAAGCGGTGGAGGATTTGACCTCTTTTATGGGGGTGATTCCGGAGAGTCCGATCTTTTTGGACATTCGGAAAGAGTTGGAGTTGCGTCGTGATTTGGCGCGGAACCCAGCGAGTTTGCGTGGGGAGATGGAGCAGATGTTAGTGAAGTTGAAGTCGGGGATGATGTTTTTGCAGAAGCCTCTGGAGTTGGCGCGGAAGAACCTGGCGAAGTTGACTCCGAAGATTAGTGCCTTGGCGTTGGCGTTGGCGAAAGAAGAGGGGGAATTGAAAAAGGATTCTGATGGGCTGTTGGCGAAAGCTGGGGAGATGAAGCCGGAGGAGAACAAGTCGGGGGCGACGCCTCAGTTGGGGCGTCAGCAGTCGATCAATTTACGGATTGAATCGTTGAAGGATTTGATTCGAGCGGATGCCAATGAGCTAAACATTTTGAAAAAGGATCAGCGGGAGCGGATGCGAGATGCCGATGACGTATTGGCGACACTGAAGGAACCGCCACCGGCGGCGGAGGAGGCATTGCGACTGGTGACCGAGCATGAATTGGCCTCGGTGCAGAAAGCGGATTTGGAGGGTGCGGTGGTCCAGGAGCAACGAGTGGTGGATGCGTTGATGTTGGTTGCCCGTCATTTTGAGGCGGTGGAAGAGGGGAAAGATGTGGCGAAGACGCGGGAGGAGTTGCGTAGTTTGGAGGGGGATTTAGGGATTAAAGACGCTTTGGAAGATCGGGAGGCCAAGGCGGCAGATTTGGCGGCGATGTCGGAGAAGACGGCGGAAGAGCAATTGAAAGATCTGGAGCAAAAGTTGGCGGAGGCGGAGAACAACAAGATGCGGGACGAGTTGAAGAATATTTCGGATAACGCCTTGAATACGGCGAAGGACATGTTGGACCGAGCGAAGTTGAAGCAGACGGATGTTTTGAATAAAGTGACCGACGTGGCGAATAAGGAGAAAGATCCGCGGGCGAAGTTGAGTGCGTTGGAGGCGGCTCGGGTGGCGGCGGCGATGGCGCGGGAGGCGGAGGTCGCGGCGCAGGAGGCGAAAGCGGTGGCGGATCAGTTGACCATTGTCCCGATGAAAGACAGCACGAAGTTGGCGGCGGAGCGAGCGACGTTGGCGGTTCCTTTGGCGGATTTGATTGTGGCGGCGGCGGAGCGAATGGGGTTGGCGAAGGGATTGGTGGAAGTGCAGAAGGAGGCGGCGGCGGTGAGTGAAAAAGCCAATGGGTTCATTGGGCCCGAGGATCAGGCGCGGAATTACGGGCATCAGACCACCGATTTGGCGAGGCCTGAAGCGACGAAAGCAGGGCAGACGGAGACAAAATTCCAAGAGGCGATGGCGAAGGGTACATTGACTGAGCAGAAAGCGGCTTTGGCGATCGAGGCGGCGAGACAGGCGGATGCGGCGGCTCGGCTTTTTGCGGAGCAAGCGATTGCCTTGGCGAAGAGTCCTGAGAAGGCGCCTGATAATCGGAATTTGGCGATGGCGATGAACGAGCAGAAGCCGATTGAGCAGAATGTCAAAGACGCGGCGAAGGATGTGGATCGAGCGGCGGATCATCAAAAGCGCTTAGAGAACAAGGAGAACAGCGAGATGCTGAAAAATCTGGCGGCACAGATTGACAAGACGGCCAAACAGGACGTTCCGAAAGCGGATGATGCGTTGAAAACTGCCAAGAAGGCCGAGGAAGCGAAGGCGCCAGTGGATCAAGCGAATAAGGAAATTGCCAAGAATGCGGAGGCTTTGAAGTCGGCGACCCAGGCGCCACCGAAGCCGTCTGATCCAAAAGACAGCAAGGGTGGACCTCCGAAAGATGGTAAGGACGGACCTCCGAAAGATGG
>JBAWZW010000045.1:0-19069 GCA_037142835.1 Verrucomicrobiota bacterium
TGCGGCAACCGCTCACCCGGCACTTGCCCGCGGTCGTCCCTCAGCCCACGATCGTTCCGCTGCCCACGATCGTCCCGCTGCCCACGATCATCCCGCTGCCCACGGTCATTCCTCTGCCCACGATCATTCCTCTGCCCGCGGTCATTCCTCTGCCCACGATCATTCCTCTGCCCACGATCATTCCTCTGCCCACGATCTTGTTGCGGTTGCTGCTGTGGAGGACGCTCCGCCTGCACCGCGGGGTTCAACTGCCCAACTGGCTCCGCCTGAACCACTAACCCAGCTCCCTCATCCACCACCACCCCACTCCTCGCTTGCTCCTCCCTTTGCCTCGCCACATGCAACGGAATATAAACAGGCCGAGGCTTCGCCACCGGTGCCTCCACCGCTGGACGCGATGGACTCCATTCGTCCCCATGTGCAGTCGCCCTTTCCCCACCCTGAACTACAGAAATTCCTCTCGGCACTTCTTGAACAGTCAGCTTCTCCACAGCCTTCTCCACCGGCAGAGCCAACTCCCCCACCTCAGCCTGCATTGGTAAATCTGGCTGCAACGCCTTCACCGCCTCAACCACCTTCTTCTGCACCACCCGCCGCTTCGCCGCCGGCTTCTTCACCGTCTTCGCTGGAACTTCTTCCGCCACAGCAACCACCACAGGAGCAGCGACCACAGGTGCAGCGACCACAGGTGCAGCGACAACCGGAGCAGCGACCGCCGCCTTCACCACAGCTTTCCTTACCCTCACCACTTTCACTTTCGCCACCACTGGATCCGCCACCACCGGCGCGGTTTCAGCCACCACCGACACGACTTTTCTGATTCGCTTAGGCGGAGTTTTTTTGGGCTCAGTCGCCACTTCGGCGACGCTTGGCAATATGGGCGAATCGGAGGGTTTAGTCATAGAAAAATTGTGAAATACTAGCAGTGAGTTATAGCGTTAAATCGCTCGAAAATAGCTATTTATAAAGAAAATTGCTTCGAATGTTCGGCCATTCCCCGAAGAATCAAACCAACCCAGTTTGTCAGCGCTAAATCGAAAATCGGCCTCGTTTCAGGCTGAGGTCTGCCTCTTCAAGGAAGAAAATTCTCCATCCCCAATTCACCATAATACATGAAGAATCTGGAAATTTTGGGTCAAATAAAATCACCCAGTTTGATTGTCTTATCCTGCTTGTTTGCTTTGAAAGCAATCTGCCGAAAAGGTCAGATAAACCGAGCACGCCAACCAACTTCACCAAACTTGTGCCGACATCTCCCAATCGTCAATCAGTTTTTTTCGTACCATCAGATTTTATCGCCACCTCACCCCCCAAACCCATCAACCGATCAATCGCTCTCCGATGCCCCGAAGCCATCGCCACCCCAGCAATCTGCTCCAAATCCACCCACGCCCAACCTTCATCCAATCGCCTCGGCGCCACCTCAGAAAAAATCCGCAACCGAACCCGATGATGCGTAAAGGGATAGGTCATCGTCAAAAGCAACCCCTCATCCCCATTATCCACCAATCGAGGAGGCAACTTCCATAAACCACCCCACCGCTTTCCCGTCTGCGCCACCAACAAAACTCGCCCCCGATTCACCATCCATCCACAGTTCTCATCCATCTCCACGATCTGCCTCCGAGCCTTTTTCACGGGAATCAATCCCGGCTCCTTCGCCTCACAATACCCACGCACTGGACAAATTAGGCACTTCGGTTGCTTCGGAGTACAAATCAATGCCCCCAACTCCATCAGCGCCGAATTGTGCAACCGCCCACCTCGCTCAGGAAGCAACTCCTCCGCCACTTCCCAAATCCGCGCCCCACCCTCCGCCGTATCAATCGCCTCCCGAAAATCAATCAACCTCGCAATCACCCGCGCAATATTCACCTCCACGATCGGGGTAGCCATGTCATACGCAAAACTCGCAATCGCCCCCGCCGTATACCGCCCAACCCCAGGAAGCTCAACGATTTCCCTCAAACTCGTCGGCAAATTTCCCTCATACTTCGCCACCACCTCTTGCGCGGCCCGATGCAAATTTCGCGCTCGCGAATAGTAGCCAAGTCCCTGCCAAATCTGCATCACCTCCGCCTCCGTCGCCTCCGCTAAACTCCGAAAATCCGGAAACCGCTCCACCCATCGATCATAAAAATTTCGTACTGTCGCCACCTGAGTCTGCTGCAACATAAACTCCGAAACCATGATCGCATAAGCATCCGTGGTCTTCCTCCACGGAAGATCTCGACCCTCCACCCGAAACCAATCCCCCAAGGCTTTGCGAAACTTTTGCTTTTCTAATCTGGATATCATGCGGCTCATCAACACTCTCTTCTAATTTACTCATGCCTAAAAACCACCTCCAAAAGTCTGATGCGGATCCTACCCCACCCATCACCCTCTACACCTCTCCTCTCACCTCCCTCCAAGCCACGAAACTCCAAGCCATCCTCCGCGCCGAGGGCTATGAGTTTTCCCCAAAACCCTACACCCTCTTCTACGCCGTCAAAGATCGCCTGAACATCGCCGTTTACGAAAAAGGTCCCAAGGTCGTCCTCCAAGGCAAAGGCACCCAAGACTTTGTCACCTTCCGCCTCGAACCAGAAATCCTCGGCGAAGCTCGCCTCGGCTACGAAGAAACCACTCAGCCAGACATGTTTACCCCACATTTTGGCATCGATGAAAGCGGCAAAGGCGACTTCTTCGGACCGCTCGTCATCGCGGGCTGCTTTGTCGATCAATCCATCGCCCGCTCCTTCATCAAAGCCGGAATTCAAGACAGCAAACGCATCGGCACCGACCAGCGAATCCGCACTCTCGCCGACCTCATCCGCCATACACCAGGCGCCACCCATACGGTGATTGTCATCGGACCCGAACGCTACAATCAGCTCTACCAAAAATTCCATAACCTGAACCGCCTCCTCGCTTGGGGCCACGCCAAAGCAATCGAAAATCTTCTCACCCAACGACCCGATTGCCCGCGCGCCCTCAGCGACCAGTTCGCTAAACCCGAACTCATCGAACGCTCTCTCATGGAACGCGGACGCGGCATTCTCCTCGAACAACGCACCAAAGCCGAAAGCGATCTCGCCGTCGCCGCCGCCTCCATTCTCGCCCGAGAAAGTTTCATCAATTGGCTCCGCAAAACCAGCGACCAACTCCAAGTCGAACTCCCTCGTGGCGCTTCCGCCCAAGTCCGCGCCGTCGGAAAATCCCTCGTCGCTTCCCATAACCCCGAAATTTTACGGTCTCTCGCCAAAGTTCACTTCAAAACCGCCTCCGAAATCGCTCCAGATTTCTTCCCTCTCACCTCCAAACTCCCCGACTCCCTCCAACATCCCCCGGAACTCCCCTCCTAAAAAAAAATTGCTAAGACGCTTGATCACCAATCCTTGAGTTGCTTACATTCAACCAGATATGGACAATTTAACAAAAAACGATCTCGTCATTACCATCAGCCAAAACACCGGCCTCAACCAAGCCGTAGTTCTCGCGGTGATTCAACAAACCCTCGACCAAATTACTGACTCCCTTGCCAAGGGTCACAATGTCGAACTTCGCAATTTTGGCGTGCTCGAAGTCCGCCTCACCAAAGCCCGCGTCGGCCGTAACCCCAAAAAACCTGCCACTCGGATCGCCATTCCCGCTCGCGCTACCGTCAAGTTCAAACCAGGCAAGGTCATGCGCATCAAGGTTTTGAAACTCTCCGCCTCCATGAAACGAGCCGCCGCTGCCGGCCCCTCCGACGTCGCACCTGCCAAAACCTCTGCCAAAGCACCCGCCAAGCCAGCCGCCAAAGCACCCGCCAAGCCAGTCGCCAAAGCATCCGCTAAGCCAGCCGCCAAAGCACCCGCTAAGCCAGCCGCCAAAGCCGCCAAGTCTGGAAAAAAATCAGGCTAGGTTAATCCTCGCCTCTCGCGGACGTCCTTGGCGTTCGATCCTCAGTCACTGCCCCCATCGTGATCATCAAGGCTTTCACGTGCTCTCATCCCGAAAACCTTCCGAAAATTGATGCTCACGACCCCCTTCCTCGCCAGAAATTCTAGCTTCGGGATTATTCCCACTTAGACTGAATCGAATTCCATGAGAAATGTCACTCCGCCAACCTACCAAATCCCCGCCAACTTCATCCGCGGTGCCCTCCTCGTCGCCCTCCTTGTCTTAGGACTCTGGTTCGTCCTCACCGGCTTTACCAGCATCCCCGCAGACTCCGTTGGCGTTCTCACCCGCTTCGGCCGCTTCATCGAAGTCGTCCAGCCAGGCCTGCGCTTCAAACTACCCCTCGGCATCGATGTCATCGATGTCGTCGCCGTCCAGCGCCAGCTAAAACTCGAATTCGGTTTTAGTACTCCAGGCGCCGGAAACTCCAACCAATACCCCGATGACCCCGAAGCCGAACGCACCATCGTTACCGGTGATCTTAACATGGCCCTCATCGAATGGATCGTTCAATACCGAATCGATGACCCCAAAGAATTTCGCTTCCATGTCTTACAACCCGAATGGACTCTCCGCGATGCTGGCGAAGCGGTGATGCGCGAGGTGGTCGGCGATCGCACCATCGATGAAGTCCTAACCATTGGACGACAAGACATTGAGAGTGATGCCCTCACTCGCCTCCAAACACTCGTCAAACGCTACGGTCTCGGGATCGTCGTCTTGCAGGTCCAACTCCAAAACGTCCATCCACCCAAAGCCGTCCAAGCCTCTTTCAGCGAGGTCAACCAAGCCCAACAGGAAAAACAACAAGCCATCAATCTCGCCAACGGCGAATACAATAAAGTCATCCCCAAAGCCAAAGGTGAAGCCCTTCGCAAAATCAGTGCCGCCGAAGGCTACGCCGCCAAACGTGTCAATGAAGCCAAAGGCGACGCCGAACGCTTCACCGCCACCCTCGCCGCCTTCCTCAAAGCCCCCGAGGTCACCCGCCAACGCCTTTATCTAGAAACCCTCCAAGAGGTCCTCCCCCAAATCTCCAAAAAAATCGTTCTTGATGAGAAAACCAGCCAAATCTTTCCGCTCCTCCCCCTCGACCAGAAATCCAAATGAACCGCGCTCTCTTCCTGCCAGCCCTCATCGCCGTCTCCCTCCTCTTCTTCGCCTCCTCCTACACGGTCCTCGAAACCGATCAGGTCATTATCACTCAGTTCGGAAAACAAATCGGTGCCCCAGTCACCGACGCCGGCCTCCACTGGAAAATCCCTTTCATCCAAAAAATCAATCGCATCGAAAAACGCGTCCTCGAATGGGATGGCCCTTCCTCCAATATGACCACCGAGGACAAACTCTACATCGATGTCGATACCTTCGCCCGCTGGCAAATCACCGACGCCAAACAATATTTCATCCGCCTCGGCGATGAACGCCGCGCCCAATCCCGAATCACCGATATCCTCGGCAGCGAAACCCGCAACTCCGTCGCCAGACACCAACTCGTCGAACTCATCCGCACGCTCAAAAATCGTCAACCCGTCGCCGATCCCTTCAGCGGCGACGCCGGCCTCAGTATCACTCTCCCTGAAATCCGCTTCGGACGGGCCGTCCTTGAAGTGGAAATCCTTCAAGCCGCTAAGCCTAAACTCGAAGAATATGGCATCGAACTCCTCGACGTCCGCTTCAAACGCATCAACTACAACCCCGCCGTCGCCGCCAAAATCTACGCCCGCATGATCAGCGAACGCCAGCAAATCGCCTCCCGCTTCCGCTCCGAAGGCGAAGGCCAAGCCGCCGAAATTCTCGGAAAACGCGAACGCGATATCCAACAAATCGAATCCCAAGCCTACCGCAAAGCCCAAGAAATTCAGGGCCAAGCCGATGCCGAAGCCATCACGGTTTATGCCTCTGCTTACGGTCCAACTCCCGAATCCCGCGACTTCTATACCTTCACCAGAACCCTCGAAACTTATCGGACCGCCCTGACCAAGGAAACCACCCTTGTCCTCACCACCGACAGCGCGCTTTTCCGCCTCCTCAAACAAGGACCAATCACTCCTCCCCACCAGTAATCTCGCCCAGCAGCGGCAAATCTCAGGGACTCTTCCCCTTCCCTCAAGAGTCTCGTCTCCACACGAATTCTCCTTTCTGCGTTCTTATGAAAATCCTTCTCCAACAGCTGTTTGCCGGAATTTTTCTCACCGCCATCGCCCTTTCCTCCGCCACTTCTGCCGCCTCTCCTGAGTTTCGTGGCGCTTGGGTCGCCTCTGTCTATAATCTCGACTGGCCCTCCAAACCTGGCCTCTCCCCCGCCACCCAACAAGCCGAACTCCTCGCCCTTCTCGATCTCGCCAAAGAACTCAAACTCACCGCGATCCTCCTCCAAATTCGCCCCGCCAGCGACGCCCTCTATCAATCCAAGTCCGAGCCCTGGTCCGCCTTTCTCACCGGCCATCAAGGCACCTCCCCAGGCTACGATCCCCTCTCTTTCGCCATCCATGCCGCCCACGCCAGAGGTCTCCAACTCCACGCCTGGTTCAATCCCTTCCGCGCTGCCGTCCACGCCAAAGACTCCCTCGCTCCCAACCACATCGCCCGCCTTCACCCCGAATGGATTCGCAACTACGCCGGCCAACTTTGGCTCGATCCAGGAATTCCCGCCGCCAGACGCTATGTTCTCGATGTCATCCTCGATGTCGTTCGCCGCTACCCCATCGATGGCGTCCATATCGATGACTACTTTTACCCCTACCCCAAAGGCGCCGCCGAATTTCCCGACGCTCCCACTTGGACAAAATATGGCGACGGAGGAAACCGTAGCGATTGGCGACGCTCCAATATCAATCACTTCGTCGAAGATCTTTACCACAGCGTCAAAGCGCTCAACCCCAACATCCTCGTCGGAATCAGTCCCTTCGGAATCTGGAAACCAGGCGTCCCTGCCACCATCGAAGCCGGCCTCGATAGTTACGGTGAACTCTTCGCTGATTCTCGCAAATGGCTCGCCGAGGGTTGGTGCGATTATCTCGCCCCCCAACTCTATTGGTCTTGTGAACCCGCCAAACAAAGCTTCCCCGTTCTCCTCGCTTGGTGGCGATCCCAAAGCACCGCAGGCAAACCCATCTGGCCAGGCCTCGCCACCGAACGCATCGGGAAAAATCGTCCCGCTTCAGAAATCACCCGCCAAATTGACCTCTCCAGAAAAGGCACCAATCAGCCAGGCCACATCCACTGGAATATGAAAGCCCTCCTCCGCAACCAAGGCGGCATCAACTCCCTGCTCAAAAACGAGGCTTACCGATAACCCCCATCTCCTCACTCGTCGTGCGAACTCATCCGCGCAAGACACTGGAGCAGATATGGTAAAAGCTGTTTCTTTCGTGAAACCACCCCAGCCAACATCCATACCTGTGGACTAATCAGCGGATAACTGATCGTCCGCAAAAATCGCTCCGCCCCACGAACCAATAAATAAGAATTCTGCCCACTGATATCCGTCACCAATAAACAGGCAAATAAGAGCCCGTCCCGAGCACGCTCCAACTCCAGCGCCTCCAATAAGTCAGCTCGTCTCCCTTCAAAATAATCGAAATTTAATTCCTCAATCTGCGCGACACTAAACCGCTGCCCCAGATCCGCGTAAGGCTTCGAGTCAACCCGAATCGCTTGCTCGGTGGTCATCGTCAGCAACGGCGAACCCACACTGAAAATCTCTCGCGCCAATTGATCTGGATCAACCGCCGCAATCTTTCCCAACCGCCCCAGCACGGCCACATCCACCGGGGTGTTCGTCGGTGAGGTTAAGTTTAAGGTGTCCGCAATAATTCCCGCCATCATCAGCCCTGCCATCGAAGGAGAAATCGCTATCCCCATCTGCTCGTAGCACAAACTCACAATCGTACAGGTCGATCCCAATGGGTTGTTCAAAAACAAGATCGGCGTGTCACTTGAAATTCCCCCAAGTTTATGATGGTCAATAACTTCCAAAATCTTGATTTTCTCCGCGCCCCGAACCGCTTGGTCCAATTCATTGTGATCCACTAAAATTAATTGCCGCGGGATCTCTTTCAAAAAGTCCGACTTCGATAGGATCCCCACCAACCCACCCCCCGAATCCAATACCGGAAAAATAAAACCCGCACTCTGGGCCGCTAACCCACGCGCATCCTCCAAAAAGGTCTCCGCCTCAAAACTTTGATACTCACTTTCCAAAACTCTCTCCACTTGCGCGGCCCCACGCGCCAAAAGCACGCTCGTCGCCGTATCGTGCGGCGACAAGATCATCGTCACCTTCGCCTCCCTCGCCTCCTCACAAATCGCCTCATCAATCGGATATCCCCCCGTACACACAATGGCGTTCACCCTCGCCTTGATCGCCATCGACAAAATCTGCGGCCGATCCCCCACAAAAAGCACGACCTGAAGATGCTCATACCGCTCCAACCGCGTCGCAAATGAATCCTCCGCCATCGCCCCCACCATCAGTAACTGCTCCGCTGGCTCCGACGAAAGGACCCCCGCAACCAACGAACCCCCAAAGGTCGCCATAATCGCCTCCAAAGAAGCCGTCACATGACGCGCGCTCTCCGCCTGCTCCCGCGAAGGATAAAGGTGGTGGGTAATCTTAAACGCACTCAGTAACCCCAAACACCGGTTCATCTCATCGACCACGGGAAGCCCCCGCATTTGATTCCTCTCAATAATCTGCAACGCGTCGTATACCGAAGATCCCGCTCGCACCGCCACCACCTCTGTTTCCATGACGTCCGCAACCCGCGGAGACATGTCCTTGATCAACACAGGCGCCTCCACCCCAAATTTTTTCAAAACAAAGTCGATCCGCTCATTAATCCCACCCGCACGTGCCGCCCTCACCCCAGTCTGCCCAGAAAGCCGCTTCAATTCCGCATACGCCAGCGCAGAACAAATAGAATCCATATCAGGATTACGATGACCAATGACGATTGTCTCCATGAGCGCGGAAGATGCACAGAGTCTTCTCCGCGTTCAAGGCAGACTCCCCAAAAGAATTTCTCACCCCCACCACATGCGCAAGCGCTTGCTCCCTGACTCGCTTTCCACGAAAGTCCGCTCCTCTCATGCTCGCAGAAATCCAACGCCGTCGCACTTTCGCTATCATCTCTCACCCCGATGCCGGCAAAACCACTCTCACCGAAAAACTCCTCCTCTACGGTGGCGCCGTCCAACTCGCGGGTTCTGTCACCTCCAGAAAAAATGCCCGCCAAGCCACTTCCGATTGGATGGAACTCGAACGCCAACGCGGCATCTCCGTCTCCTCGACCGTCCTCCAGTTCGACTACGCTGGCTACCGCATCAATCTCCTCGACACCCCAGGCCACAAAGACTTCTCCGAAGACACTTACCGCGTCCTCACCGCCGTCGATGCCGTGGTCATGGTGATCGATGCCGCCAAAGGCATCGAACCTCAAACCCGAAAACTCTTCGAAGTCTGCCGACGACGCGGCGTCCCCATCTTCACTTTTATGAACAAATGCGATCGCCCAACCCGCGATCCCCTCGCCCTCCTCGATGAACTCGAAAGCGTCCTCGGCATCGGCGCCTTCCCCATCAATTGGCCCCTCGGTACGGGCCCCAGTTTTCGTGGCGTCTATGATCGTCAACAGAAGCAAGTCCATCTCTTTGAACGCACTCCACAAGGCGCTTATCGCGCGCCAGTCTCCGTTAGCTCCCTCGAAGATCCCGAAATTCGCGAAAGACTCGACCCCGATGACTACGCCCGAGCCATCGAAGAACTCGAAATGCTCGACATGGCGGGCGTCGAATACGACGAAGCCAAGGTCCACGCCGGTACCCAAACACCCGTCTTCTTCGGCTCCGCAATGAACAACTTCGGCGTCCAACTTCTCCTCGAAGCCTTTCTCGCCAGATCACTTCCCCCTCAACCACGCCAAGGACGTCACCCATCCTCCTCCCCCCAAAATTCCCCATCTCCCACCATCAGTACGGTCGACCTCCAGAGCGCTTTCTCCGGTTTCATTTTCAAAATCCAAGCCAATATGGACCCGCGACACCGTGATCGCATCGGCTTCCTCCGCATCTGCTCAGGTAAATTTACCCGCGATATGTTTGTCATTCACCAACGAACAGGCAAACGCGTCCGCCTCTCCAGCGCCCACAAAGTCTTCGCTCAAGAACGCGAGACGGTCGACGAAGCCTACGCGGGGGACGTCATCGGTCTCGTCGGACATAACGAATTTGGGATCGGCGATACCCTCACCGAAGATACCTCGATCTGTTATGATGAAATCCCCCGCTTCCCTTCAGAATGTTTCGCCTATCTCCACAATCCCAACCCCGGAAAATTTAAACAATTCCGCCAAGGCGTCGATCAACTCCTCCAAGAAGGCGTTGTCCAAGTCTTCGAAATCCGCGACGCCCTACAAAAAGTCACCCTCCTCGCCGCCGTCGGCCCACTCCAGTTCGAGGTTGTCCAATATCGTCTCGAAGCCGAGTATGGCGCACCCAGCCGCCTCGAAACCACTAACTGGGAATGCTTTAAATGGCTTCCACCCCAAACCGTGACGCTCGGACTAAAACTCCCCACCGGCTGTCGTCTCGCCCACGATAACTCAGGCCAACCAGGGATCCTCTTTCCCAGCGCCTGGACCCAAAGATATTTCACCGAACAAAATAACGGCCTCGCGCTCCTCGATCTCCCTGCCAAACCCTGACCTCTCCCACACTCCCCCACACCAAAAAACTTTCCGCTTTCCCTTTATCCTTCCTCTCTAAAAACTCCGCTATGGTAGCAAAATCTTCGATCTCTTCGCCCGATCACGCTTTCTATAAGCCCGCCGATGCCTTCTTCCCAGCTCACGCCGATATCGGTCTCACCTACGACGATGTCACGCTCGCTACTCTTTATTCTGAGTTTCTTCCCCGCGATACCTCTCTCGAAACCACTCTCTCCGATGGCCTCCACCTCCGGATTCCCATCATCTCCGCCGACATGGATACCGTCACCGAGGCCCCCATGGCCATCGGTATGGCTCTCGCAGGCGGCCTCGGCCTCATCCATTGTAACCTCTCTGAACGCGAACAACTTAGCCAAGTTTCTCGCGTCAAAAATAACATCCACGGCCTCATCGAAGAACCCATCAAAATCAGCCCCCATCAACTGATCGGCGATGTCCTCGCCCTCGTCGAACAACGCGGGTTCGGCTTCCGAACTTTCCCCGTCGTCGATCAAAATGGGACGCTCCTCGGTCTTCTCCCAGGTCACATCGTCCGCCCAAGACACGCCGCCATCACGGTCGCCGAAGCCATGACCCCTCGCGATCAGGTCCACTGTATTCACGAACGCGAACTCGGTGATCACCCCATCGCTCGCGCAGATCGCTTCTTTTCTGAACACATCGGCATCCATAAACTCCTCGTCGTCGATAATGCCGACCGCCTCCGCGGCCTCTTCACCATCAGTGACGTCGAACGGATCATGCACGAGCGCCACGCTCAACTCAAACCCGCTCGCGACTCCAACTTCCGCCTCGTCTGCGGCGCCGCTCTCAGCACCCCGCGCCTCCCCAACGGTGAACTCGATCGCGATCGCATCCTCGCCCACGTCTCAGGTCTCGTCGAACGGGGCGTCGATGTCGTCGCCGTTAGCACCGCCCACGGTTTCAGTAAAGGCGTCGGAGATACCGTCCGCCTCATTCATGATCAGTTCCCCCTTCTCCCCATCATCGCTGGCAATGTCACCAGCGGCGATGGCGTCGAATTCCTCGCCAAGTGTGGCGCTCAAATCGTCAAAATCGGTCAAGGTCCCGGGAGTATCTGCACCACCAGAATCGTCGCCGGCGTCGGCATCCCTCAACTCACCGCCCTCTATGTCGCCAGCCAAGCCGCCAAAAAAGCCGGAGTCACCTTGATCGCCGATGGCGGGATCACCAAAAGCGGCGATATCGTGAAAGCATTAACCCTCTCCCAAGCAGTCATTTGCGGCGGCCTACTCGCCGGTTGTCCAGAAGCCCCAGGGTCTCTGATGGAAATTAATGGCAAGCTCTACAAACAATACCGCGGCATGGGAAGCCTCGCCGCCATGCAATCAGGAAGTGCCGCCCGCTACGGTCACGCCAACAAAGATCTCCTTCGCAAAGTCGCCGCCGAAGGCGTCGAAGCCCTCAAAGAAGTCAGCCCACCTCTCGATCTCGTCCTCACCCAGTTAGCTGGCGGAATTCAAAGCGGCATGGGCTATCTCGGCGCCAAAGACCTCGATCATCTTCGCAAAAAAGCCCGCTATATTCGCGTCAGTCATGCCGGCCAACGAGAAAGCGCCCCCCACGATATCGTCGAAGTTAAAGCCGCGAACTAACCCGCCCTCACCTGCCATTTCCCCCCAAGATCACTCGCCCACCACCGGCTTAATCAGCTTCAAAATCGTTTTCCCACTCACGCAATTCTTGATCACCATCTGAAGGTTTTCCGCGTGCCCATCCTTCTCCCCATAATAAATACTTTGGGTATTCGCCACCATCCCAATGACATTGCCCGACTGATCAAAAACAGGAGAACCGCTCGACCCCTTCGCAAAATCCGCCGTAATCGAAAACATCTCCCCAACCTTCGGACGAGGATCCAGAAAATAGCGCGAAATGATCCCCTGAGTCAGACTAAAAAAATGATCGTTCGGATGACCAAAAACCGTCACCGCTGATCCCACCGCCGCTTCCGCAACCACTGGCATGGTGCTAAAACCCGCCCCTTCACAACGCACAATCGCCACATCCGCGATCGCGTCCGCCGCCAATACTTCCCGCACCGGTGTCAGTCGCCCGTCCCCCGTCAAAACCACAAATATCTCCTTATCCGCACTCTGAATCACATGCGCACAAGTCACAAATACCCCCTTTTCCCCAATGAAAAATCCACTCGCCGCCGCCAGATGCCACTTCGAACACTTCAAACACTTAAACAGTCCCCCAATCACCCCCACCGCCGCCCGCCGACGATCTGCCAACTCCGGCAAGCTCCACGGAACTAACGAGACCGCCGCTAACCCAACCGCACACCCGCTCCGATCAAATTGCCCGATTAATTCCCCCGCCTTCACCGCCCTTCCTCCCTCCAACTCCGCCTCCGCAAACTGCAACATTCGCCCAATCACCGCTTGATCATTAACCACTACCGGAGCTCCCCAAGTTGCCGTCCTCATCACCCACACCAATCCCATTAAAATTGTCAGACAGTATTTCATAAAATTTTCGTCATAGGCTTACGCCCAATTCCCCAAGCGACAAGCCACAATCTTCCCCCACGAAAATCAAATTCCCATTGCCAGATCATCCAACTTCCATCCAACCTAACCTGCTTATGTCATCGCAAAGAAGAGTCGTTATCACTGGAATGGGCGCGGTCACCCCATTGGGCCTCGATCTCCATAGTCTCTGGAAAAATCTCACCCACGGCGTCAGCGGAATCGGCCGCGTCTCGCAATTTGATATCACCGGTTACGACTGCCAAATCGCTGGCGAAGTCCCCAACTTCGACCCCGCACAGTTTTTTAAAAATCCCAAAGATATCCGCCGCGCCGATCGCTTTTCCCAACTCGCCATCGCCGCCGCTAAAATGGCCCACGACCATTCTGGCCTCGCTGATCTCCCCAACCCAGATCGCTACGGAGTCATTATCGGGAGTGGCATCGGTGGCCTCAAAACCCTCGAAGATCAACACGCCAACCTCCTCTCCAAAGGACCAGGACGCGTCTCCCCTTTCACCATCCCCATGATGATCGCCAATATGGCCAGTGGCCTGATCTCCATCGAGTTCGGCTGGAGCGGCCCGAACTTTGCCCCCGTCTCCGCCTGCGCCACCGCCTGCCACGCCATCGGCGAAGCTTGGCGCATGATTCGCGAAGACGACGCCGATGCCTTTCTCGCCGGTGGCTCCGAAGCCACCATCGTCCCCATGGGCATGGCGGGCTTCGCTGCCATGCGGGCCATGAGCACCCGCAACAACGATCCCACCAAAGCTTCCCGCCCCTTCGACCGAGACCGCGACGGCTTTGTCATGAGCGAAGGCGCTGGCGTGGTGGTCCTCGAAGAACTCGAACACGCCAAACGTCGCGGGGCCCACATCTACGCGGAATTGTTAGGCTACGGTCTCACTTCCGACGCCTATCACATGACCTCCCCAAATCCCCAAGGAACAGGTGCCGCTCGCTGCATGAGAATGGCCCTGAAAAAGGCGGGGCTCAATCCCCAAGACGTCGACTACATCAATATGCACGGCACTTCTACCCCCGTCGGCGACCTCTGCGAAACCAAAGCCGTCAAGGAGGTCTTCGGCGAAAGATCCACCAATGGCCTAGTCGTCAGCTCCACAAAATCCATGACCGGTCACCTCCTCGGAGCCGCTGGTGCCGTCGAAACCATCGCCTGCGTCATGACCATCCAAAATCAGCTGATTCCCCCAACCATCAATCTGGATAACCCCAGCCCAGATTGCGATTTAGACTATGTCCCCCACGTCGCCCGAGAGAAAAAAGTCCGCGTCGCCATGAACAATTCGTTCGGTTTCGGTGGCCATAATGCCACTCTTGTCGTCCAAGAATTCCCAGGATAACTAAACCCGATCAACTCTCGCTCAGGCGCTTCTGCTGCTCCCCAGAAAGCAAACCATGCGCCTCACGAAGAATCTCCGGAATCCGCTCGGCAAAGGGATTTCCCTCCAGAGCCAGTAACATCTTCGCTTGGTCAAAATCACTGGCATTCGCCCCAGGAAACCAATGCCCCGCGTTCCCCATCAAGTTGTAGCGCATCTTCGCCCAGTCCGTTAAATCCAAGGCCTTCGCAAAACTCCACAAACGCAAAATTTCCTCCACATTAACCCCACCAGGAACCTCAAAATATTTCGGCAAATCCTTCCAAAGGCTCCGCCACCATTCCTCCCCCAAAGCTTCTTTCATCGCCGACCGCAACCGCTTCTCGGGCTCCGCAATCACCGACGAGGCGCACGCATAATTCGCTAAGGCGGCCACGTGCTCGTCAAAATCCTTCGCACAACTCGCTCCAATACTCAAAGTATGCACCTCAGGACGGGACAGGCAGTAAAGGTCGTTAAACTGCATCGGCGTCAGGGGCGCACAAAGCGCACTCATCTTCGCCACAGGGTGCTGAAGCATCCCCCCTTTATCCGTCGGACTAATGATGAAGACTCCCATATCCCGAGACGCCGCCGCCTCCACCGCCCGCCACTGAAAGTCATTCACAAAATACCAATGAAGATTCACATAATCAAAAGCATCCGTCTCAATCCCCCTCAAAATCACCTCGGTGGTCGCGTGGGTGCTAAACCCAATCTGCCGGCATCGCCCCTCACGCTGAAACTCCCGCGCCACCTCAAGACAACCCCCAGGAGCCAGCGTCCAATCCATTAACTCCGAGGTGTTTACCCCATGGATGGATAACAAATCTACGTAGTCCAATTTCAAATAGCTCATCGACTTCGCAAAGTTCTCCCTGAACTCCTCGACCGACGCCGACGGCGCTACCTTCGTTTGAATAATCATCTTTTCCCGAGGTAACTTCGGCAAGATCCACCCCAACTGCATCTCCGAACTTCCGTAACCTCGCGCCGTTTCAATGTGGTTGATCCCCAGTTCCAACGCTCGCAAAACCGTTTCCTCAAGGTTTCTTTGCCCCGCTTCCAAAATCTCTTCAGGCAAAAGATCATCCCACTTCTGCTGAAATCGCATTCCCCCACAGGAAAATACCGGCATCTGAATCTCCGTTCTGCCAAATCGTCGATAATACATCAGGCAATACTGAACGCTTCACGGCACCAATGACAACGCCGATTCTCCGTCAGTCCCCGACCCAATCAGTCCCCCAAAGACCTCCCAAGAACCCTACATCTCGCTCAGTCGATTCAATCGGGCCTTCCGGCGGTCGATCAACCAAACAATCCAAATGCAGATCTCATAAAGCACGATAATCGGCGCCCCAAGAGTAATGAAGGTCATCGGATCGGGAGTCGGCGCGATCACCGCCGAAAGAATCAAAATGCCCGTGATCGCATAGGCCCGAGTCCGAGAAAGTAACTTGTAATCCACGAGCCCAAGCATCGCCAAAGCCATAATGACAATCGGTAACTGACACAGCAGCCCAAACCCAATCGTCAACCACGAGCAAAACGAAAGATAATCTCTCCATGACCAAAGAGTCCGCACCCCGATCTTCTCCGCATAGTCGTGGAAAAAGTGCAAGGTTCTCGGCAGCAACCAGTAATACGATGTCAAAACCCCCGACATAAAGAGCATTGTGCTGACCAAAATCCCCGGAAAAAGAAACTTCTTCTCGTGGCGAGTCAGCGCAGGCAGGACAAAGGAAGCCAGAAAATAAATCAGAAAAGGCAACGAAATCACGATCCCCGCAAAAAATGCCAACTCCAAGGTGATCACAAATGAATCCACAATTCCTGTCGTGATTAATTGGTTTTCCATCGCGGGATCGATCGCCGCCAATGGTTGCTTCAACAATCGCATCAGATCGGTGACATACGTAAACGCCACCGCCATCGCCAACCCCAACGCCAAGAGCATTTTCACCAGCATCCAGCGCAAGTCCTCCATGTGATCAAGAAATGGCTTCACCACATCGCCATCCGACTTCTCGCGGAAATTAAAAAAGGTTTGTAGGAGCTTGTTCAGCCAGGACATCACTCCCAAATCATGCCTCTTTCCCAATCAATAACAAAGACCCAATTTCGCCAAACCAAACCCTAAAGCTAATCAACTCCCCCAAACCGTCGGCTCCATCGCCACTTTTACCTCAGGTCTCCACGACCTCGATACCACCGCCACCAATCCCCCAATCACCAACCCTAAAATGACCGCACTCATTCGCTGCCCCGACGACCCAATCGAATCCACTGGCCTCGGCAACATCGTCACCGCACTGGAAAACATCGCCGCCGCCTGCCGAATCCCCACCCCATACTTTTTAAAGGTGATCGCACACCATTCAAAGGCTCCCAGACTCAATCCCAATCCCCCCAGAAAAACCCCCAGGTCATTCCCCGAGCCCGCCACCACCACAATAAAACCAACCGAAATCACCACCCCCAAAATGCCCCCCACTAACTTAGCCAGAACTGGCGGCGCCTCAGGCGACAAAGAAAACGCCATCGTTAGCCCCGCAATCGTCGCCACAATGGCATTGTCTGGCATGGTCGCACGACTAACGATCAACGCCAAAATTCCCGAAATCCCCACCCATCCCCCTGAAAATCGTGGCGGCGTTCCCTCACCAACGGGAAAAAGGCGACTCACCAAAAATGTCATCATCACCGCCACGGTGAGCGAAATGGCGTGAGCCATTCCACCAATCAATCCGAGCTGAGGATTCAACACCCCAGCAACAAACATCCCAGCCAGTGCCATCAGAAAAAGCACCGCCGAACTTGGCCCCCCTCGCTGATGAAAAATCTTCGGGCCAAAAGTGGCTGCCAATCCAAAAAGCGGTAGCGAAATCCATGGCTGCTCAGGCGCGATCGCAAATAAAATCGCCCCCACCAAGGTTCCAATCCATACCCCAGCCAGACGCGGCAAACATCCTCCCGCATTCGAAAAACAAATCCCCGCCGTGACTTGCGCCGCCAAGACCGCCAAAAAAGGCTGCGGAACATGCAGCGTCCCAATCACTAAGGCCGTCCCCGCCGTCGCCAACGCCTGACGCCCCGCCGCCTTCCACGCTTCACTCATCGCGAAGCGGAGAGGCAAATCCCTTTCCCGGTTGACTTTGAATCCAACCATCACCCCCCATCTTCGCCCGAACATCCACAATCACCGCCGCCTTACCCCCCATCCGAAAGGACTTTCCTGCCCCACCCTCAATCACAATCCGCACAGGAAACCTCTGCGCAAGTTGCACAAAGTCGATCGTCGGCTCAATCCGAGAAAGAATCCCCTCCCCACCAGCCACCACCCGCGACGGCGTCGCCAGAGGATAAACCGCCCGAGCAATCCCTTGAACCACCCCAACAAAGGGCGCGTCTCGGTCCGCCATCAAAAAAACCTTCACCCGCTGACCAGGAGCAATCCTCCCAAGGTCGGTCTCGCGAAAATTCGCCAAAACATACCACTCCGACAAATCAACAATCGAAAAAAGTGCCTGTCCCGCAGCCACATATGCCCCAGCCGCAATCTGAAGATTCGTCACCGGTCCGTCGCACGGCGCAAAAACTTGGCAGTACGAAAGCCGCAACTCCGCATCTCTCAAACTCGCTTCCGCTTCCGCAATCAAGGTGTTGCGCCCCTCAAAAATCCCCAATTTACTCCGCGCTCGACCCACCGCCGCTTCACCCTCACGGACCATCGCCGCCGCACTTTCCGCTTCCGATCCCGCTAACTCCACTCGGTCTGCCGAAGTAAAATTCCCCTTGAGCAACGGCTTCAACCGCTCGTAGTGCGATGCCGTGTAGCTCGCCCGGGCCTCCCGAACCCGCAGGCTCGCCTCAGCCGCCTTCACCTCCTCCTCCAACCCTCTCACCTCCAAACGCACATTCTCTAACTTCGCCCGCGCCCGGTTCGCCTCCGCCTCATACGGCCGCGCATCAATCTCAAACAATCGATCCCCTCGCTTCACCACTTGGTTATCCACCACATAAAACCGCACGATCGATCCACCAACCTGCGGAGCCACCCCCACAAGGTTCGCCCGCACTTCCGCATCATCCGTGCGGGGATAGTCTTGAAGATTTTTCCAAACCGCCCAACCACTCCAGCAAGCCCCCAAAATCACCACCCCTCGCCCCAATATCATCCACAGCCCGGAAATCTTCATCATGCTGAAAAAATGAACATCCAAGCCCCACAAGTGACCCCTGTAAAAATCGCCGAAATCATCAAAAACTCCGGTCGAACCACCTCACCCCAACCCACCCGCCTCGCCAACCCAACGATCGCCCACGTCCCCATCAACCCAATCAACATACAGGCCAACCAGCCAGGAAAATAACTCCCAGCCAAATTGACCAATGGATCACCCTTGAAAAAACTTAAACGCCCCAGTACGAACATTAGATCATTATTCCAATATTCTTTACTCGTTGCCTCACCCTACTTTCAACGCCAATCGTTGGCCTTCTTCTCCTCGCCTCCCCACTAACC
>JBAWZW010000046.1:0-19031 GCA_037142835.1 Verrucomicrobiota bacterium
GAGGAAGGGGGGAGGATTATTGGGGAGAGAGGCGAGATTCGATGAGAAGACCGTGGCGCCAACGATGAGGAACGCCATTGGCGGCCCCGAGTAAGGCCCCGACGACAGCGCCTCGGTGGCAATTATCGCCACCGACATTGGCATTGGCGATGATCCCGGCGGAGAAGTCATCGTGGTATTTCCAAGCGAGATAAAGGGCGGCTGGGAAAGCGTCGCGAATGTAGCAAGCTGGGCTAAGTCGTTGACCGATGACCTTTTCGTCGGATTCACCTGACCAAGCGGCGAGTTTTTTTGGGGAGACCCAGTCGGTCGCTTGGGATTCGATGAGTTGATTGAGAGGGTGGCCAGCGAGAGTCTGAACGAGGATATGGGTGAAGGTATCGGCGGCGGCGAGGACTTCGGGAGAATGATGGGTTAAACCGACATGTTCTTGGACGATTTGGCGAAGGGTGGGGTGATCGGGGCCGAGGGCGGCGATCAATGCGGGGACAGGGGCAAGGCCACCGATATGGATATCGGCGATACCGCATTTGCGGGGTTTTTTTCCTTGGGCGTAGTTGGTGAAGAAGGCCCGATGATATTCCTCGAGATAGGTGTCGCGATGGCGACCTGGGGTGCGGAGGAAGTCGATATAGAGATTGAGCCAGAGGTCTGGGGAGTAGGACTTTTGAGCGAGGACTTGTTCGTAAAGTTCGACGGCGAGTTGAAAATTGAGGGTATTTTCGCCGGGTTGAAGTTGGGCGTGATAATGAGTGCCCTGAATGCCCCAGTGGACTGCTTGATCGTGAAGAATTTCCCCGAGTGGATTTAAGGCAGTGTACTTTGACCGCCAGAGAATACTGTCGGCGTGAGGATGGATGGGAGCGGTGTAGTGGTCGAGGCGACCGTAGTCGCGACGTAAGGCGAGACGATCATAATACCAGTGACCTGGCATCGAGAGTGCATCGGCGGCGAGGGCGCCGAGGAGAGCATCGAGAGGTGCGGGCATAGGAAATTGTAATCGGATCAGCGGGCGGTTTTAGGGGCAGGACGTTCAGGTGAGGGGGATAATCTAGGCTTCGCGCACCACCAGAGAGGTTGCAGGGCACCCCCTCTGGCGGGAGAGATTGCGAATGGAAGTCGGCCGATGTTTGGCAGACGGTTTATTTCAAGATCGTCACGCGTCCGGTGACGAAGTTGTAGTGGGCGGGGAGAATTTTCACCGATCCATCCTTGATGTGACTGGCGAGAATGGAGCTCCGTTTTGGTAAATTGGCAGCGATGTAGCGGGCGTTGGCATCGACGGCGTCTGAGGTCGTGGGATTTTTGGAGTTTTTGACGGAGGCGATTCCTGGGGTGATCAGTTTGATGAAGGCGGGGAAATGGCCGGGAAACGAACCGCCCTGCATGGCGGCTTTGACAGCGCCACATTCTTCATGACCGGTGACTAGAATGATTTTTGATCCCAGAGCATGGACGGCGAATTCGATGCTCCCGAGAGCGGCGTCATCGACCACTCCACCGGCGAGCCGGGTGACAAAGACATCGCCGATTCCTTGGTCGAAAATGATTTCTGGGGCGGTTCGGGAGTCTGCGCAAGTGACGATGACGGCGAATGGTTTTTGGTTGGTTGCGAGTTCGAGGCGGCGGGCTTCACTTTGGCGGGGGTTGGTGGATTGTCCGCTGACATAGCGAGCATTTCCTTTCAAGAGCTTTGCCAATGATTGATCTGGGTTGGTTGGGGTCGTGCTTGAGGTAGCCGCAAAAGTGGTGGAGAAGAGGCTGAGAGAGGTGAGGATGGAGATGGTGAAGTTTTTCATAAATAGGAAATTTTACTTAAAAGAGGTCGCGGGCTTTGGCAAGGGCAAATGCGAGTTGAGACGGGTCTTTTCCGCCGCCGCGGGCGCTTTCGGGTTTTCCTCCACCCTTGCCATCAACCAGCGGGGCAATGAGTTGGATGATTTTTCCTGCTTGAAATTTTGGGAGGAACTCTGGGGAGACGGTGGCGAGAAGAGCGACCGTTCCGTTGGTGATTCCAGCAAGGACGAGGACGCCGTGGAAGTTACCTTTGAGGGCCTCGGCGACGGTTTGGAGGGTATCGGGATTGGTATGGCCGAGATGAGCGATGATGGTTGGCGTGCCGTTAATCGTTTCGATTTTGGTGAGTAAATCTTTTGCTTGGGCGGAGGCTTCTCGTTGTTCGGCGGAGCGGAGGGTGCGTTCGAGTTCCTTTTCGTGAGTGAGCAGGGCGTCGAGTTTTTTCTCGAGATCGGCGAGGGGCGCGCCGAGTTTTCCTGCGAGGGATTGGAGTCGATGGGCATCGGTTGTTGCGGAGTCGTAGGCGGGGAGGCCGGCGATGGCTTCGATGCGCCGAACGCCTGCGGCGATGGCGGATTCACTGACGATGCGGAAAAGGCCGATCTCCCCAGTTGCGCGGGTATGAGTGCCTGCGCAGAGTTCTTTGCTGAATCCGCCGATATCGACTAATCGGACAGTTTCGCCGTATTTGTCGCCGAAGAATTGCATGATTTCTGTGCGTCCGCGGACTTCATTATAAGGGACTTCTGTCCAAATTACTGGAGAGTTTTCGATGATGCACTGATTGACGAGGCGTTCGATGTCGCGGACTTGGGTGGCGGTGAGGGCGGGGCTATTGAAATCGAAGGTGAGTTTGTCGGGGCCGACAAAAGATCCCTTTTGGGTGGCCTCTTGGGAGACGACCTCGTGGAGGGCCCAGTGGAGAAGATGGGTGGCGGTGTGGTGGCGTTGGATGGCGTTTCGGCGGGAGGGATCTACGCGCAGATCAACCGTAGTGCCCGGAATCGGGGCATCGGGAGCATCAAGAAAATGAAGGAAAGTGGCACCGCTTTTTTGGGTATTGCTGATTAGCCAAGAATCGGCACCGTGAGTGAGTTCGCCGGCATCACCGACTTGGCCTCCCATTTCTGCGTAGGCGGTGGTGGCATCGAGAATGACCGCCGTTTTATCTTTGAGTCGGACCACCTCGAGAACTGATGCGGTAGTGAAGAGGGAATCGTAACCGGTGAAGATGGTGGGAGATTTGGTTTCGATTTCGGAGAGTTCGATGACCTGTTTTTTTTGGGCGGCGCGGGCTCTTTGGCGTTGCTGATCCATCAACGAATTAAAGCCGGCGGTATCGACGACGAGGCCGCGTTCTCTGGCCATGAGTTCGGTGAGGTCGAGGGGGAATCCGTAGGTATCGTAGAGTTGGAAAGCGAAGGGTGCGGAGATCGCGGAGGACTCTGGAGTGGCGGTGAGGCGAAGCACCTCACGTTCAAAGAGATCGATGCCACGATCGAGGGTGCGGTTGAAGGCTTCTTCTTCGCGGAGGAGAACTTCTTCGACCTGTTTTTGGCGTTGGCGAAGATTGGGGAAAATGTCGCCCATTTCTCTGGCGAGGGTGGGGACGAGTTTGGAGAAAAAGGGTTCGGTGAATCCGAGCGATCGGCCATAGCGGACGGCACGTCGGAGGATGCGTCGGAGGACATAATTGCGGTCTGTGTTGCCAGGTTGGATGCCATCGGCGATGGCGAAGCTGAGGGTACGGATGTGATCGGCGATCACGCGCATGGCGACATCGATTTTCTCGGGGGCGGAGGTGGGGATAATTTGGCCAGCGGCGTTCGGTTTTGGGAGAGTGCTGGAGTAGTGGTGGCCGGACATTTTCTCGAGTTCATCGAAAATGGGGCGAAAGATATCCGTCTCGTAGTTGGAGATATTGGCGTGGGCGAAATCGGTGAAATTTTTCGTGCCTTGGATGATGGAGGCGACGCGTTCGAAACCCATGCCGGTGTCGACATGTTGTGCGGGGAGAGGGGTAAAAGAGCCATCGGGGTTGGCATTAAACTGGATGAAGACGAGGTTCCAGATTTCGATGGAGCGGGCATCCCCGGCATTAACGAGGGTGGAGCCACGGAGTTCTAATTCTGGGGTCCGATCTTCGGGAGTGAGGTCGATATGGAGTTCGGAGCAAGGGCCACAGGGGCCAGTTTCGCCCATCATCCAGAAGTTATCTTTTTTGTTTCCGTTGACGATGTGGATGGCGGGATCGAGGCCAACGGCACGAAACTTTTCTGCCCAAAGATTCCAAGCTTCTTCATCGCGTTCGGCAGGATCGCCCAATGATTTATCTGGGTGGTAAATGGTTGCGTAGACACGATTTGGGGGGAAGTGCCAGCGTTCGATGATTAATTCCCAAGCCCATTCGATGGCTTCTTTTTTGAAGTAGTCGCCGAAGCTCCAGTTGCCGAGCATTTCGAAGAAAGTGTGGTGATAGGTATCGAGGCCGACATCATCGAGATCGTTGTGTTTGCCGCCAGCGCGGATGCATTTTTGGGTATCGGCGGCTCGGGTATCGCTTGCGGGAATGGCACTGGCCCATTTACGGAGATCGGGTTGGCGTTCCCCGAGAAAGATGGGCACGAATTGATTCATGCCCGCGTTGGTGAAGAGGAGGTTTGGGGAATCAGGGAGGAGTGAGGAACTGGGGACGATGGTGTGGTTTTTCTCGTGGAAGAAATCGAGGAATTGCTGGCGGATTTGGGCGCTGGTTGGCATAGGAATTGATTGGGAGTTGGGGCGAGATTTTGCGAAGGAAGGTTTTTAAAAAAGAGAGCAAATGTTGAGGATAGATACCGCTGAAAAAGGATGAGAAAACTAGCGAAAGGAGAGGAAAGGTAAAGCGTGGTCCTGATTGAGTGGTTGTGAGGGTGCTTGGGAAAGGATTGGCGGTGGCGATCACACCGGGGAATTACTTGACGGGCAACGATGAGAGGGGGAATGGTTTTGGGGAATTTTGACAATGAGAGTGATTTACCTGATGGGGGTCGTTTGGGCTTTGGGGATGGCAGATGGTGGTCAACCAGCGTGGGCAGAAAATCCGCGGGGGTGGATGCCTGTATTGGTTAAAGCGGGGGAGCGTTTGACGAACTCGATTGGGATGAGGTTGAGTTACATTCCGCGGGGGGAATTTACGATGGGAAGTCCTGATGATGAGGTGGGGCGGGACTATGGGCAGACGACGGAAAGAGGGCATCGGGTGAAGTTGAGTCGATCATTTTGGATGGGGATAATGGAAGTGACGCAAGCGGAGTGGAAGGCGGTGATGGGGACGAATCCGAGTGCGTTTAAGGGGGACGATCATCCGGTGGATAACGTGTCGTGGGACGATGCTGGGGAATTTTGCAAAAGACTGAGTGTGAAAGAGGGGCGTCGATATCGGTTGCCGACGGAGGCGGAGTGGGAGTATGGGTGTCGGGCGGGAACAAAGACGGCTTATGCTCTTGGGGGCGATGTGGTGGCGTTGGAGGCGAGTGGTTGGTCGAAGGAAAACAGCGATGGGGCGACGCATCCGGTGGGGACAAAACGAGCAAATAAATGGGGATTATTTGATATGCACGGGAATGTTTGGGAGTGGTGTGAGGATTGGCATGGGGGGGCTTTTGACGAGTTTGCGGTCGATCCTCGGGGACCGAAGCAGGGAGACTATCGGGTGATTCGTGGAGGATCTTGGAACAGTCCGGCAGCGGGATGTCGTTCGGCGTGTAGTCTTTACAACGCTCCGCAGGGTGGGGGAAATATTTTTGGATTTCGGGTGGTGTTAGAAAATAAGTAAGCGGGAGACATTCAGTGAGCTGTTTCTAAGTTTTGGCGACTGATCGGATTGAGAAGGCATCTTTCCTTCGGACCACAATTAGGATTCTTCTTATTGCATACTATGTCTTGGCCACTCTCTCCGCATTCTGTTGAGTCTAACGTTGAGCCTGGCCGATGGGATCGCTGGATGCGTCCGCTTTATTGGTTAGCGGGAGCTCGCTGGGAGACTCTGCAGTATTGTCCGCCGAGTGAACGCGAGCGGATTGCGGTACTTGGAAGTACGGTGATGATTCCGACGGTGATGTCGTTTTTGGGGATGATTTTTTACGCGAAGAGTCGTTTTGCGGATCCTCCGTGGGTGGCGGTTTTTGCTATCGCGCTGGCGTGGGCCTTTGTGATTATGAACACCGATCGGATTTTGCTGGCGACTTATCGGCCATTTCAGCCGTGGTATCGGCGGACGATGCAGGTGATTTTTCGGTTTGGATTGGCGGCGGTGATTAGTGTGGCGATTGGGTTCCCCTTTTGTCTGGATCAATATCGACCTGCGATCACTTACCGGATGCAGACGGAGTTGCAGTCAAAATTGAATGGGTTTCGTGATGAGGAAGCGTCGAAGCGGGCGGTTTTGGCGGTGGAGTTAAAAAAAATGAGGGATAGCGAGGCTTCTGAGCGAGAGCAAGTTGTGAGTAATTACAACCAGCAGCGCCAAGCATTAGTCAGTCAGTTGCCGGCTTTGGAGACGGCGATTTTGAATCCTCAGGTACAGGCGGATGCACGGATGGAGGAGGAGAGAAAGAAAGCGAGTGATCCTGAATTTGTCGCTCCCGCGAGTCCGGAAACGCGGGCGGTGCTGGCGGGGATTGAAGGGCAGAGGGAGACGCTGTCGAAGACGAAGGCGGAGAGGGATGAGAAGCAGGATTTGCATCGGCGATTGGTGGAGGCGGTTGCGCGGGAAAGTTTAGGGCAACCGAACGAGTTTTTTCCTGAGCCGAAGAAGCCGGGGACGGGACCGCGGACGAAGGATATGCAAGCGAGAGACAAGGCGTTGGTAGTAGATTTGAGCCGTTTGACCGCGACATTGGCGGCGCAGCAGGAGGCGTTGATCGCGAATGACCGTCAGTTGGCGTCGGCGCGGTTGACAGATCGGAATAGTTACCTTGATGGGTTGAATGGAAAGCGGGAGGCTTATGTGGCGGAAGCGGAGGAAAAGGAGCGGGTGAGGAAAGATCGTTTGGCGAAATTAAATGCGATGATTTTGGCAATGGACGGCGAGCAACCGTTGCGGTTGGCACGAATGGCCGAGCAAAACGCCACGGCTGAGGCCACGCATAAAAACAATGTGAAGCGTCATGAAGAGACCCACATGCCACGCATTCAATTAATTGAGAAAAAGATGAATGGCGTATTGGATCCGATGGAGGAAACGATCGGTCTTTATCATGTGATTTTTCTGCCTTCGCCTGACGCAGATGAGGTGGAGAAAGGCGAGCAGGGGCAGAAGTGGATTGCTGGGCTCTTTCAGTTTTTGGTGATTTTTGGGACGCTTTTTCTTCTCGATATGGTCCCGATTATGACGAAAATTTTTAGTCGTCCTGGGCCGTATGATGTGTTGGTTGATCATCCTGAATATATTTCCAACGCGAATTTGTTGGCCTTTCATGCGGAGTATGGGAAGCACGCTGCCGACTGGTCAGTGACGGGGATGTCCGAAAATCATTCGGGGGCGGATTTAGTGAAGAGCCATCCTCGATCTCCTCGATCGCCGAAGGAGTAAGTGAGTCGTTTTGGGTTCATGATGCGCTTCGATGAGGGGATTTTCGGTGGAAGTTTTGATCGCCAGTCTGGGGATAGCGGGCGTGCTTTCGTGAGGGAGGAAAGTTTCATCAATTTATTTGGAAAGACCTCGCCAGTGCAATGGATTCACGATGAACTTTGGAAACTTTTGCGAGGCATGTGATGGGGGGACTTTTGAGTTTCAAGGTTCATTGGCACCTTGTTATTGCCTGCAGAACTACTGGCGTCACTAATTAACCAACCAACGAACCCGATGCGAATGGACTATTTAACCCGAACCGCGACGCTTTTTCTGGCGATGCTCACCTTTCTTCTCCCGACATCTTGGGGGGTAGATCTTGAATTACAGAAGGACACGCGGGTCGTTTTGCTTGGCAACGGTCTGGGATCGCGGATGTTGCGTTTTGGGTGTTTTGAGTCGGAGATGCATCGTCGATACCCTGGGGAGCATTTGGTGATTCGGAACTTGTGTGATGAGGGTGACACGCCGGCCTTTCGTCCGAACGCGGGGCGGGCGAGTCCGTGGGCGTTTCCTGGTGGGGAAAAATTTCGCACATTGGTGGAGTCGAATGATAATTGGGGGGGGAATTCTGGGGCGGGGCACTTTCCGGAGCCCGATGGTTGGCTGAAGCAATTGAAGCCAGATATTATCGTGGCTTTTTTTGGTTTTAACGAATCATTTGAGGGGCCAGCTGGGTTGTCGAACTTTAAGGCGGAATTGGAAGCTTTTGTGAACCATACACTTAAGCAGAAGTATAATGGGAAGGATGTGCCCAAGTTGGCATTGGTTTCGCCGATTGCTTTTCAAGATGTTTCCGCTCTTTACGGGACTCCCAAAGGGACAACGCAGAGCGCTAATTTGGCGCTTTATTCAAAGGCGATTGAGGATGTGGCGGCCGCTCATCAGGTAAAATTTGTGAATCTATTCGCTCCGACGAGTGGATGGTTTACGAAGGGCAGCAAGCCACTGACGCGCGATGGGGCGTTGTTGACGGGCGAGGGTTACGCGCAGTTGACGCCGATCTTGGTTGATCAACTTTTTGGGAGTCGGACACCGGCATCGAAGGTCAGTGCAACCGACCTTCAAAAGGTGGTGGATGACTTTACGTGGATGTGGATGAGTTACTATAAAATCCCCAACGGCGTGCATGTGTATGGGCGTCGTAATGGGCCTTTTGGGCCACAGAACTATCCAGCTGAGTTACGGAAGTTGGAGCAGATGGTGCAGATTCGCGAAGAGGCTATTTGGGCGATGGTGGCTGGTCAGAAGTTTGATGTCGCGGCGGCCGATGCGAAGACCGAGGAGCTTCCGGTGATTGGGACCGTGGATAAGAACATCAAATATCTATCGGGTGAAGAGGCGTTGAAAACCTTGGTTGTCCCTCCGGGTTATAAAATTGAGTTATTTGCGGATGAGAGTCGGTTTCCCGATTTAGCGAATCCTGTGCAGATGTCTTTTGATAACAAGGGGCGTCTTTGGGTGGCGACGATGCCGATTTATCCGCATTACAAGCCGGGCGATCCGATGCCCAACGACAAGTTGATTATTCTTGAAGATACCGATGGAGATGGGCGAGCGGATAAGGAGACGGTTTTTGCTGACCATTTGCATTTACCGATGGGCTTCGAGTTTTCGCACGACGGGGTTTATGTGGCTCAGGGAACTTCGTTGATTTTTTTGAAGGACACCGACGGTGATGACAAAGCGGATGTTCGGGAGATCGTGATGAGCGGGTTTGATGATCACGACACGCATCACGCGATTTCGGCATTTTGCGCGGATCCATCCGGGGCGATTCTTATGGGGGAAGGGACATTTCTCCGGAGTCATATTGAGACGGCATACGGGCCGATTCGGAGCTCGAATGGGGGATTTTTTCGTTACAACCCGGAGCGTCGGCACTTGGAGAGAACCGTGCGTCTTTCCATTCCTAATCCGTGGGGGATTGCTTTTGATGAATGGGGTGAGGATTTCTTTGCGGACACTTCTGATCCGCCGGTGCGCTGGATGTTGCAGGGATCGGTGCAGGTGCCTCTGGGAAGTTTTAATCCAACGCCCCCGAACTTATTGTCGGTGCAGGTTCGCCCTACGGCAGGTCTGGAATTTATTTCTAGTCGACACTTTCCTGATGAAGTGCAGGGAGACCTTTTGATTAACAACACGATTGGTTTTCAAGGGACTAAAGAGCATACGATGGCGGATGCTGGGACAGGTTTTGTGAGTAAATTTCGTCAAGATTTGCTGAAGGGATCGGATCCGAATTTTCGTCCTGTCGATATGGAGTTCGCGCCTGATGGTTCGCTATATGTGATTGACTGGCATAATGCGCGGATTGGGCACATGCAGCACAGCGCACGTGATCCCAACCGAGACCACACCCACGGGCGCATTTACCGGATTACTTATCCTGCTCGGCCATTGGTGACGCCCGCTAAGGTGGCTGGGGCGACCATTGATGAGTTGTTGAAGAATCTCGAGCTTCCTGAGTATCGCACTCGGTATCGCACTCGGCGTGAGTTGCGTGGAAGAAATGCGGAGGAGGTTTTAGGGGGAGTCAAAAAGTGGGTGGAGAATTTGAACAAGGGAGATGCCAATTATGAGCATCACCTTGTGGAAGCGATGTGGGTGACGTGGGGGATCAATCGGGTGAGTGAACCTTTGGTGCGGACACTTCTTCAGGCGAAAGATCCTCGGGCGCGGGCGGCGGCGGTTCGTGCATTGCGCTATAATGGGCAGGCGATTTCCAGCCAAGCTGAACTATTAAAAGTGGCTGCTGCTGATGAAAATGGGCGGGTCCGGCTGGAAGCGATCGTGGCGGCTTCGTGGATAGACAACGCTGAGGGAAGAGGTGTTTTGGAGGCGGCGGCCGCTTATCAAGCGAAGAACAATGAGGCGATGGATAAGTGGATTGCGCCCGTGTATAAAACCGCTCTGGCTTTTTTAAATGGTCAGCAAATCAAAGCGGAGCCCCCTATGGTATTTGAAACTCAGTTAACTGGGGTGTCCAAAGAGCAATTTCTCCGCGGATCTTTGGTTTATTTAAAAGACGGGCATTGCACGACCTGCCATCAGAAAGACGGCAACGGATTACCGGAAGCGCAATTTCCGCCGCTAGCGGGGAGCGAGTGGGTGCAAGGGGGTGAAGAGCGGTTGATTCGTCTGGCGCTCCACGGTCTGATTGGGCCGATTGAAGTGAAGGGGGTTAAGTATCAGGGGGCCGTCCCGATGACACCCTTTAAGTTTCTGAGCGATGAAGAGTTGGCGGATGTCTTGACTTTTGTGCGCAACGCCTTCGGTAATAAAGCGGATCCAGTGACTGCTCAAGCGGTCCAGAAAGTGCGGATGGCAACCAAGGATCAGCCGAGTTTTTATCTCGCGACCGAGTTGCAAAAGTAAATCGATGAACGGTTGGAGGATCGCCAATTTTGGGGTGGCGGAGTCTGCTCGGTGCTTCGGTGAAGCGGGGGATTATTCCCGCGTCGACCATCTTTCCAAGGAGGGGCGAGGGATGACAAGGGCAGGACCTTGGGCTGGGGGGTTATTCAGGAATCCTCTGGTCTCCTTCGGGGAGGGTTTCGACATCCTTGAGTTTTTTAGAAATCTGGCGGGTGCGGGTTTCGGCTTTCTCGATGGTATCCGCCGCCTTTTGGATGTGTTCTTTGGTTTTGGCGAGGAGATCGCCAAATTTTCCGAACTCTCCTTTGAGGGAGCCTAGGACATTCCAGACTTCTGAGGATCGTTTCTCGATGGCGAGGGTACGGAAGCCCATTTGGAGGCTATTGAGCAAAGCGGTGAGAGTGGTGGGGCCTGCGATGGTGATACGGTAGTCGCGTTGGAGGGTTTCGGTGAGGCCTGGTCGGCGAAGAGCTTCAGCGTAAAGTCCTTCCGTTGGTAAAAAGAGGAGAGCAAAGTCGGTGGTGTGTGGGGGTTCGAGGTATTTGTCGCGAATCGACTTGGCCTCTAATTTGAGACGGGTTTCGATTGCCTTGGTGGAGGTTTCGATGGCGGCGAGATCGCCGAGATCTTGAGCGGCGAGGAGTCGGTCGTAGTCTTCGACGGGGAACTTGGAGTCGATGGGGAGCCATACTTGGCTGTGCTCTTCTCGGCCGGGGAGGCGGAGGGCGATTTCGACGCGTTCGCCCGAGCCTGGGCGGGTCTCGATGTTCTTTCCGTATTGGTCCTTGGTTAAGATTTGGTCGAGGAGATTTTCGAGTTGGACCTCGCCCCAGGTGCCACGGGTTTTGACATTGGTGAGGACGCGTTTGAGGTCGCCGACGCCGTTGGCGAGGGAGTGCATTTCGCCGAGGCCGCTGTGGACTTTTTCGAGTTGATCGCGAACGGTTTTGAAGGCGTCGCCGAGTCGTTGTTCGAGGGTGGCGTGTAATTTTTCGTCGACCGTGGCGCGGATCATTTCGAGTTTCTCGCCGTTATCTTTTTGGATGGAATCCAAACGAGTTTCGATGGTCTCGCGCATTTCAGTGAGGCGATGATCGATGGCAGTTTGGACGAGGTTGAGTTGATTGTTGAGAGTGGTAGAAAAGCGGGAGAGAGTGTCGGCACTTTCTTCGCGTCCGAGGCGGGCATCTTCATTGCCTTCGCGAAGTTTTTTTTCGACGACGGTGATCAACTCATTGAGTCGGAGATTATTGGAGCGAGTGAGGTGAGCTAGTTGGTCGGAGAACCGATCGAACTGTTTGGTCTGAGATACGGCGACGGAATGAAATTGGGAGGAGATTTGTCGAATCATCCTCGCGAAATTTTCGGAGAGTTCTGTGCGGAGTTCTTTGGCGGTGGCTTGGGATTCTGCGCGATGACGATCGAGTTCGCCGCGCAAGATATCCTCGATGGCATTGGCTAATCTTCGGCTACGGATGAGGAGGAGGCCGATGATGCAGGAGGTTACGGCAAAGAACAGAGTCAACCAGGAGAGGGAATCAGGCATATTTACGGGGAGTCTAGAGGGCGGAGATGCGGTGGTTTGGCTGTGGGGGAGAGGGAGTTGAGGATGGTGACGATTGGCACCTGAGGAGACTCTTTCTCGGTGGGTTGGCGATTATTCGCCGAGCATCGCTTTGGCAGTGGCGGCGTAGTGGGCGATATCGTTGGCCTTGAGGAGGGCGGAGACGATGACGACGCGTTTTGCTCCCGCGGCGACCACTTGGTCTAAGGTTTGCAAGTTGATGCCACCGATACAGAAGATGGGAATGGCAACTGCCTGATGGACTTTGCGGATGTCATCTAAGCCGATGGCTGGGCGTCCTGGCTTGGTTGGGGTGGGATACAGGGGACCGAATCCGATGTAGTCTGCGCCTTGATTTTCGGCTTCTACGGCTTGATCGAAGGAATGGGTGGAGCGTCCGATGATCGGCGGCGGGACCTCACCGGCTAGGGAACGACCGGCGCGCCAGCGGCCATCAGAAATGGTAAAGTCGCCTTGTCCGAGATGGGCGCCTTGGGCGCCGACTGAGGGAACTAGTTGGGGAAAATCGTTAATGATCAGTGGGATGGAGGCGCTTTCGGTGAGTGAGACGATGCGATGAGCGACTGATTCGATCTCTGCTTCATCGGAGTTTTTGGCACGAATTTGGAGGATATCGATTCCTCCTTCGATCAAAGCGGAGGTGACGCGTTCGGCGTCGACGATCGGGGTGATGCCGAGGTCGAGAATTCCGTAGAGTCTCATTTGAGAAAGGTTCTTCATGGAGGGCAATCGAGCATGTGAAAGGTTAGAGTGGCAAGTTTGATCGGGGAAAAGTCTTGGTTGGTGGGGTGGAGGAAGGGATTAGTCTTCGGGGAGAGATTCGCCGAGCAGGCGGCATTTTCGGCGGAGAGTGACCCGATTCATTTTGGTTTCGCGAGCGAGCGTGGTGGGTTTTCCGCCAAAGTGAGCGAGGAGGTGGCGAAGGGTCATGGACTCGAGGGCGTCGTGAATTTCGCGGTAGGTGGCACCCTTGCGGAGTCTTTGTTGGAGCCAATCGGCGAGGGCATTTTGGAGGGGAAGATCGTTAAGGGGTGGAGTTTCGGAGGGGAGGCGAAAGGCTTTTGGGAGGTGATGGGGGAGAATAATGGGGCCACTGGAAACGGCGAGGGCGTGTTCTAGAGTGTTGCGGAGTTCGCGGACATTGCCTGGCCAGGGGTGATTTTGGAGGAGGGTGAGGGTTGCGGGAGAAAGTTGAGTGGGGCGCTGGGGGGCGAGTTGGGCGAGGAAGGTGGCGGAGAGAGCGGGGAGATCTTCAACGCGTTCGGCCAAAGAGGGAACCGCGATTTCGAGGACATCGAGGCGATAATAGAGGTCTTCGCGAAAGCGGCCTGCGCGGACTTCCTCGCGGAGGGATTTATTGGTGGCGGTGATGAGTCGGAGATCGACGCGGAGATCTTCGCGACCGCCGATGCGGGTGAAAGTTCGATCTTCGACGAAGCGGAGGAGCTTCGATTGAATGGCTGGAGAGATGTCGGCGATTTCATCGAGGAAGAGCGTCCCGCCTTGGGCGCGTTCGATGTGACCTGGGCGTGCTGAGCCGGCACCAGTGAAGGCATTTTTTTCGTGGCCGAAGAGTTCGCTTTCGAGAAGTGTTTCTGGTAAAGCGCTGCAATGGAGAGTGATGAACGGTGCATCGCGGCGTGGTCCGTTGGTGTGGATGACGCGGGCGGTCAACGTTTTGCCTGTGCCGGTGGGGCCGGTGATGAGAACTGGGGCATCGGTGGAGCAGGCGTGAGCGATATCGATAAAGCTTCGTTGGATCGCTGGGGAAGTTCCGACGATTTGGCTGAGGGAGACTGGGGCGAGGGGTGGTGGGGTGGTGGTGACGCTGAGGAGTTGTTTGAGGGTTTCTTGGAGATCGTGAAGATCGAGTGGTTTGACTAAATAAGCGGCGGCGCCGAGTTGTTTGGCGGCGACAGCGTTATCGAGATTGGAGTGGGCGGTGATGACGACTGCTGGGCAATGGGGGGCGAGGGTGCGGAGTTGTTTAAGGACGGCGAGGCCACTGATATCGGGGAGACCGATATCGAGAATGGCGAGGGCGAACTGGCTTTGGGTGAGGGATTCGATGCCCTGTTGGCCTGAGGAGCAGAGGACGGTATGGCGACCGAGGCGACGGCAGATGATGGCTAGAGCCCCTGCGAGAGCGTGTTCGTCTTCGATAATGAGGATAGGATTCATGGAGGCGGACTTTTGTCGGGGTTTTGGGGTGAGACCAGCTGGGAATTAGGGGGAAATTTTTTCTAAAAGTGCGGGGAGTTGGAGGGTGACGACGGCGCCGCCGGTGGGGGCGTTGGCGACGAGGAGGGCACCGTTGTGGGCTTTGAGGACTTCGGCGGTCACGCTGAGGCCGATGCCCATGCCGCCTTCTTTTTCGGAGAAAAAGAGTTCGGTGTGATTGGCGAGGGCTTGGGGAGAAAATCCCTGACCGGTGTCACGAAAGACGAGGCGGAGACTATCGGCCCGCCAGCCAGAGATAGTGAGGGTCCCACCGGTGGGCATGGCTTGGATGGCGTTGATGATGACATTACCGATGGCTTGGGCGAGTCGGCGGCGGTCGACATCGGCGTGGAGGTTTTGGGGGACTTCGGTGATGATTTGGACGCGAGCGTGATGGGCCTGTGGGGTGAGGGCGCGGACGACGGAGGCGCAGAGGTCGGCGAGGTCAGCGGGAGCGGTTTGTGGTGGAGCTGGGCGAGCGAGGAACATCCATTGATTGACGAGGCTTTCAATTTTAGCGGTTTCGCCGAGGAGGATGGGGAGGGAATGCTGGAGGGTGGTGGTTTGTTCGGATGGGGTAGATGAGCCGATGATTTGGGCGTGCATTTGGATAGCGGAGAGGGGGTTATGGATTTCGTGAGCCAAGCCGGTAGCCATGCGTCCGAGAAGGGCGAGGCGTTCGGAGCGGGCTCTTTGGTCGCGTTCCGAGCGGAGTTGGGCACGGGTTTCGAGGTAGGCGCGGGCGACTTGGCCGATTTCGTCGCGGCGTTCGGAACCTGGCAACGATGCTTCGCGGTCGTCCTCGATATGGGGAAGGCGGAGGGCGAGTTGGCGGAGAGGCTGGACGAGGCCACGAGCGAGGGCCCAAGCGAGACCGATGGAAAACAGCCAGAAGGAGGAGAGGATCACTAGGGTATCGGGTTTGAGGAGAAATCCGAGGACGGGCTCGACTTTGCGGAGGAAAATCATCTGGAGACCCCAATCGAGGGGGACGACGATGGCTTCGAAGTCGGAGCCGAGATGAACGATGCCATCATTGGCGGAAATTTTGCTGAGGAGTGGGGTGTGTTGTTGGAGGGAGGGGCTTGGGGTGGGGACGAAGGGAATGAAAGAGGCGGAGGGGGAGGTTGGTGGGGGTTGTCGGAAGAGGACTTCCATGGTGAGGACGCGGCCGATGGATTCGGCGACCCGTTCATTGGCGGGAAGTTTGGCATTGCGGATGAAATCAGCATTGGTGCGGGCGAGGGTGGCGAAGACGGATTGGGATTCGCGTCTGGTGGCGGAGTGAAGCCAGAGGGCGATGCCCGTGGAGCCGATGACGACAAAGAGGAGGAGCGGGGTGGCGAGGCGCAGCCAAAGAGAAGAAGGACCAGAGTGAAGCATAGCGGAGCGGGGATAGAAACTATCCATCGAGGGATTTGACGAGGTTAAACTTTATCCTTGGCGGAGGAGGGGCTGGGGAAATGGGCGGTGCCGAGGTGCCGCAAGGATACCAGCCGGCATCTGGGAGGAGTCGTTGAGGCGAGTGGGTGTGGGCTATTTATTTTCCAGCTGGAAAAGCCACGGAGGTTCGTCGCAATTCCAGTAAGTGATATGAGGCCCGCTGACGACGGTCTTCCAGCCTTCGGGGTAACGACTTTCGCTTCGGTAAGGGCCGCTGCCCTGCCAGGCGACGGCTTTGATGGCGAAGCCTTCATCGACGCGTCGGATGCGGCCCCGGGCGATCCAATCGGCTTCGGTATCGCCTCGGTGATTAGTGACGCGCAAGTGGGTGTAGCCCGTGGGGCTTAGTTGGATACTCGGCTTAGTGGAGCAGGCGACCATGAAGAGCATGGCGGAGAGGATGGCGAAGGTTTGGAGCGTCTTCATGGCGGGTGAACTTGCGGTCAAGCGGAGTTGATCACAAGCTTAGAACGAAGAAAAGGCGAGGAAGAAGCAGTAATGATGGAGAGGAATTTCGCTTTTCAAAGAGGTGGAGAATGGTGTTTAATCCGAACCTAGATGCCAAAGCTGAAGACACCTTTAAAGTCCACCAAGTTGAGTGCCCCGAAGTATCGGCGAATCGTTCTGAAGCTGAGTGGGGAAGCCCTGAAAGCACGGGGGAGTATGGACAATATTTCTCCAGAGATCGTGCAACAAATCTGCAGTCAGATTAAGGAGGTTCATGGGCTGGGGGTGCAGATTGCGGTGGTCATTGGTGGGGGGAACATTTGGCGTGGGCTGAGTGCGAGTTATCGAGGGATGGAGCGGACGACGGCGGATTATATGGGCATGTTGGCGACGGTGATTAACGGTCTGGCTTTGCAGAGTGCGTTGGAGCAGATGGGGTTACCGACTTGTGTGCAGACGGCGATTCGGATGGATAACGTGGCGGAGCCGTTTATTCGGCGGCGAGCGATTGCGCAATTGGAGGAGGGAAAAATCGTTATTTTTGTGGCGGGGACAGGGAATCCATTTTTTTCTACGGACACCACGGCGGCGTTGCGGGCGAACGAGATTGGGGCGGAGATTATTTTGAAGGCGACGAAGGTGGACGGGATTTATACGGCGGACCCGTTTAAGGATCCGAAAGCGAAGAAGTACGAGAGGATTACCTTTACGGAAGCGTTAGCGAAGCGACTTTCGGTGATGGATTCGACGGCATTTAGTCTCTGCTTGGACAACAAGATGCCGGTGGTGGTTTTTGACATGATGAAAGCGGACAACATTCGGCAGGTTGTGCTTGGGAAACCGGTGGGGACGTTAGTGACGGTAGATTAAACGGAGATTCCTGAAGATTCGTCCGTGCAACCGAGATAACGATTTATTTGATACAGCTTATGGATCCTGAAGAAATCATCCTTGATTTAGAGGCGGCGATGGAAAAAAACTTTGAATATCTCCAGCACGAGTTTGCGGCGGTGCGGACGGGGAAAGCTTCGCCGGCATTAGTGGAGAACATTGATGTGGAGGCATATGGATCGCAGATGAAGCTGAAGCAATTGGCTTTGATCACCACGCCGGAGCCGCGGATGTTGGTTATTCAGCCATTTGACGGGGCGACGACCAAGGACATTGAGCGGGCGATTAAGGAGTCGAAGATTGGGATTAATCCCGTGGTCGACGGGAAGATTATCCGGCTACCGGTGCCAGCGCTTTCGGAGGAGCGTCGGAAGGATTTGGTGAAAGGGGTGAAGCAGATGTCTGAGGAGGCGAGGGTGCGGGTGCGCTCGTCGCGTCGTGACGGGATGGATGCGTTGAAGAAGGCCCAGAAAGCTGGGGCGATCTCCGAGGATCAGTTGGGAAGTTTTGAGAAAGAAATTCAGAAGTTGACGGATCTTTTTGGAAAGAAAATTGATGATGCGGTGGTGGTGAAGGAAGCGGAAATTTTGAAAGTTTAACGAAGATGCGTGCTTATTGTTTTGCGGGATTGATTTTATGGAGTTTGAGCAGCCTGCTTCCGATGGGGCGGGTGGAGGCTGCGGTGATTCGGTTGGCCCCGGAATTTGGGTTTCCTGGTGCTGGGAATAAGGTGCAGACGCTTCGCAGTTTGCGTGGGCAATCGGTGGTGCTGTTGATTGCGAAGAATCCCGAGAATCGCTCTTTGAGGAGGCAAGCAAAATACTTGAAAGAGATTTACGAGCAATTTGCGAGTAAGAAGGTGGTATTTGTGGCGGCTTTGGGGAGTGGAACGGGGTCGATTCAGTCGGATATTCCGTTTGTGGTGGCGTCGAATGGTCCAGCGGTTGCGAGTGCGTATGGGGTGCAAGGGGATTTTAATTTGGTGATAATCGGTAAGGATGGGAATGTGGACTATCAGACGAATAAAGTTTGTTCACCGGAGAGGGTTCGCGATGTGATTCAGAATTCGTTTGAGGTGCAGGAGACAGCGAGGAAAGGGCAGTAGCTTGACGATGCCTCTGGGAGATTGCGGTGGTTTGGTTACTCAAGGAGGCTGGGAAATTTGATGAGGATTGCGGTGATTGCGGATACGCATGATGGATTAGGGGTGAAGTTGGTGGAGGCAATGGGGGTTGCGGATGAGATCTGGCATCTGGGGGATGTGTGTTCGGAGGAGACGCTGGAAGCGATTCGGGCGATTGGTCCACCGGTTTGGGTGGTGCGAGGCAACTGTGACGCCTTGGCGATTGGGCCTTTGGAGTTGCGTATTCAGCGGGGAGGATGGCGTTTTCATCTGGAGCATATTCCATCGAGAACGGCGCCGAGAGGGTGTGATATTTTTCTGCATGGTCACACGCATGTGCCTAGGGACGAGATGCTTGGAGGAGTGCGGTGGCTTAATCCTGGGAGTGTGACGGGGCCGAGGCAGGGGAGTTTGGCGAGTTACGGATGGCTAGAGATTGAGGAGAATGGGGAGATGCTGTGGAAGGTGATTCCCGTGCGCTAGGGAACCGCTGATTTAATGGGGGTCCATGTATTTGACCTTGGCGCGAGTCG
>JBAWZW010000047.1:0-18931 GCA_037142835.1 Verrucomicrobiota bacterium
GGAAGAGGACGCCCGAAAAGAATTTCCGATGCCAGCTAAGGGGTCGCGTTGCCTCATCAAAGAAGACTCAATGACCCCAACCAAACGGCGGGCGGCCTCGAGAATTTACCGCGAAAAAAAATTCCAGAGATAGCTAAATCCATGGCTGGTGGCATAAATCATTACTCCGAAGTAAATCCAAGCGAAGCAGTTAACCAGATATCCGCAGAGGACAAGCAGCCCGTCACGCTCAATCAATCCTCCGAGGAAAAAGATCACCGAAATAGCGGGAATAGTATTAGAGAGTGGAATGAAGGGTGGGAGTGGAAGAAGGAGCAGAAACCCTCCTGAGGCAATCCCGACCCCAACCAAGCGAGACATCAGAGGCGGGCCAAACAAAAACTCCATTCGGGTGCGGGAAAATCTTTCGATGAACTTGGCGGTCTTTAGTCCAAAGCCGATGATTTTCCGAAAAAGTAAAATCGAGATCGCTCGATTGAGGATAAAATTCGGGAATCGAGGGGAACGATTGATGGCTAAACGCCACCCAACGATGGCAATGACGAATCCGAATGGCAATGACAGGCCAGGGATGGAAATGGGAAAACAAAACGGCAGAACAAGAAAAATAAGGAACAGCTGATAACCCTGTCCCGCAAGGAGGATTTCGATCTGACCAAAAGTGAGGGTGGGAGCGCTTTCTCCACCTGAGTTGACCGCAGATTCCGACTGGGATCCGAGTTTTTGATCCAAATGCGCGAGCAATTGCGACAAACTCTCAGAGAGCCTTCGAGGTGGTGCAGGGGATGAATTCAAAGAGAAAGATTTGTGGACTTTACCAGAGCCGATCGACTCCAAAACCAACCCAGAAAACTCACCACAAGACCGAGCAAGTAAGGAATAAATCGATGGAGCGTCACCGACGAAATGAGCGGACCAACCAAAGGATCTTTCAAGATGAGATCGCCCGCCACAAATCCCAGTACCCCTCCCCCGATCCAGATAATCAGGGGGAATCGATGCATCAAACGGGCAAGAATACCACTACCCCATACAACCAAGGGGATGGAAAGAAGGAGTCCAAACGTCACCAGGACGATATCGCCAGCCGCCGCCGCCGAAATGGCGAGTACATTGTCTAAACTCATCACCATGTCAGCCACCACGATCACCCAAATGGCCTCCTTGAGAGTAGTACCGGAACGAACGTCGTCAGGGGAAGATTGGTTTGGGCGGACAAGTTTCACCGCGATCCAGATGAGGAGCATACCACAAATTGACTGCAGAAAAGGCACACGAAGAAGATGGGTCACCATCACAACAAAAATCAGCCGAAGAACAATCGCCCCAACGGTTCCAAAGACCCGCCCAAGAAATTGATCACGCGCTGGGAGCCCCCGAACCGCAAGGGCAATCACGACCGCGTTGTCGCCTGCCAGAGCAAGATCAAGGAAAACGATCCGCATTAATCTCGCCCAAAAATCAGAGGTCAAAAAAGTTTCCATCAGGGGAATTTTGGTTAGATGGACGGGGGCGATCCTTGATCTGATTTGTCATTAGACCAACGAGCGAGACTTTCCTGATGGAAATGACGTCCGCGAAGAATTTTCCGCAGGATTCCGTAGCGCGGACTAAAAAGATAGGCGGCAAAGAAAATCACCCCAAGGGTTAGGACGATGCAAGCCCCCGAGGGAAGATTTAGCCGATAGGAAAGGACTAATCCCAAACAAGACCCGAACATCCCAATCGCACCTCCACCCCAGAGCATCGCGGGATACGAATCGCACAAAAGGAAGACGGTAGCCGCTGGGGCAATCAAAAGTCCGAGGAGCATAATCACCCCGATGGCTTGGAGTGAGGCGATCATCGTTAAAACGAGCGCCACGATTAACAGAAGGTTCAGCCGGTTGACCCGAATCCCCTGAGTTTCGGCGACAACCGGATCGAAAAGGGTGAGAAGTAGTGGCCGCTGAAGGGCCGCGAGCAGGGGAACGACCACCAGACTAATCCCCCAAATCATCCAAAGGTCGGCATTCGAAAGACCGAGGATATTTCCAAAAAGATAGTGAACGAGGGAGACCCGGACCTTAACCAGACTGATCAAAACCACCCCCAACGAAAATGCTACCGTATAGAGGACTCCGAGAGCGGTATCTTCCTTAAGCCGAGAGCTACGAGCAATCATTTGCGCGCCAACTGCGACAATTAACGCGGCCACCAAAGCGCCAAAAAATAAACCCATAGGAGCTAATCCAAAAAGCATAAAACCCAACGCCAAGCCTGGAAGAAGTGAGTGAGAAAGTGAATCCGCCATCAACGCCAGACGGCGAAGTACAATAAACGCCCCCAAAAAGCCCCCAGTAAAACCAATCAGCGCACCTCCGACCAAAACGCGGCGCATAAATTCGTGTTGAAATGGTTCAGTAATCCAATCCATTGGCTAGTCGTGCGGGTGATCGTGGGCGCGGCCTGTCGGCCCAGCAAACGTCGGCGTATTGTAAGTCATCTGGAGATTTTCTTCAGTAAAAACATCCTCCACTCGGCCACTCGCAATTAGCTCGCCATTAATCAGAATGACTTGGTCGAAAAGCTCCCGCACGCTGGTTAGATCATGATGCGAAGCGACGATCAATTTACCTTGATCACGGAGCTCAAGGATCAACTGTTTGAGATTCACTTGGGTCGGCTGATCCAAACCAGTAAAAGGCTCATCAAGAAGGAAAACATGGGCCTGTTGAGCAAGTGCCCGAGCCAGAAAAGCCCGTTGCTGTTGCCCGCCAGACAGGGCACTGATTTGGCGTTGCGCCAGAGGACCAAGTTGCATCGCGGTCACCGCTTGATCCACCACCGCCGCGTCCTCCTGCGAATAACTCCGCCACCAACCAACTCGAAGATACCTTCCCATCTCCACGAGGCCACGAACCGTAGTCGGAAAATCCCAATCAATCGCTTCTCGCTGAGGCAGATAAGCAAAATCTTGGCTGGCCCCATGCGTCTCGCGTCCGTGAAAAGCGATTCTCCCCGTCTCCTTCGGGAGCAACCCAGCAAGGACTTTGAGGAGCGTGGACTTCCCCGCACCGTTCGGGCCCAGGAGGCCAACACATTGCCCACAATTTACTGAAAAATTAATATGGTGAAGTGCAGGAATTCGATTGTAACTAACCGTTAAATCGCTGACCTCCAGTCCGTGAACCGTTGTAAAAGGAGGGCGAGTCATCATGGAAAAGTCAAAACCTCCGAGACATCCCCAGATCCCCAAATACTCTTCTCCACAGTTTCACCATCAGGACCAGCAAAAGTCACGCGCAGCGCCGCAACGGAGGAACTCGCAGGCCAGTGCAAATCAAAAGCCAGATCGATCCCCTCTTTCGGATATGGTAAAAACAACTCCTTCTCCATCAAAGTATTCACTTGATTTTCGCTCCAGATTTCCTTCCCAAGATGCCGAACTCTCATCGAGTCCGGTCGAGTCGTGAAAGTCAGGAGCAACCCAATTTTCTGCGTCTTCGCCAATAAAGGTTGGACCTCCGCAACCGTGGTTGTCCGCGTCAGCCGTTGAAGCGGATAGCCAAGCAAAAGGATCGCGAAAAAAACCAAAAACGCCCGAAGCAAAGGAGACCCACGCACCTATTGCAGCCCCTTTACAATCGTTGTCACATTATGACGATACATCCCAGCATAAGTTGCCGCATCGTTTTCCCCGAGACCGTCGGCAAAAAGCTTGCCACCAAGCTTCGCTCCCGTCTCCCGCGTGATCGCCACCAAAACCTTTGGATTCTCAATATTCTCAGAAAAGATCGACTTCACCCCTTGCGCCTTCACGGTGGCAATAATCTGGGCAACCTTCTTAGAGGACGGCTGGTCAGAACTGGAAATGCCCTCAATCGCGTAAACCTTAAATCCATTTTCCTTCGCGAAATACTGGAAAGCATCGTGGGAAGTTACCAGTTTTCGCTGGTCACGAGGGAGCTTAGCCAACTCACTCCCTGCCCACTTTTTCAGCGAGTCGAGTCGCTGAAGATAGTCGATGGCATTGGCTCTGAAAGCCTCGGCCGCATTCGGGCGAGCTCGTATGAAAGCATCGCGAACCCCCCTCGCTGCCATCGCCATATTTGCAAGACTGTGCCACCAATGAGGATCTTCAACGTCCCTTTCAAGGTCATCATTCGGCTCCATCTTCAAGGATTTAAATCCATCCCCAACCTTGACCAACTCCCCCTTCGTCCCAGTGCTTTCCTTGAGTTTTTCAACGTAGCCCTCCATGTGTTTCGCAGAAAGGAGGATGACATCAGCCTTAGCCACGATAATCAAATCCGTCGGTTTTGGCTCAAAGTCGTGAGGATCAATTCCCACCTTCACATGCCCTGTCACCTGAACTTTATCGCCACCAATTTGCTCGGCAATCTCGGTCAAAATCGTCGAAAATGTCGAAACTCGAAGCTTCTCCTCACTGAAAGCTTCACGAGGAAAAACCACCAAAATTAACAGAAACACTGCGAACAATCTCATTGATCAACTATCTAAATGCCTAAGCTCACTTACGCAAGCAAATTGCAAGAAGGACTAATTAATCCCGCGATTGCACGCTCAGTCCCCGCCCAACCATCCATGCCTAGCGTTCCCCCTACTCGTCACTTTACTTTTTGATGATCACCAACTCCGAAGCCGCATGGTTATTCCTCCCACCACCCACCGACCGAAATCCATAGATGAAAAAAGCCGTGGTTCCTTGGGGAAGAGGCGCCCGAGAGACCAGTTCTCCTTTGTCAAGATTACACTGAATAAACTGCCACTTTCGATCTTTCCAAAGCCCTCCTCCGCTTGTGCAATAAACCCAAGCTTCAGAAAATTCTCCAGTATACTTTGCTCGAACAATCCCGCCTGCTTCCCGCGGGTCCGGACGCTCAATTTTCGGTAACGCCGGCCCATCGCCGACGATATTCTTGGCAAAAGCATAAATTTCTGGCGCATCTTCCCATCCGTTACCGTGGCCGTGCGCCAAAAACGGCCGCAAACACAAACTGCTCGGACCTCCCGTGGAAGCCGACGACTTCGAAAAAATGTCGATCTGAAAAACCGGATCCGCCACCCCGGTAACCCAGAGCATCGGCATTTTCGCCGCCGCCAGATACGCGGAAGGATCCCACTTTGTGCGGTAGTCCACAAACTGACTCTCACTCATATTCTTCGGCGGAAACCACTGCGCTAACCCTGGATTGTCGCTCTCCTGAATGAACCCGCAACCATAAACAGGAACAACAAAAGCAAATCGATTATCCACCCCCGCCACCGTGCTGACAATCGTCCCACCCCATGAAATACCCGTCAAACCGATCTTCTTGGGGTTGATCTCCGGAAACGATGCCATCAAAGAATGGGCCCGAATCACCGCCGCCACGGCTTGATAAAACCACTGCTCTTTATCAGGCAAATCGCGGTCGCCAAACCAATCCGTTCGGGAAGGCCCTGCGCTTTCATGCCCAACGCCGACCGGCGAGTTTCCTTCGATACCATGGGCACCGCCACCTGGCAAATGCCCCTCCAAATCCATCACGATCGCAGCGAATCCTTGATTGTTCCAAGCCCTCACCCACCCAGGATACGCTGTCCCGCCACCGCCATGGACGCAAACCACCGCTGGCCACCCGCCCACTGGAGGAGTCCCTGAGGGTGCCGCGTAGTAGGCAAAAAACCAGCACGGCTTTCCTTTGTAGTTCGCACCCTCATAGAAAAAAGACCTCATCCCCTTCGCCAACCGATCCTCATTAGGATGCATCTTCGGTGCCTCGGACAAAGCCACCACATCCCAGGGAGTCGCCCGCTTCACGGGATCAATCTCCGCAACTCCCGTTGCACAAGTCGAAATCAAAGCGGTAACCAATGGGATCAAGAAGGCCAGTTTCATCATAGGATCAGTTATAGTATCAGATAGGCACGTCTCCAAATTAAATACCCACCAAACCAAGAGAAAGTGCAAAACCTCCAAAACAACCGTCTCACCACAATCCCTCCTCCCCCTCAAAGCGCCAAACCGATCATCAATCCCCCCTTTGCAAAATATCCAACGCGTTTCCCCACGATTTTTATAATGACAATACACTGCCCGAAAATTACTTATCGCGACAAGGCTCGCAGGAATCCACCTCAACTCGAGAAGGACATCCCGTTTCCGATCCCCCAGGCCAGTGGTCAACCCAGATCCCTCAACCCAGCGCAAAAAGTCACTCCCAGAACTGCCATCAACTTCTGGGAGATCATAAAATCTTCGCTCGCCGATCACCACAATTGATAGCATTAGCCAATCATACTCGGTGAAATTCACCCTTAAATCTGGCAAATTCTTCGCTTCTTTCCTCCACAGCATGATCGTCCAGAGCATGACACATTGATCCCCTCCGAAAAAAAGGAAGATTTCGCCAATTCCCCGTCCCCTAGGTCAGCCAATGTCCGACTGGGTACGCTAAAATCCTCCCCAAGCCCAAAATTCCTAACTCAAATGAAAGATAAATTACCAATAAATAAAGTCATTACGGCCGTCGCTGATTGCCTCGACGCCAAATCGTTCCAATACGAACTGAAAAAAGACAAACAATTGATTCGCCTCGGTTTAGATGCAAAAAATGGTCGATGGTCTTGCATTGCTTACGCTGATGATTCGAACCGATTCATCTTTCAGTCGATGATCCCAGTCAACGCCCCAGAAGAACGCCGCTTAGCCTGTGCCGAGCTCTTTACTCGGATTAATCAGAATCTCAGCCTCGGTCATTTCGCCATCGACCTCTCCGATGGCGAACTCTCATTTCGTACTACCGTTCCCTCCCCGAAGAGGGGCCGGTTAACTCGTGACGTCGTCGACCACATTGTCGGTGGCCACCATATTCTCGTTGATCGCTTTATTCCCGCGATTACCCGGGTCCTCTTCTCGATGACTGATCCCACAGAAGCACTCTCCGAAGTTCCCCCGAAACCTAGCGCCCCAGAGATCTCCGCCCGCTTTAGGCTAAACTGAATCCCCAAACCAAAAGGCCCGCCCTGCTTCCAGCCAATCTCGGCCTTCCACGGATCGACGCGCCGCCTCGCTCATCGAACGGCGCAGTCCCACATCCCCAGTCAGTCGAAGCAAATGTGTCGCAAAATCTCCCGAGTCCTGACCTCGGGTAATGTACCCAGTGGTCCCATGATCAATCAAATCCTTCGGTCCACCTTGATCCGAAACCACACACGGAACCCCGCTCGCGAGCGCTTCCACGATCACATTCCCAAATGTATCCGTAGTGCTCGGGAAAAGAAACACATCCGCTGATGCAAATGCCCGCGCCAAATCCAACCCCACCAGCACCCCCGTAAAGACCGCCTGAGGAAGTCTCCCCCGCAACGCCCCCAAGTAAGGGCCCTCACCAACAAAGGCCAGGGCCATCCTTTTTGACTTTGTCTCGACCCCCATCTTTTCCCACGCCTCAACGATGACATCGAGGTCCTTCTCCTTCGAAATCCGCCCAACATAGAGCAAAACCATTTGCCCAACGGGCAACCCTCGGTTCACCCAAAACGCCTCGTCACGACGCGACGGATGAAAAAGCAGCGTATCCAGTCCACGTGGCAAAATTCGGATCTTTGCCGAATCAATTCCCCGATCAATCCACGCATCTCGATACCCCTCACTGTTTACATAAATTCGATCAAGCTGATCGTAAAACCACTTCATATAACCCCAAGTCAGTGTCTCAAGAAAGTTGTCGTCCGTTAAAATCCTCACGTATTGAGGGAAATCCGTGTGATAAATCCCACTCGTTCGCACACCTAAAACTTTAGCCGCCAAAAGCGCCGTCAATCCGATCGGTCCAGGCGTGGAAATAATCAACTCCGTAAATCCCTCTCGCTCAACATAATCGATCATTTCCAATACCGGCGGAAAACTTAACTTTTGCAACTCATACTCCGGCAATTCGAACTCCCCTACTGGCTCGAAATTCTTGATTGGTATGCCCGTGATGGTGATTGTAGAACGAGAAGTCACCACGGTAATACTCCCGCCCACCTCCAAACTCGCCGCCGTCAACTTCCGAATCGTATTCGCCACCCCATTGACATCCTCAAGCGTATCCGTGAACCACGCCCGCTTCTCTTTCCCCAACCCTTCCGGAAGAACTCCACCCAAACCATGGCTGACCTCCCTTAGCCATCGCCGGTCGGGAGCCTGACGACAAAACGCATAAAAGTACGGTGCCAAAGGCGCGAGTACCGGCAGAAGAACGCTCACTTCCCGGATGGCTTCAAGGAGATTTCCATTAGAAACCTCCTTGATAAAGGTCCTAAAAAACCTGAAGGCCAACTGGTTAACAAAAAAGTTCGCCACCACAAATGCCCGACGCTCGGGCTCAACAATCACCGCCATCTGGAGCGCCAATCGCTTCTTGGCATCTCCATCGCTAAAGATCCGAGAAAATTGCTTCCAAAGAGACGCGTTCCCTGGCTTGGCCAATTCAAATATCTTCCCAGTGGCAAGCCCCTCAGCAATAAACCCAAACTTATCCGCCCAAGAAAGATCCGTCGGATCTTTCCCCTCCATAAATCTTGAGAAAGCTTTCCCGAAAAATCTGGAACTCTTTGCCCCTCCAATCTTGCCATTCAAAAACTGCCGCAAATTGTTGTTGAGACTATGCGAAAATGTCAGCGGATTCCCTCCTCGCCCTCCAGTCGTGCAATCGCCCTTCCGAACCCCGTTTAAAAAATCTTCCCAGCCTTTCGACTCCCGCACTTCCGTATACGCCATCCCAGCATAAATCCCTCCATGATCGTCAGAACCTCCCGTAAAAACCTTCCGCCATGGCTCCAAATGCGTCGGCTCCAAGCTGTGCCGATTGGCAAACTCCTCCAATTTTTCTCGGGTCAATGATCGAAAGGTTTCCTGCGTGACCTCACTCAACAAGCCGTTCCGGTAGCCATTCAGTCCTTCAAAATGACGAAAAAGAAGGAGGAGTTTTTCGAGATGCCTAAGAGTAAACTTGTCATCAAAGCGATAGAGCGGGTGCGCCACCGCATGTGCTAATTGTTTTTGCCCCAAATACTTCTGGAGATCGTAAATATTTTTCCGCACCTCTTGCAGATCGCGATGTTGGTCCTCATTAATCCCCCAAACCAACATCTGCACCTCACACCGATCCTCGGGAAACCGCGCGCTTATCTGCTCGCTCAGAAACACTCCCGGTCGATCAGCAATCTCTAAGCATCCTTCGATCCGATGGTGATCCGTGATGGTAACCAAATTCATTCCTCGTCCGCACAAGGAGTCGTAAAGAGCTTTTGGCTCAGAATAACTCTCCGCCAACCCAACGCGCCGAAACAGCCACTCCGGCGCTCGTTCGCTGTAGCGAGAATGAATGTGTAAATCGACTTTCATCAGTCCAACACCAGACGCCCAGCTAGCCTCGAAAATTCTGCCAATGCCATCCCAACGACTTGATCCATATTGTAGTACCGATAACTCGCCAACCGACCGACAAATGTCGTTCCTGTCTCCGCCGCCGCTCGGGCCGCGTACCGCTCATAAAGTGCCCGACTCTCGGGGGCTGGAATCGGATAATAAGCCTCTCGCCCCGGCGAAAAATCTTCGGGATATTCGCGAACAATCGTCGTCACTGGCAAACGTTGCCCAGTGGCGTGCTTCAATTCGACGATCCGCGTAAATTCGTGATCGTTCGGATAGTTGACTTGAAGCGCCGGCTGAAAAAATTCCTGCTCAAATGTCTCTCGCTCAAAGCGTAGCGATCGATAGGGCAACGCCCCATAGCATTCCTCAAAGTAGGCATCGATCGCCCCCGTATAAATCAAATGACGATGCCGAATCTCTTCTCGAGCTTGCCGATAGTCTGTCTTCAATCTCACCTCGATCTTTCGATGCGCGAGCATTTTACGAAACATTGCCGTGTATCCGTCCTTGGGGAGCGCTTGAAACTTTTCTGAAAGATAACGATCGTCCCGGTTCAACCGAACGGGGATGCGCCCGCAAACACTCGCATCCAGTTCGCTCGCATCACGACGCCACTGCTTCCGCGTATAGTTTTTAAAAAACATCTCGTAAAGCTCCACCCCCACTTGCGAAATCATCACTTCTTCACTGTTCTTCGGGTGATCAATCGGCACTCGCCACGATGCCATTGCTAATTCCATTTCTTCACTAGTCGCCTCCCGCCCAATCCACTGCTCATAGGTGTTTAAATTAATCGGAAACTGCCAAAAGCGACCACGTGCCCAAGAAAGGATCTTGTAGTCCACTCTACGCCACTCCGTAAACTGACTCAGATAATCGACAATTCGATCGGAGTTCGTCCGAAAATAATGGGGCCCATAACTATGGAGCAACACCCCATGCGCATCATAGGCATCATGAGCATTCCCCCCGATATGATCCCGACGATCAATCACCAGACAACTCGCCCCAGATTGACTCGCCAAACGCTCCGCCAAAACTGCCCCAGCAAATCCCGCCCCTACAATTAAATAGTCCCAAGTCATCGCACCAACAGAGTGAAAGAGCCCGAGCACCATTCCCTTCCCCAGCATCCGCAACCCAGCCGGTGATCGCAATCCTCGAAGACGCCGCAAATGAACTGAAACATCAAGTTGAACACACCTTCTCCAATCGCCACCCCTAGAAAATTTGTCCAGCCACAACCCTACCTCACCTAACAAAAAGAATCCGCGTGCCTCCCGCACCATCATCACCTACGATCTTCAACTTTATGGAAATCCTCCCGATTGACCTCTTTGGAATTCATCTAGATATCCCCTTCCCCATCCCCCTCGGCTTTGCGGATGCCAAACTCGAATCCTTCGGGGCCGCTCTCTGCGAACCCACAAAAGGACTCACTCTCCGCCCAGATCAAATCCGTCTGAAACGTTGGGATGATCTCTTCGGTTACGAACTCAGTGCTCAATTCTTTGGCGATAATGGAACGCTTCTTCGGACCGCTGATCGAATCAAATTCAGCATCCGTAACGCACGGACAGCCGGCGACTGGCAGATTCTTTGTGATACGCTTAACCGATTTTACACCCTCCTCGACTTCCCCAAAAACACTTTTTCTACCCTCTCCGCCCACGGTCATTGCCAATTCCCCTCCACGGAAGAACGCGACGCCTTTCTCCAACGCTTTTCTTACAGCCCCATGATCAACCGCCCAGCGGCACTCGGCTATGTCACTGTCCTTGATTGGGATAAAGACGTCCGCGTAATGATCGAACAGTCCAATGTTGCTCCCTCCAGCCTCTTCGTTTCTTGGGATACCTCGTTTATTAATAACCAAGATTGGCCTACTTTCCTCCCCACACTCATCACTCTGATGGACAACTCGGCCAATCTCTTCGATCTCGGCCTCGAGCCTTTTCGCAACTCCCTTTAAATCGCCACTCAACGTAATCGCCTTCATTCCGCCACCCAACAATCGGCATTCAATGTTTCCTCTCGCCTTCGGCACGATTTTTTAAAATCGTCCCAACCGCCTTGCCATGAAAACATTCGTCAAACTCCTCTGCTTCTTTTTTTCCCTCCTCAGCTTATTCGATCTCACCGCTTCCCCCGCTTTCGCCCGCCCCACCGTGGTCATCGATCCTGGACACGGCGGACACGATCGGGGCGGCGTCGCCGGCGACCGCTACGCCGAAAAAATCTACACCCTCGATGTCTCCCGTCGCCTCCAATCTCGCCTCAACTCTCTCGGCTACCGTACAATCTTGACTCGTCGCGACGACCAGTTCATCGGCCTTGATAAACGTTGTGCCATTGCCAATAGCCAAAGCAACGCCATCTTTGTCTCCATTCATTTTAACTCCTCCACCCGTGAAGGGGCTAACGGTATCGAGACTTACTACTACACCAAAAAGAGCCTCGGCCTCGCCTCATCCATCCACCGCTCCGTCGTCCGCGCTACGAACACTGAAGATCGTCACCTCCGCGCTCGGGGATTCTATGTGATCCGCAATACCCGCATCCCATCCGTCCTTGTGGAATGTGGCTTTCTGACTAACCGTGCCGAAGGGGCACTCATTGCTGGCTCCTCATCATACCGCCAGCGACTCGCCGATGCCGTCGCCCGTGGAATCATCAGCCAGCGCTAAAACCACCAGCGTTTTCCTCGCTAAAGTCACCCACAATCACCGCCTGAATTCGTGATCGATTACTCCCAAAAACGCGTCCTCATTTTCATCGTTGCTTACAATGCCGAGAAAACGATCAACGGCGTCCTCGATCGCATCCCCCCTGAATTGCGACGGCCCGGAGTGGAAGTTCTGATCATTGATGACTCCTCCAAGGATGCCACCTTCGCAACAGGCTTAAAGCGCGAAGACGGAACGAGCGATTTCAAAATCACCGTCCTCCGTAACCCCGAAAACCAAGGATATGGTGGCAACCAAAAGCTCGGATATCGTTACGCTATCGATCACGACTTCGATATCGTCGCCCTCCTTCACGGTGACGGCCAATATGCCCCAGAAAAACTTCCATCCCTCCTCGAGCCATTTTTTACGAGCAACGCCGACGCCGTCTTTGGTTCAAGAATGATCCATAAAGAGGATGCCCTCAAAGGCGGAATGCCCTTTTACAAATGGATCGGCAATCAAGTCCTCACCTCCTTCCAAAATGCCATCCTCGGCACCCAACTCAGTGAGTTCCATAGCGGCTACCGGCTCTACGCCACTAAAGCCCTCCGGCGCATTCCCTTCGAACGAAACTCAAACGACTTTCACTTCGATACGGACATCATCGTCCAACTCCACTTTGCAGGCATTCGCATTCAGGAAATCCCCATACCCACTTTTTATGGCGACGAAATTTGTCACGTCAACGGACTAAAATACGCTTGGAACATTTGTAAAACCATGATTCGGGCCAAGTGCCACCTCATGAATCTCCTTTACGATCGGAAATTTGATGTCGGCCAAGTCGAACTGACTTACGACCTCAAAATCGGGTTCCCCTCCTCCCATACCTTGGCGATCGCCGCCGCAAAACCGGGTGCCCACATCCTCGACCTTGGTTGTGGCCAAGGCTATGTCTCCGATCATCTTGCCGAAAAGGCCACCCGAGTCGTCGGGCTCGACCAATATATCCGCTCCCACTCCGACCGCCCCAACCTCGAATTTAAACGCTGGAATATGGAGTCGGAAGACTTTCCCGTTGCCATCTCCGACTTCAGTCAAATCTTTATCCTCGATGTCATCGAGCATCTCAAAGATCCCGAAGTCTTTATGGAAAAACTTCGCGCTGGCGCCGCCAACCAACGCCCAGAAATCATCCTCACCACCGCAAACATTGGCTTCGCTGTCACCCGTTTAATGCTCCTCCTCGGAAGCTTTAACTACGGTCGAAAAGGCATCCTTGATCGCACGCACACCCGACTCTTCACCTTCCACAGTCTCCACGAACTTTTTGAACAAACAGGTTACAAAGTCATCGAAACGCAAGGCATTCCCGCCCCTTTTCCAAAAGCGATTGGCAACAACTTTCTCAGTCGTATCCTTCTCACCCTCAATCGCTTCGGCATCTTCATTTCCAAAGGCTTTTTCAGCTACCAGATCTTCATTCGAGCCCAAGCCCTCCCCACTGTTCCCGTTCTCCTCGCCCATACTCTCGCAAAAAGTGCCACCCTCCGTAAGGAAATCATTGGCCAACCACTGCACATAGCCCCCGCAAAAGAATCTCCACCCACTTAGCCGTTCGCCACGGCCCGACCCGGCTTCTCATTGCGGTAATTCATGGCAAAGAAGACCAGCACCCCAACCATCAGTACCGCCAAACCCAACCAAAAACACGACCAGTTCGTCTGCCCCCCAAAGGTGTTTACCTTCTTCCACCACCCATTCCCCAGATAACCAAACAAACTCCCAAAACCCCCGATCATCACCGAGAGCAAAGCCTGCGCTCTCGCTCGCAGTCGGGACGGAACTCTCTCCTCTAGATAGATTTGCGCAGTGATAAAGTAGAACGCAAAAGCGAACCCATGGAGCCCCACCCCCACAAGCAACCAATTTTTATCATTCAACCCACAAAGAATATAACGCAAAATCCCAAACCCAATTCCCGCCAGAAAAATACCCTTCAGAGGCACTCGCGCCAAAATCCTTCCCATCGCAAACATCGCCACTAACTCACTCACTTGACCTAGGGACATCGCTGCCGCCGCGTGCGTCACCCCTAAGTCTTTCAATTGCATCGGCGTGTATGGATAAAAAGCGGCCATCGGGATCGCAAATAATCCCGCCGTCAGAAAAACCACCCGATGCTCCCGCGTAGCAAAAAGACTTAAAGCCTCTAGCCCAAAAATATCACTCCACGTCCGACGCGCTTTCACCTCAACCAATGGCACCTCTGGCAAAAGAAATGTCGAGCACGCACTCAAGACCCAAGTAGCCGCCGCCGCATACCCGCTCGCCACCGTGGTGTCCGCCCGTAAAACCCAGCTCACAAATACCCCCGCCGCCATCCACCCCAATGTCGCCCACGCCCGAATTGGCCCAAATTCCCGCGCAGGATCCTTCAAACGCCCCATGACGATCGCGGTAGTCAACCCGAAAACAGGCGCCACACAAAGCGACTGGAGTTGCAGCGCACCCAACACCCAACCCGCCGACCATTGTGCGCCAATCCCGTAAAAACTTAAGGCGAGAAATCCCCCGGTGGTCACCGCCAGCCACCGAACCAAGCGCGTCGGCGAAATCCGCTGATCCGCCAACGCCCCAATGATCATCGGGGAGATAAAAGCCGAGATACCACTGCACGCATACGCATAAGGCACGATTTCCTCATACCCATTCGCCCTCAACACATTAGCTAACGGGACATTCCACATCCCAATCGCTGCCGCATTAAGAAAGAACAGCACGCCCAACTCGGTATGCTCAAACTTTCGCCGTGAAATTTCCACCTTAAGTACCAAGACGATTCCCCTCAAAAAGTGCAAGCACTCTCAGAAGTTTCCCTAAAACCGTTATTCCCCGCTGGCCTGCCCTGAAGCTCTCTCTCGGCTTGTTCGGCAGGCGGAGCACAGCCTGAGAAAGACCAACCAGAGATGCCTAAAAACCACCCGACTGATGCTGCTGATTTCCAGCGTAATGCCTTAAAATGACTTTGAATCTTCACCCCGACGCTGAGGTCGTGTTCGAGCGCTCACCTGGCTGTCCGAGGAGTGCTTTGGCAAATGGGCGCGTCGAGGCTGGCAATGCACTGCGGTTCTGGTTGTCGTGACGGACCGAACGGAGCCAAATGGCGGCGTAAATCTTCAACGGATCGTTTGGTGTGGAATTTGAGGTGGGGTTTGGTATTGCCCTCCAAAACCCCAGCACTCCGCCCAAGATTGATGCTTTTTCCAACTTCTGAGTTCAGGTTAAGTCACGACCTGCCATTCGCCTCGTGCGGAAAATTGCCAGCTTTTGAGGAACAACCAAAAATTTGGAGCAAAGCCAGCGCAACTAAACCATCACATGAATTCAATAAAAGTGCCCAACCACTTCACCTCTCGCCAGAAGGCCGAGCAACGGCCTTTCCCGCAGATGCCGCAGGTTTTCGGTTTGGCGATGGTCCTGATCGGCCTCAGTTCCCCGCTCACCTCCTCGGCAGATCAACCCAAGGCGGCCACCCCATCTGGCACGAACCTCGTTGTGGTCGAAAATCCTCTGAGTTACTTGGATGGTCGCCCTTACCCCTCCTACCGCTTGAATGCCGTGGATCAGGGCATGTTCCTAGAATACGGCAAGGGCCCCAATCAGTGCGATAGCATGAATGCCCGCGAGGCCATGATCAATTGCGTCGATGGAACCTATTATTTATACTACGACGGCGCTGGGGCCAAAGGGTGGGTGTCGTGCCTAGCGGTGAGCAGGGATCTAAAAACCTGGGAGCGCAAGGGGCCTCTGCTTGAATTCGGACCCGGCGTGGCGGATTCGGCGGCGGCCTGTTCGCCTTGGATCATCAAAGACGAGAAGAATCTTTGGCACATGTATTATTTAGGCACCCCCAACACCACTGGAGGCACTGACAAGATTCCCATCGCCCCCTACTTGGCGATGCACGCCACCAGCACGTCTCCGGCGGGTCCCTGGACAAAGCGTTACGATCCCGTCCCCTTCAGCACGAAGGAAGGTACCTATTATTCCATGTCCGCCTATCCCGGTCATATCATCAAACAGGGTAGCGAATACATGATGTTCTTCGGTACTGCGGATGCAAAAGTACGACGGACGATCTCCATCGCCCGCACCAAGAATCTCCATGGCGAGTGGACGCTTGACCCCACGCCAGCCCTGCCCGTTACGGAAAATCTCGAGAACTCGTCGATGTACTTCGAACCGACCAGCAATACCTGGTTTCTGTTTGTGAATCATATCGGCAATCTGTGCCCGGACGCGGTCTGGGTCTATTGGACCAACGACGTCAACCACTGGAATCCCGCCTGCAAAGCCATTGTGCTGGACGGCTCCAATTGCACGTGGAGCCATCAATGCATCGGCATGCCCACGGTGGTGCCGGTTGGCGACAAGCTCTATGTATTCTACGATGCTCCCGGCGGTGAGAGTACCAACGAGATGTATCGCAGCGTGGGCAAGGCGACCCTTCAACTGCCCCTGAAAGTCCTCGACCCTGAGATGCTCCAGGTCCCGGTAATGAACGGCAGCTTCGAGACCCCTGGCGCCAAACCAATCGGTCTTTCCGCCAGAATCGGCAGCCCGTGGAGCACCATAGAGGCCCCGCCCAGTTTCCAGCAACAGCAGGTCGTACCCGCTGGCGCATTCACCCGCAGCGTGGACGGCGGCGGCCAATGGGCGGCGCCGATCAGCGCGGATCTCACACCGGTCGATCACCCACTGTCGCAGTACTTACCCCGCCACGTTTCCGCCGGAGATACGCTTGCGGTGACTTTCTGGCTCGGCAGGGCTAAAAACACGCCCGGGGGACAAGGGGAGGCCTATTTCGAGGTCGGCGGGACGAAATACCCTCTGGCGTTCGACACCACCTCGTTGCCCGCCGACCGCTGGAAGAGCTACACCCTGACCAAAACCATCACCCATTCGGGGAATTTGAGTCTCGGGTTTTGCGGCACCAGCAAAACCCTTTCATGGTTAGACAAAATCAGTGATGTCACCGTGACGCCAGCGGTGGTGGACGCTAAGGCCCCGAAATCCGCTAACACATCTCTCACGACTTTAGAAGACACGCCCATATCCCTAGCAGGAGGCGATTTTGGCTATTCGGATCCGCAGGCAAGCCCACTCGCCGCCGTGCAGATCACCTCGCTCTCGCCGCTGGGCACCCTGAAGCTCAACGGCACCCCAGTCGAACTGAACCAGATTGTTCCAGCCTCAGATATCCGTAAACTCACCTACCAGCCAGATTTGAATGGCAACGGTGTGCCTTACGCGGCGATCGGCTTCAAGGTCCAGAACCCGAACAACCTTTGGAGCCGCGCCGCCTCGTTGATGATAAATGTGACGCCAGTAAACGACCCGCCCACCTCCACCGGCCCCTCGGTGCTCATCAGAAAAGGCACCGTCAAGACGTTTGCCGCAGCAGACTTCCCGTTCTCGGATGTGGATACCGGCGACACGCTGGGGGCGATCAAGGTCACCTCGTTGCCTGCCCATGGCACCTTGATGCTCAGCGGCAAGCCCCTCACCTCCGTCCCGAGTGAGGCAATCCCCGTGGCTAATCTTGAAAATCTCAGCTACGCGCCGGCGGCGAACTCCACCGAAGACGACTTGTTCAGATATCAAGCGCGCGATGCGGAGCTCTTCAGCGCAGATGCCACCCTAACGCTTCCCCTTACCTCAGATATCTTCGTAAAAAACGGGAGCTTCGAAACCCCAGATCCACCGACCACTAGCCCGGGCAGAGTCTGGGGCAATCTCGATTCCCATTGGACGAATAACCTCGCCAATTACGCGCGGCGACATGACATCTCCACCCCACCCGGAGGCGGACTCTGGATACTCAACCTCAGCGATCAAGGTTCTTGGATAAAGCAGGATTTGGGCGTATCGGTCGACGCAGGATCCACCTTGTCCCTGACCTTCTCCACACTCAGAGAAGACATCTTCAAGAGTCCCAACGGGGGCCAAGGGGCATTCGAGGCCTCCTTCCTGGTCGGCCCGACAAAATACACCGAGCGCTTTGACCTCAGCGCCGACGCCAAGGACACCTGGATCACCAAAACCTTGACCAAGAAGATTGCCAATACCGGCAACCTATCGATCAGATTCTCCCACGTTGATACCGCCAGCACGGGGGAAAGGATCACGACATTGAATGCTAAAATTGGGCCAGGGGAAATCGGCAGAGTCATGATCGACAAGCTCAGCAATGTCAGCGTGAAGGCGCCGGCACCTTGACGCCAATCCCGCCCGCCCTCTTTCCCAAGGAAGACGAACGCTCGACATTGAACGCCACGTTGCGGGTCCTCTGCGTTGAGTCAGGCGCGGTTCGGCACCTCGCCCGGCAGCGGCTCGGCGGTCGCTACCGATTGATGGACAGATTGGGAAACTGGACCGGGCTGGGCTTGTCCATTTGCTCCATCGCTTGATCGGTCCATTGGAAATATCCTTTGTGCCAAGCTTGACCCGCTCGTCGCGAACCAGTTTCGAAGCATCACTCATTGGTAGAGTAGGGAACGCCATCCGTTAGAAGAGCGTCCCCCCTCCTCAAACCGTGCAAGCGGTTTTCCCGCACACAAGATAAAGAGACAGGTCAGTTGTCTTGCGGGATCGATCGGGCGGGGTGGATGGACTGAATGATTGCTTTTGCTTTGTCGGTGGAGGGTTCATCGGTATGTGTTCTAGTTGTTTATGTTGATTAATAGAAAGCCAAACCGCGCTCCGGTGCACCGTTCTCAAGCAGGCGTCCGGAGCCGGCGACATCGGCCCGAGGCGCTTGTTGCGGCTCGGACCTCCGACGATCCGCTCC